>JAHJLN010000177.1 GCA_018821715.1 Pseudomonadota bacterium | reverse complement strand
GGGAGCGATTCTTCCCAGGTTGATGCCTTGTTCTGCTTCAGGAAATGCACACCCCAGCATCACATCATCAATGTGTTCGGGTTCAAGCCCTTCTGTTTTTTCAACAGCGGCTTTCAAGATAAAGGAAATCAGGTCTTCGGGTCTGGTTTCTTTGAAATGCCCTTTGTGCTGTTTGCAGCCGGGTGTTCTGACCGATTGTACAATATATGCGTCTCTCATTATCCAATTCTCCTTTAGTTTCTCAGCGGTTTGCCGGTTTTCAGCATGTGATCGATTCTGGCGACGGTTTTTTCCTCTTTACAAAAATCAACAAACGCATCCCGTTCAAGCTTTAGAATTGTCTCTTCATCAATCATGCTGTTCTTGTTCACATCGCCGCCGCTCATGACATAGGCTATTCTTTTAGCCAGAAAGGCATCATGCTCACTCATATATCCACCGGACAGCATATTGAGGATGCTTGCATTTACAATACCCCAGCCTGTATTCCCTATTACTTTAAGCGGTTTTTTCATTGGCGGTATATACCCGTCGCCAACCATTTTCAGAACTTCTTTTTTGGCTTCCCCAATCAGGTTGTCCCTATTGAATACGATTCTGTCGGACAAGCCAAGATATCCAAGGGTTCCGGCCTGGGCAGCAGATGTGGAGATCTTTGCCATGGCAACATTCATGAATGCAGCAATGAAAAGCTTGGACAGATCAATATTTTTTGCAACGCCGCCGGGAAGGGCATCAACATATTTTTTCCACAGGTTCATGGTTCCGCCGCCGGCAGGAAGAAGCCCAACGCCAATCTCAACCAGCCCCATATACAGCTCGGCATGGGCGACCATTCGATCCGCCCCCAGGCAGCTCTCGCATCCACCACCAAGGGTCATGCCATAGGGTGCGGCAACCACAGGGAAAGCCGCATATTTTGTTCTTTGAATACCTGCCTGACCCTTTTCAAGAAGTATATCAATCTCAGCGTATTTTTTATCATGGCAGAGTCTGGAAATAAGGCTCAAATCAGCGCCGGCGGAAAATGCGCCGGGCATGCCGCCTGCCTGATTCCCAATGACAAGTCCGACCCCATTTTTATGAACATAATCCAGGGCTTGGTCAATGGAGTCGATGATCTGGGAATTAATGGCATTCATCTTGGTATGAAATTCCACACAGAATACGCCATCCCCGATATCCACAAGGCTTGTCGATTCATTCTCCAGGACCGTTTTATTATTCCCTTTGGCTGCGGCTATGGAAACCATGGAGTTACCAACCAGAACTTCTTTATAGCTTGAAGAGGCAAAATCGTAAAAATATTTTACACCGTTTTCAAGTTTGTAAAATGAGGTGTTGCCGGCATCCAGCATGGCTTTGACATTAACAGGAACTTTGAGCCCTTCTTTTTCCATGCGTTGAACCGCCTCCTGAACGCCATAGGTATCCCACATTTCAAAAGGACCGTTTTCAAAATTGTACCCCCATTTCATAGCATTATCGATTTCAACGATGGTGTCTGCGATTTCAGGAACACGGTTTGCTGAATACTGAAAGGCATTGGCAGCCATTTTCCAGGCAAACAAAGCGCCTTTGTCGTCTCCTTTGAGAACACATGCCACTTTCTGGGCAAGCGTTGCTTTCTTTCTGGCTTCATTAAGACAGGGGAAATCCGGTCTTGTGAGATCTTCATATTCAAGGGTTGAAGGATTCAGGACCTTCCGGATTCTTTTCCATTCAGGTGTCAGTTCTGTCTTATAAAACCCTGCCTTTGTCTTGTTTCCCAGAAGCTTTTTCTCAGCCATCTGATTGATAAAACCCGGCAGTATCATGGTGTCTCTCTGTTCATCATTCCGGCAGAGTTCATAGGAGTTTTGGGCCACATTGATCGTTGTATCCAGACCAACAAGGTCAGTGGTTTTGAATAAGGCTGTCTTGGGCCGCCCCAGGGCCGTACCAAATAATGCATCCACCTCGGGGATTGATAAATCGTCATCCATCATGGCGTTTGTGACAGCACAAAAACCCTGGATGCCGATTCTGTTTCCCACAAAGTTCGGGGTATCTTTTGCCCATACGATACCCTTGCCCAGGTTCCTTTCACCAAAAACCGCCATGGTTTCAAGAATTTGGGGAAGGGTGTCTTCTCCGGGAATCAGTTCAAGCAAATGCATATACCTTACCGGATTGAAAAAGTGAGTTCCCATGAAATGTTCTTTAAATTCCTTGGAAAAGGCTTCACTGATATCCTTTAAAGGAATGCCTGAGGTGTTTGTCGTAACGATTGAACCGGGTTTTCTAATTTTTTCAATCCGGGCAAACAAATCCTGTTTGATTTTAAGATTTTCAACAACAACTTCAATAATCCAGTCGCAATCTGCCAGTTTCTTTATATCATCATCAAGATTTCCAATGGAAATCCGGGTGGCGTCTTTTTTATTAAAAAATAAAGACGGTGATGAGGCAAGGGCTGCGTCAAGACCTGTCTTTACCATCCTATTTCTTGCAATTGGGTCATTTTTTTCTTCCTCTTTTAAATCAAAAGGCACGATATCCATCAGTAATACCTCTACCCCCGCACCTGCAAGAAGCGCTGCAATACCGCCTCCCATGATTCCCGACCCGATAACGGCCGCTTTTGAAATTCTTATTGTCATAATTATCCTTTCTTGTTTGTAATTAATTATTGAGTCATTGTTTTGGGTTGGTCTTGAAAACCTGTGTTTTAATCTGTAAAACAGACCTCCGGCATTGCCAGTGTAACCATGGTTTCACTCTGTAATGTCATGGATAGGCTTTTGACCCTGGCAAGCTCATGGGAATAAAAGTATGTTGCGACGTGGATCTTTCCTTCATAAAAGAGCCGGTCTGTTTTTTTTGTCCTCTCCTGTTCCAATTTTTCTGCTGCTTTCTGGGCCATGGACAGCCATTGCCATGCAATGACAACAATGCCGAACATTTCAAGATAAAGAGTGGCATTGGCCAGATATGCGTCCAGACCTTTTTTCCCGGCAACTGCTGTCATTTCCATGGTTACTTTTTCAAGAAGCGTTATATTGGACAAAAGGGTATCTGCCATGTCCTCTAATTCGGCCCATCTTCCTGCTTTTTCTGCTGTCAGCAATATTTCTTCTTTCAGCAGCACCATGGCCCTGCCGTTTTCTGCAGTCACTTTTCTGGCCAGAAGATCCATGCCCTGGATTCCGGTGGTCCCTTCGTGGATGGTATGGATGCGCATGTCCCTGAAATGCTGTTCAACAGGAAAATCATCACAATACCCATACCCGCCGAAACATTGGATGGCATTACTTGTGGACAGGATTCCCATTTCAGACGGATAGGTCTTGGCGATGGGGGTCAGCAGTTCCAGCAGCAAATGACAATCGGTCTGGGACGGGTCTCTGGCAAGGATATCCTCATACATGCCGCATTGGAGAATCAGCGCTAAAGACCCTTCAGCCACAGCCCTTTGAAAAAGCAGCATGCGCTTGACATCCGGGTGCTGGATAATCGGGACCGGTGCTGAATCTTTGGGAGCGGTGATTTTTCTGCCCTGGTGCCGTGTCCTGCAGTAATCAAGGGCTGCATGATAGGCAGCAGTCGCAATGGCCGTGGCGCCCATCCCCACTTCCAGGCGGGCACCATTCATCATCTGGAACATATAAGACAGCCCCTTGTTTTCCCTGCCCACAAGATATCCTGTGCAATTGTCCTTTTCTCCCATGCGCAGTCCGACAATGGGGGCTCCCCGGTATCCGAGTTTGTGGAATACCTGGGTGACGATTAGATCATTGTCCATCAGATTACCCTGTTCATCCGGTCTGAATTTCGGCACCAGGAAAAGCGATATTCCCTTTGTCCCTGATGGCGCGCCTTTAATCCTGGCCAGCATGAGATGAATGACATTGTCCACGCCATCATGGTCGCCGGCTGAGATAAAGATTTTTTCCCCGTTTATTTTGTAGTGCCCCTCTTCTACGGGCAGCGCCTCACAACAAAGGTCTCCTAAGGAACTTCCCGCTTCCGGTTCCGTAAGTGCCATGGTTCCCTGCCATTTGCCGGCGAGCAGGGGAGACAGATAAATGTTTTTCAGTTTTTCAGAGCCGAAACTTAAAATTAAATTGGCAGCCCCCATGGTCAGACCTGCATAAACTGATGCAGAATAATTGGCAGCAGCAAAAATAAAATTAATACAATGGATCAGGGAAGCGGGCATGTCGTCCCCTTTCCATTTTTCAGGAAAACTTGCAGAAATCCAGCCGTCTTTTCCCAGGGTTTCAAGCATGGGCCTGACCCCTTTATGAACAAGGACGTTTCCGTTTATCAGTGCCGGCGGCTGTCTGTCCATTTCTTCAAACATGGGATGCATTGCTTTTTTACCCAGGTCAAAGGCCGCCTTGAGCACCAGATCAATGGTTTTAGCGGTATGATCTTTTAAATAATCAGGGGTTTTGGAACAATATTTCCCTCCCCTGGAATGGAGAGTGAACTTCAGGTTTTTCATGCTCATAAATTTGTCTGTCATGGTCGTTTCCTTAGGGTAAAAATGTCGCTTGGCAGCAGGATTGATTTATCATCCTTATCCAAAGGCCTGTTCTTCCATGATCAATGCTGCATTGCTAAGACCTTGAACCGCTTTCATCTTTCCAAGTGTTGCCGGCAGAACCGTCTCTATGTAAAATCTGGCCGTGGTGATAATCCCTTCATAAAAAATCCGGTCTTTTTGTTTTGGATTGTTTTCAAGTGCGGTTACGGCTGTCAGCGCCCGCCACAGGTGCATCCACCCCAGGGTGACTTCTCCGGTCACTTCAAGAAAAGGGTGGGCATTGGCAAAGGCTGAGGCATATTTTTCACAAACAGCTGCCCGGCCAATGATCATGGCGGTATCACCGAGACCTTGGACCTGCTTTGAAAGGGCATGGGCAAGGGCGGTTAAAGATTCTTTTTCTTTTGCCGCGGCAATGACTTTATTGATTTCATTTAGAAAATTTAAAAACACATTGCCTTTTTCCATGCCAAGTTTTCTTCCCAGAAAATCCATGGCCTGGATTCCGTTGGTGCCCTCGTAGATAGAGGCGATTTTAACATCCCGGGCCAGCTGTTCCACAGGAAATTCGCTGGTAAAGCCATAACCGCCGTAGACCTGGATGGCTTGAATGCAGACATCAAAGCCTTTTTCAGAACAATAGGCCTTGACCACCGGGGTCAGAAGGTCGATCATATCTGAAGCAAGCTTTTTGTCTGATTCATTGGTTGAAACTTCTTTTTTATCCAAACAGGCATATACATAATAAACAAGACTTCTCATCCCATCCACCTGGGCTTTCATCCAGGTCAGCATTCGACGGATGTCCGGGTGTTTAATGATGGGGATGGATTTGGCTTCCGGGTCTTTAAGGCTTGCAATATCTTTCCCCTGAATTCTTTGTCTGGCATAATCCAGGGCATAAAGGTAGGCCATTGATGCGGCGGAACTGCCCTGAAAACCAACACTGAGGCGGGCTTCATTCATCATATGAAACATGATCTGCAGACCTTTGTTTTCCGTTCCCAGCAAAAATCCCCGGCAATTTCCATTGGCGCCCAGGGACAGGGAACAGGTGGGTGAACCGTGCATTCCCATTTTTTTTTCAATTCCGACACACTGAACATCATTTGATTCGCCAATGGTTTTGTCATCATTCACCCAGAATTTGGGGACAATGAAGATGGAGATGCCGGCACTTCCCTCAGGTGCTCCTTCAATCCTGGCCAGCACCGGGTGGATAATATTCTCAGTTAGGTCATGATCTCCAGCTGTGATAAAAATCTTGTTTCCGGTAATGGTATAGGTTCCGTCGGCATTTTTTTTTGCTGTGGTGGTCAGTGCCCCCACATCTGATCCTGCCTCGGGTTCAGTCAACAGCATGGTCCCACCCCACTTGGCGGTATACAGATTTTTAACAAAGAGATCTTTTTGCCGGTCAGTTCCAAAGAGTTCTATCATTTTTCCTGTTCCGTGACCCATATGGGTATATCCGCTCAAGGAATAATTGGCTCCCACCGTATATTCCATAATGGCCACGGAAATTAAAAACGGCAGGCCCTGTCCCCCCCATTCAGGATCTTCCATGGTGGATACAAGATCTGCATCAAGGACCGCCTGTCTTGCCTTTCGGAAAGATTGTGGCGCGATCACACGGCCGTTTTCAAACCGGACCCCGTTTTGATCACTTTCAGCAAGGGTGGGCAGTATTTCTTTAATGGCCAGTTTCCTGGCTTCAGAAATCATCATGTCAACTGTTTTTTTTGAAAACTCTTTAAATTTCTCAAACTTGAGTAATTGTTGAGCATCTAAAAGTTCATACAAAATAAAATCAATTTCTTTTCTATCTGCTATGAGTTGAGCCATTTTTTTAAAATCCTTTCATTTTTATTTTCTTGTTTCAGTGATTGATATTTTATAAATCTGTTTATTGTTTAATCAATAATTAAATATTGTTTTAACAAAGTCAAATATTATCTAACTAATATAGTTGATAATTTTTTTTTTACCTGCTAAAGTCCATTAAAATAAATTATTAAACCCTTTAATAAAGGCATTTAAAATAAATATGGCTAAGAAATTATGAATACCAATAAAATTTTAAAATCAGATAACGGGATCTTTAATCTGCTTCTTATAAAACTGTATACACGGCAATTAAAGCCTGGGGAAAAACTACCGCCATTGCGAGCGTTTGCCAAAGAACTCGGCGTTGACCCGGCATCTTTGCGGATTGCACTCAAACAGCTTGAAATGATGAATCTTCTTGATATCAGGAGAAGTGATGGCGTCTATATACAGGATTTCAAGGAAACCGGGGGATTGGATTTTTTGACAACTCTTTTTTCCATAAAGGAAATACAGGAAAATAAAACCATCCTGGATTCGTTCCTTGTGGATGAAATCATGGCTTTCTGGACAGCGACTTATCCTGAAATCATGTTCATGGCAAGCCTGAGGTATTCATCCCTTGATTTGAAGCGGTTTTTAGAAATTCTCAATTCCCAGATAGCGCATATTGACAATATAGAAAAACTTATAGAACTTGATATTCTTGCTCAGGAGCTGGTCGGGAAACTGGCAAACAATCTTATGGTATCCCTGTTTTTAAACTCTGTTACGCCTATGCTTCAGAAAATGACCGATGTTTTATACCGGAATCTTTCAAGAGAAAGCCGGCTTCATTTTCTTCAGGTTAAAAAAGAAGGGGTTTGCCGCTTGATGAACGGAACCCTGGATTTAAGAGTTTCAACAGAAAAATTTAGAAATGAGATGGAAAAATGCAGAAAAGAGATCCGCAAATCCATTGCTGAAGATATGTTTGATTTGCAGCCATAATTTTTTTTAATCCACAAGGAGGTAATATGAATGATCAGAGCAATCAATCCTGTCAAACCTGGAATACCCCTTTCTGGCCGGAAGGTGTTTCCCGTACAGTAGGGGATTACTCATTCCCGGTGTTTAAATTTCTGGACGATTCAGCTAAAAAGTATCCAAATAATGTGTTTACCGTTTTTAACGGTGCTCAAAGAACCTATGCTCAAGTTAAGGATACAGCAGATCGGATCGCCAATTTTTTGGCTGGAAAAGGCATAAAAAAGGGGGATAAGATTGCTATTTTCCTTCCGAATCTTCCCCAGTTTCCGGAGATTTTATTTGGTATTCTGAAAGCCGGAGCCATTGCAGTCAACTGCAATCCTGTCTATACAGCGCCTGAGTTAAATCACCAGCTGAAAGATTCACAGTCAAAGATGGTGTTCTGCATGGATCATAAGGACTTCTATGCCAGTACGGTAACTGCTGTAAAAGGAACAGGTGTTCAAACGGTTATTGTTTGCAATATTAAATCCTATCTGCCAAAATTTAAGGCCTTTTTGGGCGGGGTATTGGGAAAACTGCCGAAAGCCGACAAGATCGAACCCGGACATCTTCTGCTGGATGACATTGTTGCAACGGCATCACCCCATCCACCGGTTGTGGAGATCAATCCTGAAAAAGACACGGCAATCATGCTGTATACGGGCGGAACAACCGGTCTTCCCAAGGGTGCGGAACTGACCCATACAAATTTTACCTATAATACCATGGCATCCCATGAATGGTGCAGACTGGTTCACTATAAAGGAAAACCAGCTGAAAAACTGATTATGGGGGATTATCATTGCGTATTGGGCGTGCTTCCCTGGTATCACAGCTTCGGGCTGACCGGTGCACTTTTAGTTTCCTGTCTTCTGGGAGCAAAAATCGTATGTATCCCTGATCCAAGAGCAGGAAAACCACCTTTTACAGAAGTTCTTAAGACCGTTCAAAAATACCGTTGCACATTTATGTCGGCAGTGCCCACAATCTTTGTGGCGTTTGCCAACCACCCCGACATTGGGAAATATGATATTTCAAGTTTTTTAGGATGTATTTCAGGTGGAGCGCCCTTGCCGCCGCAGGTCTGCAAGCAGTTTGAAGATAAAACAGGGTCTATTATTTTTGAAGCTTATGGATTGACCGAAACATCACCGGCGCTGACTGCCAATCCGACATTCAGGGAAACGCGTAAAATCGGTTCCATAGGATTCCCCCTTCCGGAAACCGATATTAAAATCTTAAATCTTGAAGATTCAACCAAAGAGATGCCAAGGGGTCAAGACGGTGAGATAGCCGCCTGCGGTCCCCAGGTCATGAAAGGCTATTGGAACCGGCCGGATGCCAATGAGGAGGTTTTTGTAACCCTAGACGGGCAACGGTATTTTTTAACGGGCGACATTGGGAATATTGATGAAAATGGATATATTACGATTACAGATCGCAAAAAAGACATGATTATCGTAGGCGGTTTCAATGTCTATCCAAGGGATGTTGAAGATATCCTTTATACGCATCCTAAAGTCGAACTGACAGCCGTTGTTGGTATTCCGGATGAAAGAAGCGGCGAAAAGGTCAAGGCATTCATAAAATTAAAAAGCGGCCAGAAAGCCACCATTGAAGAATTTGAGCAATTTTGCAAAGAAAATATGGCAGGGTATAAAAGACCTAAAATTATTGAGTTCAGGGATGAAATTCCCGTATCCAATGTCGGAAAGGTTTTACGGCGCGTGTTAAGAGATGAACATAAGCAATGATACAAGAAAGATTGCCACTGCGTTTGATGCTGTTCATGATGGATACAAGGCAGCCAGGGAGATATAACATAAAATTTATTTTGCTTGAGTATAGAAATAATATTGACAAAACCAATCGACTGGATTAGTTGTTCGTATGCAAAGGAGTTTGATATGAAAAACATTCCGGATTGTACATTTTTCTTTCTGGCCAAAGCCCATCAAAAGGCTCATGGTCTATTAAAAAAGGAATTAATCCCCTATGGATTAACCAATATGCAGCACCTTATTCTTGAAGGTCTCTGGTATCAGGAAGGCACCACCGCTGCTGAGTTGGGCAAGCTTCTGATTCTTGATAAAGCGACTTTATCCGGCATCATTGATCGCCTGGGTGACGGCGGATGGATTGAAAAACGTCCGGATGAAAGCGATAAACGCGTTTTCAGACTTTATCCCTCCAAGAAGGCCAATGACCTTAAAAAAGAGCTGATTGAGTTGAGAATAAGGGGCAATGATCTATTGCTGGAGGATTTTACCATGGAAGAAAAAATAATTTTTAAACGCTTGCTGCGAACCTTGTTTTTAGAGGATTAATCTGAAAACAAATGGTTTTGCAACAACCTTATCCATATTTTTAGTTCGTATACTGACTTATAAAGGAGGCAAAAATGTTACTCTTTAACCCAAAAAAATACCAGGACAGGAAGTATCCTGATGAAAGATCCAAAGAGATTATGTTGAAAACCATTGAATGGTTTGAAAACAAAGGGCTGAAAAAATTGAATGAAGATTATCATGCCCGTGAATTCACATATGACTTTGCTGAATTTATCAAAAAAGAAAGAATTTTCGAAACCCTATTTCTACCAAAGGGATATGGGGCTAAAGATCAATATTACAGCACATACAGGATGTTTGAATTCTCAGAAATCTGCGGGTTTTATGGTATGGCTTACTGGTATATGTATCATGTGTCTACATTGGGTTTGGACCCGGTCTTCCTGGGGGATAACGAAGCCTTTAAACACAAGGCTGTTGAAATTTTAAAACAAAACCCTCTCTGCGCATTCGGTCTTTCGGAAAAAGATCATGGTGCAGATATCTACTCATCTTCCATGAAACTGTACCCCTGTGAAGACGGAACCTATGTGGCAAGGGGGAGCAAATATTATATCGGCAATGGAAATGAGGCCGGGCTTATCACTGTTTTTGGAAAAATTGCCGATTCGGACGACTATGTTTTTTTTGTTGTGGATTCAAAACATGAAAAATATGAATGTATTCAGAATGTGATTGATGCCCAGAACTATGTGGCCGAGTTTGAACTCCATGATTATCCCATCACAGATGAGCTGATTCTTTCACAAGGACCCAAGGCATGGGATGATATGCTCAACACCATCAATATCTGTAAATTCAATATCGGTTCAGGTGCCATCGGTATTGTCACCCATTCTTTGTACGAATCCTTGAATCATGCTGCCCATCGCCATCTTTACGGCAAAAAAGTGACCGAGTTCACCCATGTTAAAAAGCTTTTCCTGGACTCCTATTGTCGTCTTGCCGCCATGAAATTGTTTGGTCTCAGAGCAACCGATTACATGAGATGTGCATCAAAAGACGATAAGCGCTACCTTCTGTACAACCCCATAATGAAAATGAAAGTTGCGATCCAGGGTGAAGTTGTCCACGAAATGCTTTGGGATATCATTGCCGCTAAGGGATTTGAAAAGGACAACTATTTTAATCAGGCAGTGGTTGACTTGAGGGGCTTTCCCAAACTTGAAGGAACCAGACATGTAAATATGGCCCTTATTGTTAAATTGATTGCAAGCTATATGTTCAATCCAGGCAAATTTCCGGAAATTCCGAAAATGAACGGTTCCCAAAATGACGACTATCTTTTCGAGCAGGGTCCCACAAGAGGATATGCAAAAATTCAATTCCATGATTTTAGAAAAACCTATGCATCTAAAAATCTACCCAACCTCGAAATATTCAAAGAACAGATCAAAGCCTATGAAGAGTTTTTGATGGTTTCAGGGATGGATTTAAAAGATCAGATGATGAATGATTTTGATTATCTTCTGTGCGTGGGTGAAATTTTTACCCTTGTTGCTTACGGACAACTCATTATTGAAAGTGCAAAAATAGAAAACACTGATGATGATCTGTTGGATCAAATTTTTAATTTCATGGTCCGGGATTTTTCACAATATGGTCTTGAACTTTATGGAAAAGGGTTGTCCACCGAGCTGCAGCAGAGCGCATGCCTGAAAATGATCAAAAGACCGGTTGTGGATGATGATAAATTTAATAGGGTATTAAATGAGCATGTATATTCATTGATTGATACCTATGAAATGAACCCTTAAATAAATATTGGAGAGATCATGGCTGTAATTGAATGGAAAAAAGAAAATAATGTTGCCATTATAGAAATGTGCAACGGTCCCAATAGAATGAACCAAATTTTTGCTGAGCGTATGAATGTTTGTCTGGATGAGATCCTTGAAGATACTGATATACAAGCCATGGTTCTGACCTCAACAGATGAAAAAAACTTTTCCCAGGGCATTGATGTGGAATGGATCGGTGGCAAACTTTATACCAAGGAAAATCAGGCCGTAATCTCATTCATGTATGGAATGAATACTATCTTCAAACGGCTGCTGCTGTTTCCTGTTCCCGTGATTGCGGCCATTAACGGCCATGCCTTTGGAAACGGTGCCATCTTGTCCTGTGCCTGTGATTTCAGGTTTATGCGAAAAGATAAGGGATTTTTCTGCTTTCCTGAAGTGGATGTGTCTATACCGTTTTTACCCGGTATGATCGGATTTGTGAGAAAGGCCATTCCCGAATATCAATTTAACCAGATGATATTGTCCGGCCGGAGAATGACGGCAGTCGATCTTGAATCCGCCAATGTTATTGTCAAAGCTTGCGATCCTGAGGCATTGATGACAGACGCTGTGGCATATGCGACCTCTTTTGGTAAAAAAAGAGGAATTTTCCAGGAATTAAAAAAACGGATGCATAAGGAGCTTGTCCGTATTATTGATGAAGAAGACCCAGAGTATATTGATGCTGTGAACCTGTTCGTGGCTGACTGAACCTGAAAATATAATTGTTTGGCCGATGGAATAATTACTTTTGCATTATTCTATTCGGCCAAAATTCTCTGTGTTTAAAAAATTCGACCTTGATTAATCCTTTTATGAAAAGGAATAGCACAGATTCAGACTCGTTAAAAATTGACAATAACTGCAAAATCATGATATTTGAACACACTCGTTTAATTTTTTTTAAAAGGAATTTTTTGTTTAAGAGATTATTAGATATTGTGTCAAACGTTGCCGACAAAAGGTACTATTGATTCGGTGGCAGTTTGATGTTAATTTAGTCCAGATCAAAATTAATAGTTGGATAAAAACAAACTAAAATTTTTCTGACTCTTTCCGGATAGAATCTATCTAAACTTCCGCAGTTATTGTTACGCCTTTCGTCTGCAACGCCCCTACGCTAAGATAATATTTTAAGAAGCTATCAGTCTAATCATAGATTTTTTGGTCCTTAATGCATACAAATTACCCAAGGAAACTATAAAAAAAGTAGGTGATGATCAATGATGATTAATAAAAAACATGTAAATAATACAAACATAAACGAAATTCTCCAACCTCTTATAAAAATGGGATGGGATTCCCATTTTCAGACTCATTTGGACAATATCTGCAACGAAAAAGTTTTTCCGGCCAGAGTAGTCGGAGTGCGGAAAAATAGTTTTCTTATTAGCCAGGGAAACTCAGAAAGCCTCGCTACTGCGGCAGGAAAGCTAAATCACCAAAAAAAGAACCTGTTTCCAGTCACAGGAGATTGGGTCCTCGTGAACGATAAAGTCATCTCAGCAGTATTGCCAAGGAAAAACAGCTTGTCCAGAGGGGCGGCCGGTACGCATGGCAAGCAAGGTTCACAGCCGAATAAAGCGCAGATAATTGCTGCAAATCTTGATACTGTCTTCATTGTTTGCGGTCTTGATCAAGATTACAATATGCGGCGGTTAGAACGGTATCTGACGCTGGTATATAATTGTGGCTTGACGCCTGCTATTATTCTGACCAAAGCCGACCTTCATCAGAATCCTGAGCATTATGTTTGTGAAGTGGAAACTGTTGCTTTTGAAGTTCCGGTGCATTGTATTTCGGCAAAGGATTCAATCGGATTGGCTCCATTGGAGCTTTATCTTTCAAAAGGCCGAACAATTGTCATGGTCGGATCTTCAGGATCTGGAAAATCAACGCTTGTGAATCGTCTCTCCGGGAAAACCATGCAGGCCACTAATAGGGTAAGTGCAAGCGGGGGAAAAGGAAAACATACCACTACCTGCCGCAGTCTTATCATGATGCCTCAAGGAGGCATGGTGATTGACAATCCAGGTATTCGGGAAATAGGATTTTGGGATGACGGAGGTGGTTTGAATGTTGCCTTCCCAGAGATAGAAAACCTTGCCACTACCTGTCGTTTTCACGATTGCAGTCATACATGTGAGCCTGGCTGTCAGGTGCTTCACGGAGTAACGACAGGTGCAATCAGAAAAGACAGGCTGGATAGCCACCACAAAATGAGGCGTGAATTGGCATATTTGTCTGACCGGCAGACAAAAAGCGCAGGTCGAGTGGAAAAAGAACGTTGGAAAGCGGTTTCTTTGAAAATTAAAGCCATAAATAACAGGAAAACTAAACAAGCATAAAAAATAGTTGACAGGCCAGCTGCTTGTTAATGAAACTTACACCCGGAATACACCAGGGGCACCAGAATTTCGGGTGTAAATCGCAATTTTGTCATTCTGATTTAGCGTTTATTGCTAAACACTGAAAAGCTAAAAAATGAAGGATACCATCAGGGTCATCGCATGTAAAAAAAACAAAATTGACTGTGGATCATTTTATCTTTATCAACAAGACCCGGCCACTTCAGGGTGAGAGGGGTTCCGCTAAATCATAAGC
>JAHJLN010000176.1 GCA_018821715.1 Pseudomonadota bacterium | reverse complement strand
AAAATGCTCGCTTTGAAATTCGCTATTCTGTTACGACAGCTCTTACTTTAGCCAGGGCTTCACTTACCTCTGAGGCCCTGGCTGGAAACAGCAATTTAATTCCCCCCTATTGCCAAGACCATTGCCGCAACCAATTTCAGGATAAATTACCTACCACCAAATTTACTTCTTCCATTTAATTCCCTTAAACATTTTTAAAATCATATATAATTCCCTCTATTTAATTCGCCTCGTAGCTATTTCCAGGAGGGATTATGGAGCCAGTTCCTTGTGCCGGTTGCAGTACTTTTTTTGTTCCCAGAAATAAATGTCAGTTGTTTTGCTCAAAACCGTGTTGCCAGGCTCTTGCCCCACTTTTTAATAATCAGTTCTATCATTTCGCTTCCCCTTAAAAGTTTAAACATTGTATAAACATATTACAGCACAGAGAATATCGTGTCAACAATGTATAAACATTTTCAGATATAAGCATTGAATACTATAGGAATAAATGATTTCGCGATCAACTTTTTCATAATGATGAGAAACGATATCACACAACCTCATAATATGTTCTCAATTGATCTCATCATAGTTTTTTAAAAAAGAGTTGTCTGCTGGGTCGCTGATAGATTCGCATGGCGGAGAATTATTTTTAAAACAATTTAAATGGGAACCACTGATCTGTTTGCGTAAATGGCGGCATGTCGTCTTAGATCATGAGGGTATAAATTTACAGTTACCATTTTTCCTGCATTTTGAACAAGTTCACGGGCTCTGGTGTATCCCAATGGAAACACGTTGTGATCATCTCCTATTTTTACGGAGGCAATGTATCGGAGACATAAAACCATAATTCTGTACCACTATATCGGTAAATACATATTAGGACAAGAAATAACTGAGGGAGAAAATATTAGCCTTTAATCATTGCATCACCGGTCTTAAACGCATATTAAAAACCAGGGATAATCTGGGGTTTTCATTCTGTTAAAAAACGGAGTTTGCCTTGGTCGTAGTCCTCACTGCCTGTTGATTCTGAATTCCTGAGTTTTTCTTTTAGAAGTTGTCGCTAAGCTGAAAATTTTACTCGTCACTATTGATACCATATATACTCACGAGTAACCGGATCAAAACATCTAAATATTTTTGCAATTTTATAGTTTCTGATGTAACGTTATTTCAACAAGCTTTTTCAGAGATAATTGTAATTATTGATTATTGGGACAGTCAATCTTTATGCAAAAAAATTTGACCACTCAATGAGCAGATCCCCTTTTATTTTTAGAAATAGGACATCCTTATAATGGCTGATAAACCAACCTATGAAGAATTAATATCTAAAATACGAGATCTTGAAGAAAAAGTTCAACACTATGAGGAGATTGAGAAAACTACCAAAGAGAAAAAGGGCCTAAATGATCGTTCAGCTTTTCAACTATCCATGTTCTTGGAAAATACTGAAGACTATATAATGATCGCTGATGAAAACGGGATTTCCCAATATTTCAATTCTGCATATGCGAAAATTATGAAAGAGTTGGTAAATCTGGAGATGGAACCCGGTATACAACCACACAAACTATTGGATGATTCTAAGGAAATTGAGTATTGGGACGGCCTACATCAAAGAGTTTTGAGTGGAGAGAAGTTCAAGGCAGAATATTCTCACCAGCTTGATAATGGGGATGTTCTTTATTTTGAATTTTCCTTTTGCCCAATTTATCAGGAAGGAAAAATTAAAGGGTTTACAGAAATAGCAAGAGACATTACCAAGCACAAGCAAACAGAGGATGCGCTACGGGAGAATGAAGTAAAATACCGTACATTATTTGAAAGTAATAATTTTCTAACTTATTTAACCGATAGTAAGGGGAATATCCTGTTAGCAAACAATTGCGGGGCTAATTTTTTTGAACTAACACCGGAAACAATCATTGGCAAATCATTTTTTGAACTGAGGCCGGATCGTGCAGAGATGTATCAGGGTGTCATTGATACGATTTTATCAACAGGCAAGACTCAAGAGTTTGAAACCCTCTACCCAACTCCGAAAAAAGACAAATGGCTGTCTGTCACTGTTACTCCATTAAAAATACAAAAAGACGAAAGATTACAAATTGTTACTCAAGATATTACCAAGCGTAAGCGATCGGAGGAGATCTTAAAAGAGAGTGAAGAAAGGTATCATGATATCTTTGATAATTTAATGGATGTCTATTTTAAAACCAATTTAGATGGGACTATAGAAAATGTCAGCCCATCTGCTAAAATTATTCTGGGTTATTCAGAAGCAGAACTGATCGGAAAAAAAACGGATATGTTGTACCAAAGCCCAAAAGACCGGGAAGGGTTGCTTTACACGCTTAAGGAAAAAGGACAAGTACGAGGATTTGAACTTTTATTTAAAAAGAAGACTGGGGAACCTTGTCATATTTCAGTAAATGCAGATCTAAACTATAACAAAAATGGTGAACCATTAGGTTTGACGGGAACACTTCGAGATATCACCGAACATAAAAAGGCAGAAAATGAAAGAATAAGGGCTCAGGAAATTGCAAGTGAAAATGAAAAACTGGCTTTGGTTGGTCGAATTGCCGGAAAAATGGCCCATGACTTTAATAATGTTTTAGGAATTATTATGGGTAATACTGAACTCTCCCTTTTGGATTGTCAGGATTCCCTAATAAAAAAGACTCTTGAATTAATATATGAACAAACGATACGGGGTAAAAACTTAACAAAAAATCTGGTTGCTTTTGCTAAAGACCAGGAACTCAAACAGGAATTTTTTAGAATCAACGAAAAAATTGATCTTGTTATAAATCTGATGAGAAAGGATCTGGAAGGAATTGAGCTGATAAAAAAAGAAAGTCCTGGTATCCCGGAACTGCTCGCTGATCCTGGAATGATTGAGCATGCGCTTGTAAATCTGATACAAAACTCAATCCATGCCATGAGTAAAGTTGAATATCCAAAAATCACAATTATAACATACAGTAGTGATAATCATATCTGCTTTGAAATTGAGGATAATGGATGTGGAATTGCAAAAGACAACCTGGAGAATATTTATGAACCTTCTTTTACTTTAAAAGGAGGAAATGATGTTACCGGCTCATATAAAACCAGCATCAAAGGTTCTGGTTATGGGATGGCGAATGTAAAAAAATATATTGAGCAACACAAAGGCACTATTTCGATTGAGTCGGAATTCGGTTCAGGAACTAAGATTAAAATCAGTCTGCCAGTAGTTAAAAAAGAATTGACATATGAAGAGAAAATAGAAATTCGAACAGGAAAAGCACATTTTGGAAAATTTATTCTTCTTGTTGAAGATGAAACTGCTCTCTCAGATGTGCAATATAGAATATTAACGGAGGAGCCCTGTAACCACAAAGTGGATATTGCCAATAACGGGAAGGTTGCAATGGATTTGTTTGAAAGAAATAAATATGACCTTATAAGTTTGGACTATATTCTTCCAGAGGATATTAACGGGATGGATATATATTATCATATCAGACAATCAGACAAAACCATTCCGATCATGTTTGTTTCAGGCAATATAGAATTTTTAGAGTCCATTAAAGACTTGATGAAAAAAGATCCATATGTTGATCATTTGTCAAAACCTTGTAAAAATATTAACTATTTGAACTGTATAAATAATTTATTTTCAAGATCCATTTAATTTTTTGTATTTCCCCTTTTGGGAATTTATTAAAAATATCCGGATCTTATTAAAAGTCTGGGGGTTTTAAAACAGTAACCATGTACCTCATCTTTTGGTTGGTGGAAATTCCATCCATCAAACAGATAATCAACCAAATATAAAAAAATAAGAGATTGATTTCAGTTATGATTAATTATCCCTGTCAAAAAGAACAGGTAATAGTGCTGGATTATGCTTCCTTTTGCTGATCGCTGATGCACAGGATATTATCAATAAGGGTTACTAAAGGATCGGTACTATTGCTGATCTGCCGGAGCCAGTCTTTGTATTCCGGATTGTTTTCAATCCCTTGTTCATCAATTCTTTTAAAGAAAATAAATGCCAGGTGGGAACCAAACCCGGCAGCCATATGAAACCCGAACTCATAGTTTCCATGGGGATTTTTATTTAAATTAAGGTCTTTAAACGCCTCGGGGATATGGGTAAGATTTGCAATGGGAGGGGCCTGACCTTTCTGCATGGATTTAATGAGCACGGCATCCTCGATTCCCGCACCCAGGGTATGCCCTGTAAATCCCTTGGTGTTGGAAATCACGACCTTCTGGTAATTGTCTGGGAAACAGGTTCTCAATGCCATGACCTCGGCATCGGCACTCCCGCCTCTGGCCGGAGTATAGGTTTCATGGGACATGAGCAGCAGCCGTGACGGATAATCACTTTTATCCAGGGCATAGCGTTTTTCAATGCCGGTTAAGAACCGGTTCATCTCATTTGCAAGATGCCGGACATCAATGTTAAAGGCGTGAAATGCGCTGTTGGCCAGGTGGGTTCCCATGACCTGGGCCTGACCGTTCAAACCCCGCTGCCTGACACAGTCCTGTTTTTCCATGATAATGGAAACCGCACCGCTGCCGAGGATGGTCCCGTTCCTGGCTTCATCAAACGGCTTTGCCGCTTCCCTGACCGTTTTTTTAACTGATCCTGCACCCAGAGATAAAAAGGCCGTGTTGATCCACTGATTATGGGCAGGGGATGTTGGAGATTCCCCACCAATAACAATCACCCGGTCGCACCGCCCGGTCCTTATCCAGTCTTCAGCCACACCCAGCGCCTCGGTGGTGGACGCACAGGCCCCGTTCACATTCAGATTCGGGCCTTTGGCGCGAATAATCTGGGCAAAATGAGCCGCGCCCAGGGGGCAGAAGTTAAGGATAAAATTACGGTCAAACTCGTATGTTTCATAGGTTTTTCTTTTTTCCATGATGTAAAAAAACCAGGCGGAAATCTGCTGCTTTATCTTTGGCTCTTTTACGGTTTCCATTAAATGGTAATAAATATTTTCAAATTCTTCATAGGGTTTGACAAAAAATTTATTACAATAGTATCTCTCCATTTCATCAATCAGGGTTTCACTGTTGGAAAACACTGAGGACAGGATCACCCCGGTTGACTGCTGCATCATCTTTGGAAGTGCGAAACCGTTTGGAATTTCTGTGCCGGCTGATGTTTCTCTGTATTGCATGACCAGAGGGATATGGGCATCTTTAAGCGCTTCAAATCCAGCGGCAAGGGCAAGGGACATGGCAAGGTCATATTTGTGCTTGATACCATACTCTTCTTTCAGATCAAAATACCCCAGCTGCCCGGCAAGCTGGATTACATCCTCGGTGCTTGTGATCTTAACAAACCTGGCATTTCCGTCAGGCTCCTTAAAAAGCCGGACCACATTTTTATCCAGCATTTTCTCTTTCTCTTCAAGGGAAAGGGGCTCGATCAGGTTTGTGCCTGAAATAATGATGTCAAAATTATCTGCATCAAAAACCTTTTTCCCTGTTCCGGGAAGGCCTATGGCAGCGCCTGAAACAACAATATTCCCGGTATAAAAACCAACGTCTGATGCTGCCTCCAGGCAGCCTTTTGTCTGACGGTTATGGGCTGCTGTATCTTTATGTTTTTTTCCGTTACCCTGCAAGATTCCAATTCCCAAGATTCACCTCTTTCAACTGATTAACATCTGGACATGCCAAGGCCATTGTGAAGGGTCGGCAAACTTCATCGAATTTAACAGGTTAACACCTAATTCAACACGGATATATTGTCAAGAAAGGAGAATAAAAAGATGCAAAAACCACGCTATTTTTAACTGGATCGGTTATGATTCGCTCTGCAGCCAGGTCCTGTGATACAGCTTTTACCCCCGGACAGGGGCGCAATGCTTATCTGTGTAGCAATTCTTTCTTTCAAGGCTGAAACATGAGAAATAACACCGATTAATTTTCCTTTCTGCTGCAACCCGGCTAAAGCTTCCAGAGAAGTCTCCAAAGCATCTTCATCCAGGGTACCGAATCCCTCATCTAAAAAAAGTGAATCCACACGGACATTACGGCTGGCCATATTGGACAGTCCCAACGATAGCGACAGGCTGACGATAAAGCTTTCGCCGCCTGAAAGATTCTTTGTCGATCTGATTTCGCCTGCCTGGTAATTATCCACAATGTTCAACTCCAGGGGTTGTTTTTCATCCCGCACCAGCAGATAACGATCCGACATTTTTTCAAGCTGCCTGTTGGCATGGGATACCATTAATTCAAAGGTGAGTCCCTGGGCAAAATTTCTGAATTTTTTCCCGTCGGCTGAACCGATCAATGCATGCAAAGCATTCCATCTTGCACATTCTTTCTTCCGGGCATCAATCAAACCTGTTTTCTGCTCAAGTTTGGCCTTTGCCAGGGTATTGTCCGACAATTTCTGCTTTATGGCGCCGACTTCCTCGCCCAGGGCCTTCAGGCTTTCCCTGATTTTTATTTGTTCTTTTTTCAGGTCATCCAGGGGGACTATTGTCAGTTTTTTATGGATTTCCTGATAAAGCCTGTTTTCCCAGTCCTTTTTTTGCGAGGCTGTCCGGGTTTTCTTTTCATCCAATGCCCTGGATCTTAAGCTGAGTGTATTTCTCTCTTCAAGGGGAACCCGGCAGGAAATAAATGTCGGCGCATCTTTAAACCCCGCTTTTTTTAAACTTGCCGTAAAAGAGGACTCAAGGTCATCCAGTTCAGGTTTTCTTTTTCCTGTATTTTCTTTCAAAGCTGCGATGCGGACGGCTGATTCATTGAGCTGCTGTTTTATGTCATCCCGGATTTTCCTTGCTGTTTTTTCAAAATTTTCCGCTGCAATCACTATATCTTCCCTCTTTTTTTCTTCTGTATCCGGATTTTTCCTGCCATATTGCCTGTTTCGTTCAGATGTAAGGGTTTCAAAAGCCTTTTGATGCGCATCAAGTGCCTCCTGCTTTTCTTTCAGGTCGGTCTTCAGGCCTGCCAAAACTTCATCAAGACTTTTGATTTCAGCCTTCAGCTCACTGTCTTTTTTTTCAATTTCACTCTTTTGGGTTTGATGATCCTGCCAGTTTTTCTGCCGGGCCTTTAAAGCACTGACTATTTCTCCAAGGTCTGAATCCGCTATCTTAGGGATGCCAAAGGGTTCCAGTGTCAAACCAACCATATGTTTCAACCCTGTATACTTATTTGATGCGGTCTGTAACTCTTTTTCAGACCGCAGAAGGATTGTCTCAACTTCCTGTCTTTTGTGCAATGCCTGTAAAAGGAGAGTTTCAGCTTCAGCCCGGGCAGCCGTCGCCCTTTTTTCCTCAGACTCATCGGTCTTGAGTTGGTTTTCCAGCTGCTCTGCTTTTTGAATCAGGCAGTACAAATCTTTAACTTTTCTCTGGGTCTCATCCATTTTGGGAATATTCCCCTGGGCAAAGGGATGATGCAAAGATCCACACAATGGGCAAGGCGTGTTGTCCTGCAATTTGGCCCGATCCTCTTCAAGACTTGCAATCTTTTGTTTATATGCCATTTCACGCAAAAGGCCGTCATGTTCTGCCCTGTACTCCCGCAGAAGGCGGTCACCCAGACAATTGGATATCGCCTTTTTTGTTTGTATCACTCCCTTTTTTGCAGCATCATGCCCATTGGCAAGCTTTCTGCACAAGGTCTCCTGCTTTTTATGCCGGTCAGTTTCTTTGGCAAGCAGTTTTTTTTGTTCTAAAACCTGTTTGTTAAGATCGTCAATCGTTGTCATTGATGCTGTTAAATTTTTTATCTGCTCACTGATTCCGGTTAATTGCGTCACCAGGTCGGCATCACAGGCATTGGCAGACAGATAGGCCTCCACGGCCAAGGCAGTGTCCTGTGACACTGCAAGGTTTCTCCCGGCCTTTTGGTGCTGCTCTTTTTTCCCGGCCAACTGAGCCATTATTTTCCGGCAGTCTGATTCAGCAATTTTTAAGATCGATTGTTTTTGTAAAATTTCAAGGTCAAGGGGTCTTATCTTTTTAATCAATGCCAGTTCATTTTTTAGTTCTTGTTTGGCAGTCGTCACCGCCTCTTTTGCGCTTTCAAGGTTTGTTTCCACTGAAGCCAGCTTTTTTTCCTGATCCGGAACCAGGGCTTGTGATTTGGCCAATGCAGAAAAATCAAGGTCCTGCTGCTGTCTTTTGGTTACAATGGTTGCATACTCACTCTCCAGCTCTGCTGCGGTTAAAGCCTTTTGCAATTTGTCTTTATCTGCTTTAAATGCAATGATCTCTTTTGATAAGGCTTCTGATTCCCTGTCGATTTTTAACAGCTCATTCTTCACTGTTTCGATCCCCATCAGCCAGAGAATCGCAGTTCCAACGTCCTCGTTTTTCCGGTTTTGTTCTGTTTCAATTGTTCGCTTGTTTACAAGTTCCCGGTTGAGGGACGTTTCATCTTCATCACTTAAGATAGCGATCCCTGCAGTTTTTGCTTCAAGCAGTTCAAGTCTTTTTTCTTCATCCTTCCTGCGGTCATGAACTTTTTTTGAAATCTCGCTGTAAATTCTTGTACCGGTAATCTGCTCAAGAATGGGGGCCCGATCATCCGGAACAGCCTGGAGGAATGCGGCAAACCCGCCCTGGGCCAGGAGAATGGAACGGGTAAATCGATCAAAATCCATTCCGGTTTCCTGTTCAATCCTGGCTGCCACATCCCGTTTTTTCGAGGCCAGAACCTGTCCGGTTACGGCATCTGATATCTCATGCTTTGAATCGAGGAGGTTACCGTCAGCCTTTTGATAGGCTTTGCGCTGACTCCAGTGACATTGAAAATTTCCTGCCCGGGTTTCAAAACTCACTTCGGCAAAGCATTCCCCGGTCTGTCTGGACATGATTTCATTGCCGCCTAGACCAATGGATTTTAATCGCGGGGTTCTGCCGTAAAGGGCAAGGCAGACGGCATCAAGAATAGTTGACTTGCCGGCTCCTGTCGGGCCTGTGATGACAAATATTCCGTCAACCACATACTCGGGCTGTGAAAAATCAATACACCATTCGCCATAGAGTGAATTAAGATTTTTAAATCTGAGGGATAAAATTTTCATGACACCCCATTCTATTGTGCATTGGTATCTTCTTCATGAAGACATGTGATGATCTCCTGGTATGTCTGGAGCAGGTTGGGCCGTTCCATATCCGCCACTTGTGCTGAATCCAGCAGCCGGTTAAACACATCAATTACATCCAGATCATCAAGGGTCTCCTGATCACATGCCTGACGGATCACCCTGTCAATCACCCGCCTGTTTTTTATCCGCCTGATTTCCATACCACTGTCCGCAACAGCTGCTTCAATCATCTGCCTTAAATTTCCAGCATCTGTATCTCCTGTAAACTCAACCTCCAGCCATGCACGACTATTGTCTGATTTGAGTGCATCAATTCTTTGAAGTATTTCATCCATTGTGCCAGTAATTCTTTCCAGGGCCTGAAAGCCAGGAACCCCATGAAGCTTTATTTCTAACGGATGAGATTTGAAATCAACGATTACAACACTTTTGGGCTGCTTTGCTTCTCCGTACCCCATGGGGATCGGTGAACCTGCATACCGTATATGGTCACAGTTTCCAACCCTCTGGGGAACATGCAGATGCCCCAATGCCAGATAATCTAACCCCTTGGGAAAAATCTCTTTGCTGACATGGGCCAGAGACCCGATATAAAGCTCTCTTACACCGTCACCGTCCATTGTTCTGCCGCCGGCCGTAAAAAGATGGCCCATGCCGATGACAGGGATGGGGCCGTATGTTTCATTTTGCCTTTGCGCCACCCTGAAAACATCGGCATAATGCTGCCGCACGCCTTCAATAAGCTGTTTATTCTTGTCGTCCATGCTTTCATTGGCCTTTACAACCCGGATATCCCGATCCCGCAGATACGGCACTGCACACACAATGGCTTCAGGAACATCCAAAGCCCCGGTTAAAAGAATGACCTCATCTTCCGGAATGCCTGTGCTGGCCCCCACCACATGGACATTCAATGCAAGCAGCAATTCTTTTGGCGCTGTTAAAAAAGAAGGAGAATCATGGTTGCCCGCAATAATCACGACATGGCGGCAACAGGAAGCTGAGACCTTGCACAGAAACCGGTAATACAGTTCCTGGGACCGGTTACTGGGTGTTGTGGTATCAAAAATATCACCAGCCACCAGCAAGACATCAATCTGCTCTGTTTTTATAATTTCTACCAGCCAGTCAAGAAAAGCTGAAAATTCATCATATCGTTTCCGGCCATACAGCAACCGACCGATGTGCCAGTCTGATGTGTGAAGGATTTTCATAGATTATTGTCTTGCGTATCGATAAACACCTTTGATTCCCATATTCAAATATTTTCCCTGAACTCCCTGCTGATTTATTTGGTGATGTTCAGTCTTAAGCAGGAACCAATATTCAAGGTTTGAATTAAATTCAGGCTTCATTGTTCCCTCCCTGCTCTCTGAGGGATTCCATAATTTGTCGCTTCAGTTCTTCTTTTGACGGGAGGTAAAGCTGGTATTTGGAGGCATAAATATTGCCATCTTCAGGTAGCGTGAGCTCTACCAAAGCATCATGTTTCCTGTGACAGAGAACAATACCGACCGTAGGCGCCTCGTCATCAGTTTTGACATAACGATCAAAATAATTGACATACATCTGCATCTGACCCAGATCCTGATGCGTCAGCTTATCGCGTTTTAAGTCAATCAATACATAGCAGCGCAACAAACGGTTATAAAACACCAAATCCACATAGAAATGATCATCATCAAAGGTAAAGCGTTTCTGACGCGCTTCAAAAAGAAAGCCTTTGCCTAACTCCAGCAAAAAATGCTCTAACTTATCAATAATTGCTGTTTCAAGTTCATGTTCTGTATAACTGGGTTTTTCAACAAAACCCAAAAACTCAAGTACATAGGGATTTTTAATAATATCATCAGCTGAACCGACCAATTGTCCTTTTTCAGAAAGCTCTTTGACCTTTTCCTTATCCCGGCTTAGCGCAAGACGTTCATATAGTGCGGATTCAATCTGCCGCTTCAGCTCCCGTACGCTCCAGCTGTTCTGAGCAGCCTCAATCTCATAGAACCCTCGCTCACTATCCGTGCCAATAGTCAGCAATATTACATAATGAGACCAGCCAAGTGTAAACTTACCTGCTAATTTCTCAGAGACTGTCTGCGCTATGTGAGACTGTTCATTCATGGCAGATAAAAATTGGCCAGACGTTCTCAATTGCGTCTTTGCTATCCCAATCTGTGACGTTAAAGATTTAACAGACACTGTCTGTTGAATCTTCTCATAGGCCAAATAAAATTTCCTGAATATTCTTAGATTAGTAGGTGACATTCCCTTGATTCCAGCTTTCTTCAGGGCGCCTGATAGCCTGTTGATCAGTTTCTTACCATACAAATCAGACCGCTCAAGTCCTCCATTCTCATACTCCACTATATACCAGCCGAACAGCCAGTTGCGAACCACCAGGGCAATATCTACTGATCGGGCTGCCTGTCCCTGCAGCTCATTTTGTGTCTGCTCAAACAGCTTGACCAGCTTGTCAAATCCTATTTTATGTTCATTTGAGTCCATTGTAATTTTCCATACAAGCTATGCTGCCTTTTCACGACTCTGCCTCAGGTGACGGGTGTTATTTCCAGATCAAATGGCTCATTAAATATTCAATGCGTGCAATATGAAACTACATAGTAATTTTTAGAAAATCAACGAATATTAAAGGAATATCAAATTCCATCTGTACATTACAGATCCTGTTGGTCAGAATGTTTAAACGGCAGGGTGATAACGAATTTTGCCCCTTGTCCGGGCAAAGACGTTACAAAGATCCGGCCTTTATGATTCTCGGTGATAATAAAATAGGAAACCGACAAACCAAGTCCTGTACCCAATCCAACCGGTTTTGTGGTAAAAAACGGTTCAAACACCCTTTTTCGTATCACCTCTTCTATTCCCGGTCCATTATCTTCAATTTCAATCCGTACACCATTCTTTTCTCCAAGGATCCTGATGATAATTCTGGGGTCAATTTTCATTTTTTTATCAAACAATGCCTCTGCAGCGTTTCGCAATATATTCAGGAAAACCTGCTGGATATTGCTGCCGTTACATTCCACATAAAACGCCGTATCTTCGTATTCTCGAAGGATTGATATTTTTCTAAAATCAATGTTTTTCTTTAAATCATAGTCATTCCCGGCAATCTCAATGGTGGCGTCCATTAATTTTTTAATATTGAATTCAGAAGGAAACAAATCTGATTTTCGACTGAAAGAAAGGATATTGGAAACAATATCAGCCGCGCGGTTACCGGCTTCTCTCAAAGATGAAATCAATTCAAATATCTTCCGCTGCTCCATGTATTGAACAATTAAATCCATTGGGACGCCGATTTTTTCTGCTGCTTTCTGGTTCATTGGATGGTCGGCAGACAGCCGGTTTGCAATGACCTGGGCATTCTGCAGGATGCCGGCCAGAGGATTATTGATTTCATGGGCCATGCCGGCTGCAAGCCCGCCCACGGAAAGCATTTTTTCAGACTGGATGAGGACTTCCTGGGTCCGTTTTTGTTCTGTGATATCCCGGACGATGGACAGGATCACATCTTCCTGTTCAAACCGGATGATGCTTGCAGACATCAGCCCATGCCTTATGGTACCATCCTTGGATCGAAACCTGGCTTCCATGTTTTTTACCACGCCATGCTTTTTTAACTGGGCAACCATCCATTCACGATCCTTTATATCCACCCAGATATTAAGTTCAGCTGATGTTTTGGACAAAACGTCATTTCGGGTGTATCCCATGATCTGGGTAAATCCGGTGTTGATATCAATAAACATCCCGTCGGAAAGCCTGTTTAAATTAATTGAATCCGGGCTGGTCATAAATGTCAGACGAAATTTTTCCTCACTTTCGCGCAAGGCCATTTCGGCTTGCCTGATTTCAGTCACATCCCTTGCAATCCCGCGAAATCCAATGGGGTTGTTTTCAACAGAGCGGATCAGGGATATAGAGGTCTCAATATATCTTTTTTTCCCGTCTTTTCGAATGAGAACCCAGTCAAAGGTTTTTGACGGCTTGCCCGTTTGAAACACCTGGTTAAAGGTCTTGAATACTTTCCTGGCCGTCTCCTTTTCCATGAACGCCTGGTTGTTCATTCCCAGCATTTCATGTTTTTCAAACCCAAGAATGTCCTGCATGGCATTATTAAAAAAAATAAAGTTACCTTGAAGATCCACTTCATAGTAGCCTTCTACAATATTGTCCAGAATGGTCTGATGTTTTTCCCGGCTTGCTTCAAGCTCAGTTTTGAGCCGGTTACAGGATAAAACCTCTTTTTCCAGCTCCTTGACTTTTTGTTTCAAGACTTCATATGAAGGATTTTCTGCCATAAGGATATTGCCTTCTTAAAATAATTTTTATAATTTATTTAACCCGATTCTAATGGAAAGACCAGCTTAAACCTGTATAAAAACATAACCGCCCTCACCATATCCGAACAACCGGAATATGGGGTTGTAATTGCTTGACAATCCTTTGTAAAAGGTATCAAAAGAAACCTGATAGGGAAAGGCCTGGGATGAATCCACATCTAAAAGGGTGACCCTTTCTGATACCGGGTCAAACCCGCCCACAGGAGAAATGTGGGGGATGTGAAGTTCGGGCAAAAAGCTGCCCTGGTCAAAGTGTGAAATTATCAGGCAATCGCCTTTTGTTTCAAATTGTTCAAGCCGTTTGCGAAGCAGGTGTTTAATTTTTTCTGATTTTACAGGATCACCTGATGTTTGAACGGTTTCAACCAATTGATAGGAAATGTTATATGCATCAAGGCAACTTTCTGTGACCTGGCCAAGGGTATGAAGCGGCAGTCCTCTTCGCCCTTTATAGCCGGTATCACTCATCCGCTCCTTCCAGTGGGCGGTTTTTACTTTTTCAAGCAGGTCCTGCTGGGTCAGGGGAACCTCATTTAAAGGCCCTTGTCTTTCAAGCAGGGTATTTACTACGGCTGCAATGGATGCCACTGAGCAGGACGACTCATGGAATTGCTTGACATGGTTCCGGAACAATCCGTCTTTCACATTATTTCCGGTCTTTTCATAAGGAGTTTTAATCACCACTGCCTGCTCTTTTCCAAAAGCACCCTGCAGTGTGAATTTCTGGAAAAAAAACTGAATATATAAATAGGGTCGAATCACCCATTTCAAAAAAATCATGGCAATCTCTTAATTTTTATCACAAATCAAAATTTTCTTTAAGTAGTGTCCGGTATAGCTTTTCAAGGATTCAGCAATTTTTTCAGGCGGGCCTTGAGCAATAATCTCCCCTCCGCTGCTGCCCCCTTCAGGTCCAAGATCAATAATCCAGTCTGCTGTTTTAATGACATCCATGTTGTGTTCAATTATCATTACTGTATTTCCTGCACTTGTCAAACGTGAAAGCACTTTTAAGAGAAGCTTTACATCCTGGAAATGGAGCCCTGTGGTGGGCTCATCAAGGATATACAGGGTGTCGCCGGTATCCCGTTTTGCAAGCTCACGGGCAAGCTTGATTCTCTGGGCCTCCCCCCCTGAAAGGGTTGTGGCGGCCTGCCCGAGTTTAATGTATGAGAGCCCCACATCCATTAAGGTATCAAGGATATTGGTAATTTTCGGATGGCTTGCAAACAGTTCCCTTGCCTGCATCACCGATAAATCAAGAATATCTGAAATAGAATGATCTTTATACAAAATTTCAAGGGTTGCCCGGTTAAAGCGTTTGCCGCAACAGACCTCACAGGGGACAAACACGTCTGCTAAAAAATGCATTTCAACTTTGATATACCCGTCTCCTTTACAGGCCTCGCATCTGCCGCCCTTGACATTAAAGGAATACCGTCCCTTTTTATATCCCCGGGCTTTTGATTCCGGCAGCAGGGCAAAAAAATCCCTGATATGATCAAAGACCTTGGTATAGGTGGCAGGATTGCTCCGGGGCGTTCTGCCGATGGGTTTCTGGTCAATATTAATGATTTTGTCCAGATGTGAAAGCCCTGTGATTTTCTCATGCCGGCCCACGATCATTTGTGACCCGTGAAGTTTTACAGCCAGTGCCGGATACAGAATCTGATTAATCAGGGTTGATTTTCCGGCCCCTGACACACCGGTAACAGCTACCAGAAGGCCTAAGGGTATTTTTACCGAGATATGTTTCAGGTTGTTTTCCCAGGCATTGACAATGGTGACCCATTTGTTTCCCCGGCTGGCCGGGGTTATTCTTTTCTTTGGGATCTTGATTTGTTCCTTGCCCGTTAAAAATTTGCCTGTGATGGATATAGGATTGAGCTTGATCTGTTCCGGTGTGCCCTGGGCTACGATCTGCCCGCCAAGATGGCCTGCACCCGGGCCGATATCCACGATCCAGTCTGATTTTTCCATGGTTTCCCGATCATGTTCCACAATAATCAGGGTGTTGCCGATATCCCTTAAATGATGAAGGGTCTTCAACAATTTGATGTTATCCCGCTGATGCAGCCCGATGGAGGGTTCATCCAGGATATAAAGAACCCCTGTCAGTTCCGATCCCACCTGGGAGGCCAGGCGGATTCTCTGGGATTCACCGCCGGAAAGGGTTGGCCCGCTCCTGTCCAGGGACAGGTAATCCAGGCCGACATTTACCAGAAACCCGAGCCGGTCGGATATTTCTTTCAGCAGTTCTTCGGCAATGAGCTGGTCATTGCCGGTCAGGTTCAGTCCATTGACAAAATCAAAGGCTTCCCTGACGGTCATGGCCGTCACATCCACAATGGATTTTTCCTGGATATGGATATGGAGCACCTCGTTTTTCAGCCGCTTCCCCTGGCAGGAGGGACAGGTCGCAGCGGTCATAAACTCGGAATAATATTTTTTTTGCCCCTCGGACTGGGTCTCCCTGTACCGCCGCATCAGGGTATGGATCAAGCCTTCATGGGTCCGGGTAAATTCTCCCTGGATTTTTGCCGAACTCCAGCTGACGGTCATCTCTTTGTTTTTAGAGCCGTACAAAAGAAGATTTTTTTCTTTTTCTGGGATCTGTTTCCAGGGAACATCAAAATCAATCCCCCATTGATTTTCCATGGCCCTAAGCTGGCTCATACCCCAGGAATTATCATTCTGATACCTTGGTTTTTTTATAAAATAATTTTTCCAGGGCAGAACCGCTCCCTGTCGGATGCTTAACTCCCTGTCCGGGATAATCTTATCCGGGTCCATGGACAAAAGCGTTCCAATGCCGTTGCACTCAGGGCACATGCCCAGGGGCGAATTAAAAGAAAAAATCTGGGGACTGAGTTCCGGGTATGCAATCCCGCAACAGGATCTGGCCTCACTCATTTTAAGGTCTTCTCGGCCCAGCATATGGACAATCATCTGCCCGTTTCCCAGCTTAAGGGCTGTTTCCACAGAATCGGTCAGGCGCTTTTCAAACGCAGCATCATTTTTAACGGCCAGGCGGTCCACGACCACCTCAATGTGATGCTTTTTATTTTTTGCAAGGGTCTGAACGTTTTCAAAATCCTGGACCACGCCATCCACCCGGACCCTGGCAAAGCCTTCTCTTTTCAGGTCTTCCAGCCTTTCTTTGTGTTCTCCCTTCCTGTTTTCCACAATAGGGGAAAGGATCAGGATCTTTGAATTCTCCGGCAATGACAAAATCTGTGATACCATGCTCTGGGCATGACCCCGGCCCACTTTTTTCCCACACTGATAACAATACTGGGTGCCGACCCGGGCAAACAAAACTCTCAGATAATCATAGATTTCCGTAATGGTTCCAACTGTGGACCGGGGGTTCTTGCTGGCGGATTTCTGTTCAATGGCAATGGTGGGAGAAAGCCCTCTTATGGTGTCGTACTTCGGCTTTTCCATCTGGCCGATAAACTGCCTGGCATAGGCGGAAAGGGATTCTACATACCGGCGCTGCCCCTCGGCAAAAATCGTATCAAAAGCAAGACTTGATTTGCCTGAGCCTGAAACCCCGGTAAAAACCACCATCTTTTTTTTGGGGATGTCCACATCAATATTTTTAAGGTTGTGTTCCCTGGCGCCCTTGACAATAATCCGGTCAAGCTCCCGGGTGGTTGAACCTGAAAGTGCTGAGCCTGTTTCTTGTGCCTGAACCGCTGATACCCCTAACGAACTGCCGCTTTTCATATCCTGATCTCTACTCCTGAGCTGTCGATTTTAATTCCATCCAATCGTATGAAACCATAAGCATGGCAGTGATAAAAGTAAAGTTAGAGAATGTTAAAATTCAAATTGCTTTTATGGCATTCCCTTTGATATGAATCAGCTATGAAACCTAAAAAAACATACCGCCTTGGGTTTTCCGGCTGCCCCAATGACACCTTTATTTTTAAAGCCATTGCAAAAGAGTTGATTGATCTTCACGGCTATGGTTTTGACATTGGGATAGAGGATGTGGAAACCTTGAACCAGAAAGCTTCCAAGGGCACCTATGACATTACCAAGCTGTCTTTTGCCGCCTTTGGCAGCCTCATGGATGACTATGCCCTTTTAAGAACCGGGTCCGCCCTGGGCATGGGCTGCGGCCCGATGATCATCTCTCTTCCCGGAAGGGTCATTAACGATAAAAACACCCCTGTGATTGCCGTACCCGGCATGGGAACGACGGCCTATCATCTTTTCAGGTTTTACATGGACGATCTGTTTTGTGGCATGGAGGTGCAGATCATCCCCATGGCATTTGAAAAAATCATGCCCGCAGTTATTGAAAAAAAAGCAGACTTTGGGGTGATCATCCATGAAGGCCGGTTTGTGTATCAGACCATGGGACTGGAGCTAAAAGCAGATCTGGGAGCCTGGTGGGAAGATAAAACCTGCCTGCCGATTCCCCTGGGCTGTATTGCGGTTAAACGCGATATGAATCCGGCCGTAGCCCGGGACATCCAGAACCTGATCGGGCAAAGCATTGACCACGCCTTTTTAAACCCGTACCTGGCCCATGACTATATTCAGGAATATGCCCAGGAACTCAATGATGATATCATCCGGCAGCATATCGAATTATATGTTAATGATTTTTCAAAAGATATTGGAAAAAATGGAGAAGCCGCCATTACTGCTTTCTTTGAGAAAGCCCGGACGTCCGGATTAATTAAAAAATCAAACCAGCCGTTGTTTGCCTGCCCAGATGATTGACGACAACTTCATACCCCCCCGGTTCATTGAAACCGTTTCCGGAACGATCTGTGAATTCAACATGCTTGAACAAGAAGCATCTGTTCTGGCTGCCGTTTCCGGTGGCCCGGATTCTGTTGCCCTTGTTTTATGCCTGCTGGCCCTTAAGGATAAGTATGCCGTCACCATCGGCATTGCCCACCTGAACCATCTGCTCAGAAAAGAAGAATCTTTAAGGGACGAGGCTTTTACAAAAGAACTGGCCGACCGGTTTGGCCTGCCCTTTCATAGTGAACAGGTTGATGTAACCGCATACGCCAAAACCCACCGGCTCTCCATTGAAGAGGCCGGCAGGGATGTCAGGTATCGTTTTTTCAACCAGACTTGTGCCCGTCACGGGTACACAAAAATTGCCACAGGTCACAATAAAAACGACACCGCCGAACTTATGCTGATGAATTTGTTAAGGGGTGCGGGCCCCAAAGGACTTTCAGGTATCCCGCCCATAAGGGACGGCAGATATATCAGGCCCCTGATCCGGATCTCAAAGCAGGAAATCCTGGAGTTCTTATCTTTGCAAAACCAGCCGTATATGACGGATTCTTCAAACAAAGACACGGCATACCTTAGAAATAAAGTGAGAAACCAGCTTGTGCCCCATCTTCAGTCGGAATATAACCCAAAAATCATTGATGCGCTGGCCCGGCTGAGCACCATATTAAGACAGGAAGAAGACTTTTGGGACATTGAAACAAAAAAGCAGCTCAACCGCTGTTTAATCAAATCTGAAACCGCTTCCATTGTATTGTCAAAACCCCTGATGTCCGGCCTTCATCCAGCACTGTTGAAACGGGTCATCAGGAAGGCCATTAAAACGGTTAAAAAAGATTTGAAGCGCATTTCCATGGCCCACATGGACGATATCATAACTTTTTGTTTTCAAGATAATTCCGGCATCAGCCTGGACCTGCCCGGCCGGATCAGAATTTACAAAGACACCCATGTTATTACGATTAAAAAAGAAAATTGCCCCTTAAGAGAACTCGGCAAAAAAGAGAAGCAACTGCGTCGGACAGCACAAAAAAAACAGGACAAACCTGAATCTTTTTAAATTGAATTCCCATAATCACGCCGGATGAAACACCTGTTTCCCCAGCAACCAGTTTTCCAGCGGACTGGAAGGAATAAAGCAGTTCCAGATGGCTTCCGGCATGATATAAATCCCATTTTCAAGATCCATTTGGTCGCCCATATCCTGAAACACTTCCCTGGCGATACCGAACATGTAATTTCTGGCAGCAAATGTTTTTATTTCCGCATTGTGATTTCCGGATGTAAACGCCGCTTCACAGGCAGACCGGTCAAAAGAATGCCATGACCGGCAGATGAGCGGACGCGCCGCATAAATACTGCACGCTGCATTGATCAAAAAAATACAGGGGGTTTTATCTTTTATGGCCACTCTCTGTTTAAAGGTCTTTCCTTTTACCAGCAGGCGGTTGCTTTGAATCCTGGCTTTCAGCGCCTTAATCTGGGCTGGATCGAAATATTTTTCTATGAACGCAAAAATTAATAACGCTTCCGCCGGAATGACCTTTATTTGAGAATGGCAGCAATAGCTGCATCCGCTGCAGCAGGCGGACGGCAGGCTGAGTTCTGATTTTTCAAGCTGTTCAACAATATCCTGTACAAACTCCATGATACTCTGGAGCGTTATCAGAACAGTCTGTGGTTGAACCGTATCCTGCATTTTTTCCCGGGTCATCCGGGACAGTATGGTCTTGAACTGATCCTGATCTTCAGAGGCCTCTGATCTATTCATCTTCTCTTCCTTATGTAAGATAGTCAGGAATCTGCTGTATCGCCAGAAGGCTTTCAGACCTTACGAATTGTAAATTGTTTTTAAGATCAACATCTTAAAAATAATGTCTCAAGTGTATACCACCCCCATCCCAAGATCAATTGTTATTCTTTTAAAAAAACAGGACAAAGAAAGGAAAAACTTTTTCTTGTATATTCAGATTTGATGTTTATATATTAGATAGTTTTGCAGTATATTAGCCGTTATACTTTAAACGCCGGAGCCTGACAATTGGAGACGGTTAAACTATAACTGAGCAATGATTGGGTTTATAAGAAAAGGAAAGGAAACACCTTGAATCAAATTTATAAAAATATTTCCCTGTGGCTGGTAATTGTTCTGATGATGGTCATGCTCTACAATATTTTCAATCAGCAGCAGGTCGGTGGCCAGGTGGATGTCGGATATTCAGACTTTCTTGCAATGGTTGAAGATGGCCGCATCCAGAGCGTTGTGATCCAGGGAAAGGACTTGTATTTAACCGACAGCAGTGGGGCCCGGTATAAAAGTTTTGCACCGGATGATGGTGAAATGATCAGTTTCCTTCGTTCCAAAGGGGTTGCCATAAAAGCCAAACCCCCGGCTGAATCCTCCTGGTTCATGTCCATCATTGTTTCCTGGCTGCCCATGATCGTTCTTATCGGCGTGTGGATCTTTTTTATGCGGCAGATGCAGGGGGGTGCCGGCGGCGGAAAAGCCATGTCTTTCGGAAAAAGCCGGGCAAGACTGATAGATGACAAGGGAGAAAAAGTTACCTTTGCCAATGTCCAGGGAATTGATGAAGCCAAAGAAGAATTGACCGAGGTGGTTGATTTTTTAAAAAACCCTTCCAAATATACGCGGCTTGGCGGCCGTATCCCAAAAGGGGTATTGCTCGTTGGAAATCCGGGAACCGGCAAGACACTCCTGTCAAGGGCTGTTGCCGGAGAAGCCGGGGTCCCGTTCTTTACCATCAGCGGGTCTGATTTTGTTGAAATGTTTGTGGGTGTCGGTGCTTCGCGGGTAAGGGATCTCTTTGCCCAGGGCAAGAAAAACGCGCCGTGTATCATATTTATTGATGAGATTGATGCGGTTGGCCGACAAAGAGGCGCAGGCCTGGGCGGAGGCCATGATGAAAGGGAACAGACCCTGAACCAGCTCCTGGTGGAAATGGACGGATTTGAATCCAATGAAGGGGTTATCCTTATGGCCGCCACCAACAGGGCGGATGTTCTTGACCCTGCCCTGCTTCGGCCGGGACGGTTTGACCGTCAGGTCGTGGTGGACATGCCCGATATTAAAGGCCGGGAAGGCATTTTAAGGGTTCACATGAAAAAAACACCCCTGGCCAATGATGTTGATCCTGTACTCCTGGCAAAAGGAACCCCTGGATTTACCGGTGCTGATCTTGAAAACCTTGTAAATGAAGCAGCCCTTCTGGCAGCCAAACAGGACCATGAAAAATTAACCATGAAAGATTTTGAAGATTCAAAAGACAAAGTTTATATGGGTCTTGAAAGAAAATCCAAGGTGATCAAAGAGGAAGAAAAGAGAACCACCGCTTATCATGAAGGCGGACACGCACTTGTGGCAAGGCTTCTGCCAAACACGGATGCTGTCAATAAAATCACCATTATTCCCAGGGGAAGGGCTGCCGGGGTGACCTGGTTTCTTCCCGAAGAAGGGGATTTTAAATATAAGGATCAGCTTGAAAATGAACTTGAGCGCTACAATATCTTTTCATTCTTACGATATTTTGGCGCAAGTAACGGCTAAATAAAGCAGGCCTTGATGAAGTTTT
>JAHJLN010000013.1 GCA_018821715.1 Pseudomonadota bacterium | reverse complement strand
TTCCTGACTCTGGCTCTCGAAAAGTTTTGCATTATCAATGGCAATCTGGGCAATGGCAGCGAATTCTTCAAGTATGGTAATCGTGTCAGAGTCAATAACCCGGTCTTGAGTGTCATGGCTCAACCCGATTACGCCCACAATTTTTGACCCGGAAATCAATGGAATTCCGATAATTGAAAAAATTTTATCAAATGCTGTTTCCTTAATTTTTCCAGGCCAGAGGTTATAATTATCGATTATCAAGGGTTCGCCGCTTTCAAACACTCTCCCGGCAAGGCCTTGACCCGGTTTTATTCTAAACCCGATGCGGTCGGACAGGTTGCCGCAGGTGGCTTTTATTTCCAGAACATTTAAAACCGGATCATAAAGATGCAAAAATCCATTGGGAATCCGGGTGATTTTTGAGGCCCTTACCATGATGGCATTCAGCAAATCCGACAGGTTCAAACGACGAAACATCCCAAGGGAGATGGAATGCAGGGTTGACAGATATTCGTTCTGATATCTTAACTCTTTTTCAATTTCCTTTTGTTCAGTGATATCTGTATATGTTTGAAGAAACGCAATGATTTTACCTTTTTCATCCTTGAGCGACTCTGCGCACAGCTGAACAGGAAATTTACGGCCGGAAGTTTTCACCATTTCAACCTCTCCTTTCCATAACTTCCCGCTGGCTGTGGTTTTTAAAACCTTTTTACCCACATCCGGATCAACATAAAGTGTTTCAAAAGATTTCTTCAAAACGTCTTCAATATCGGCCCCAAACATTTCTGTAAAAAATGAATTATGAAACAGATGACGATTTTTTGAGTCTGTGATACGGATGGCAACCGGCACCTTTTCAATGGCAACCCGCAATATTTTTGATTCATTGGTCTGGTCTTTAAATAATGAAGCGTCTTTTTTTGCCGAAAATTGATTCTTCATGACAGGGTTCCTTTATTGGGCAACCATTTTTCAAGCATGTTTGAGAGATCTTTTAATTTTACAGGCTTGGCCAGGTAATCGTTCATCCCGGCTTTCAGACATTTTTTCCTGTCTTCTTCCATTGCATTGGCCGTCATGGCAATAACAGGCACATCAGGATTGAGTGTCATGGATACCGAGTCTCGAATTTCCGCAGTTGCCTGATACCCATCCATTTCAGGCATCTGGCAGTCCATCAGGACCAGATCATATCTTGTCTTTTCCAATGCCTGAACCGCTTGTCTGCCATTCAACACCGCATCGGCCATAAAGCCCAGTTTTTTCAAGGAAATCAAGGCCACTTTCTGATTGATAGGATTATCTTCTGCCAGCAGAATTCTTGCGCTTTGGGGGTTGTTTTCAGCAATGGAATGCTTTGTGATCATAGGTAATGATTCAACTTTTATGGTATCATCAGCTGTATGATAAACAGTTGCCAGGCAATCGTACAAACCGGCCTGCTTCAGCGGTTTTGTCAGATAGGCGGAGAAACCGATTTTTTTTAACCGTTTTGTATCACCCCTCATGCCCATGGAAGTCAACATGATTAAAATCGTGTTTTCAAGCCTTGGGTCCTGTTTTATTATTTGTCCTAACATTTCACCGTCCATTTCAGGCATCTGCATATCAATGACGGCAATTTCAAAGGCATCTTTTTTTTCAACTGCTTTTTTAAGTTTTTCCAGGGCCTGTCTGCCACTTGAAGCTTCATCAAACCGGCATCCCCAGAGTTTCAGGTCTTCTTGCAAAACAAACCGGTTGGTCTTATTGTCATCAACTATAAGGATATGCTTTCCTTTAATATCCTGTCTGATAACGGGTTTGCAGTGATGCCCTTCCGGTTGCTTTTCAAAGACCACCGTAAACCAGAAACAGGACCCTTTTCCCTCCTGGGAGGTAACGCCGATCTGCCCGCCCATTAAGCCGGACAAGTGTTTTGATATGGTCAGTCCAAGACCTGTTCCGCCATATTTCCGGGTGGTGGATGCATCCACCTGGGAAAAGGATTCAAACAGCATCTCTCTTTTGTTTTCAGGTATGCCGATCCCGGTGTCGGTTACAGCAAAATGGACGGTTGCATGGGTTGGTGTTTCTTTTTCCAGCCGAACAGAAATTGTAACTTCTCCTTTTTCAGTGAATTTTACTGCATTGCCAATCAGATTGATCAGAATCTGGCGAAGCCTTCCAGGATCACCGATTAGAAATGTCGGCAGGTTTGGGTGTAGTATGGTGCAGTATTCCAGTCCCTTTTCTTGAGCCTTTATGGCCGAAAGATCAGCAATCCCTTCTAAAACAGTCCTAAGATTAAATTTAATCTGTTCAAACGTGACCTTTCCGGCTTCAATTTTTGAATAGTCCAGAATATCATTGATAATTGTCAACAAAGAATCGCCACTGATTTTTATGGTGCTGACATAATCCTGCTGTTCAGGGCTTAACTTTGTCCCGCTCAGCAGCTCCGTCATACCGATCACACCATTCATGGGGGTACGGATTTCATGACTCATATTGGCAAGAAACGACGCCTTGGACCGTACGGAATCTTCTGCAGCTTCTTTTGCGGATCGTAATGCCGCTTCCATCTCTTTTTGCTGACTGATATCCACAAAGCACTCCAGCAAACAGGCCCGGCCTTTTATTGAAACTTGGGTAACTGTTTTCAAAACCGGAACTTGCCTGCCGTTAGCAGTTAGCAGAAACCGTTCGGCATTATCAATGGTTTGCTTCGAGTCAACAATAGGACATTCCCCTTCTTGAGCCGGGCATACAAACCCATGACACTTTTTGCCTTTTATCTTATCAAAAGATGTTCCAATCATTTGAGCTGCTGCAGGGTTTATATCGATTATTGTTTTGGAATCTTTGTCCACAAGTAAAATTCCTGTCTGAACGGAATAAAAAATTGTCTGTAACCGCTTTTCATTTTCCTGAAGCTCTTTTTCAACTTTTTTTCTATCTGTGATATCTTCAAACGTAGCAATAACCTCTGTGACTTCCTTACCTGAGCTCACTGGGTTAAACACCGCCCTGATATCGGTTGTTTTATTCCCTGTCACAGAGGTATATTGATCTTCATAAACAGAGGTATTCCCATCCAGGGCTTTCTGAATGGCCTGGACCATAGCAGGCGAACTCTTTCCCAGTGCATCAAATCCCAACAGCTTTCCCTTTGATGATCCCATCAGATCCACGATTTTATCGTTACAATCTGCAATGATTCCGTCAGAGGAAAACCGTATCATTCCCAATGGTGAATTTTCAAAAATTACCCTGTGGTGATGTTCACTTTGAATTAGAGCACTTTCTCCCTTTAAGGAAATCATTATAGTGGCAATTGCAATAGCAATGGAAAGCATCACACTGATGATCAAAAAGCCATAAGAAAGGGTGGTTATTTTTTCTCCAGCCAGATCAGACTGCAACAAAAATGTTGAGGCCTTATTTTTTGCATAATCGGTAAGAGCCTGCATCTTTGATTCCATCCGGGCGACATGTTGCGTACACTTATCCCCTTTCATCAAAGCTGTCGTTTTCGCATCTTTTTTCACAACACTCTCTATCATCTCATCCCGTATGGGTTTCCATTCTCTGAACAGCAGATAGGCCTCTTGTGCAAGATCCTCGCCCGGCTTTCCCAAAATCTTTTCTTTGATAAGCGCAAGATTTTCATAAACCTGTTTTTCATACTGATGGAGAATTAAAACAGAATCCTCTATGGTTGAAGGATCTGACGTAATAAGAACATCTTTTATGGTTCTATGCATTTTTATTATCAAAAGGCTGCTTTGCAAGGATGTATTGGATACCACCAGGGGATGATGATAAATTGAATGGGTTAACTTTGACAAGGTTTTTATTTCACTTATAAAAAAGAGCCCGCAGCTGATGAGAACAACTGTCAGAAGACCAAACCCAACAAATATACTGTTTGTAATGATTCTTTTTCTCTTAACATTCATGGAATGCCTCAGAATAAACATACTTTAAAAAAGATTCGATTTACTTTTGAAAACAACTTATTTTGCAAATCAGATATTTTTTTATTTGATACCTGTAGATTTTTTTTTATTGCTTGATTTAGTATCCATATTTAAAGCATTTAAGTCAAGAAAAGAATCTTTTTGCAAACAAACTAATACATGGCTTCAATCAACTCTTTAAATGCTTCATGGACAAATTTCCGCTTGATTTTCATGGTAGGCGTGACTTCACCGTCTTCTTCGTAGAGCCGTTTGGGAAGAAGGGTGAACTTTCTGATATTTTCTACTCTTGCAAGGGTTTGGTTGACCTTTTTGACTTCCCGGTCAATAAGGGCAATCACCTGATCGTCCTGTGTCAGATCCTTATAGGTTGAAAACTGAACCTTGTTGTCCTGGGCAAATTTCATTACATTGTCTTCATCAATCATGATCAGGCAGGATAAAAATTTCCGTCTGTCGCCGATCACAACGACATCATTGATATAGATACTTGCCTTGAGTTTGTTCTCAATATACTGGGGGGTGATGTTTTTCCCGCCTGCTGTAACAATAATATCTTTTTTACGATCGGTGATGGTTAAAAACCCGTCCGAGTCGATCTCTCCCACATCTCCTGTGCACAGCCACCCATCCACAAGGGTCTCAGCCGTTGCTGCGTCGCTCTTATAATACCCTTTAAACACCCCAAAAGATCTGACAAGGATTTCGCCGTCTTTGGCAATTTTCATCTCAATTCCGTTAAGGGCTTTTCCCACGGTTCCAAATTTGGTTTTATTTTCCAGGGAAAGGGTAGTGACACCGGTTCCTTCTGTCTGTCCATAGCCTTCAATCAGGTTCATGCCAATGGACTGAAAAAATCGCAACACCTCTTTGGATATGGGGGCTGCTCCGGAAATCGCCACCCGGATATTTTCAAATCCCAGCCGTTCTTTCAGCTTTCTGAAAACAGCAAAAAAGGCGATGAGGTAAAGTCCTTTGAGAAAAATACCCACCGGCTTTGAATTCAATACCAGGTCTGCACGCTTTTCACCGATTTTCAAGGTGATATTAAACACAAACCGTTTGAACCATGAGGCATCCGACATTTTGATCATGATATTGGAATAGTATTTTTCCCAGATTCTTGGAACCGCATACCCAATGGTTGGGGAAACTTCCATCATATTCTGCATGACGGTATCCGGCCGTTCTACAAAATTGACCGTATAGGCAAATTTTATCTGGATAAAGACCGTGAAAAGCCGCTCGAAAATATGGCATAACGGCAGAAAAGACAATACATTATCTGTCTTGTCGATCCTGATGGTGCCGTCGACTGCGCCAGCCATCCAAGTCACGTTCTTATGGGTGAGCATGGCACCTTTGGGGGGACCTGTGGTACCGGAGGTATAAATAAGCACGGCAATGTCGTCGGGCATGACCCTGGCCTGCCGGTCTTCAAACAGTTGCGGATGCGTTTCATCTGCTTTGGACCCTTTTTCAATCAACTGGTCAAAGGTCATCACCATGGGATCTGTGAAAGCATTCAATCCTTTTGTATCCCAGACAATAACGGTTTTCAGCAGCGGTACATTCTCTCTGAACATCAGCCACTTGTCCAGCTGTTCCTCATTTTCCACAAACAAGAACCTGGCATCGCAGTGATTAACCACATACTCCACCTGCTGCCATGCATTGGTGGCATAAACGCCGACAGACACCCCGCCCACACACTGGATTCCTAAATCCGCCATCACCCATTCAACGCTGTTGTCGCCGATAATACAGGCGGCATCCCCTTTTTCAAACCCCATGGAGACCAGGGCACACCCGACTTTTTTTACCTTGTCATGGTATTCCTTCCAGGTGATATCATGCCAGAGGCCCAGGTCTTTTGTCCGCAGCGCCACCCGTGAACCATTCTTTGCAACTGTCCGGCCAAACACCTGGGGAATGGTTTCAAATTCAGTTGTCGCGTTTTTTACCGCCATGCTTTCTTTCTTTTCCATCTCTGGTAGCCTTTGGCTGATGCTTCTGTTTTTATGCCAAGATAAAACTCTTTAACATCCTTGTCTTCTCTTAACTCTTTTGATTGACCGGTTTTTACGAACCGGCCGTTTTCAAGAATAAGCCCGGTGGTGGATATGGAAAGGGCCATGTTTGCATTCTGTTCAACCAGAAGGATGGTCACCCCTTTTTTATTGATTTCCCTGATAATGGCGAAGATCTCTTTGACCAGGATGGGCGAAAGACCCAGTGAGGGTTCATCTAAAATCATCAGCCTGGGTCTGAGCATTAATGCCCTGCCAATGGCCAGCATCTGCTGCTCCCCACCGGAAAGTGTTCCTGCCCACTGGTGGGTCCTTTCCTTTAAAACAGGAAAAAGGTCAAATACTTTTTCAATATCCTGTTTCACGCCTGACGGGTCTTTCCGGGTGTAAGCACCCATCAGCAGGTGTTCATGAACCGTTAATTCCTTGAACACCTCCCGGCCTTCCGGCACGTAGGCAATGCCTTTTCTGACAATGGCATCCGTATCTTTATGGTGGATAGGACTGCCGTCAAATTCAATGCTGCCCTTGTCCGGCTGATCTTCTATCAACCCCATGATGGTCTTTAAAATGGTTGATTTTCCGGCACCATTATTCCCCAGGATAGCGGTAATACTTCCCTCTTCAACCGCAAAGGAAACACCCCGGATGGCATACACCAGATCATAATAGGTTTCAATATTTTTTACTTCCAGAAGATCCGGCATCCCTATTCCTCCTCGCCAATATAGGCCGCAAGAACTTCCTTATTCTCCTGAACCTGCTCCGGGGTCCCAAGGGTAACCGGTTTTCCGAAATTAATGGCCAGTATCCTGTTTGAAATATCCATGACCATTTTCATGTCATGTTCAATCAAAAGAATTGAAATCCCCAGATCATCCTGGATATCCTTGATCCAGAAGATCATATCCTGTTTTTCTTCTGAATTCATGCCGGCACAGGGTTCATCCAGCAGCAGCAAAGACGGTTCAAGGGCAAGTGCCCTTCCAAGTTCTATCAGCTTCTGTGTCCCATAGGGAAGCGCCCCCACAAAGGTATCCCTTACATTCTGAAGTTCTAAAAGATCAATAATCTCTTCTACTTTTTTACGATGAAAAATTTCTTCTTTTCCTGCAAAAGAAGATTTCCCCCACAGACACATGCCTTTAAAAAGTCCTGTTTTCATGTGGATATGACGGCCCAGCATGATGTTTTCCATGGTGTTCATATGGGAAAAGAGCTCGATATTCTGGAAGGTCCTGGCAATCCCCATCCGGGCAATGGCATCGGGTTTTTTATTTTCAATGGCACTGCCGTTAAACCGGATAGTTCCCTGATCGGGTTTATAAAGCCCTGATATGCAGTTAAAAAGGGTGGTCTTTCCCGCACCATTGGGACCGATCACGGAAAAGATCTCACCCTTGTTCATGGTAAAACCGATATCCTGGAGGGCTTTTATCCCGCCAAAGGAAATGGACAGATGATCCACCTGGAAAAATGCAGATACCATTTTATTCCATGTCCATCCATTCGGTCAGCTTCTCTGCTTTGCCGCCGGCAAGGCACTTCACCAGGAATGTCTGGTTTGTTCCCTGACGGGAATACATGTCATTTTTATTATAGGGCTTGAAATTGACTTCAGGGCCGATTCCTTTAAATCCTTTGATCTGTTCCATGGCTGAAATAAAGTTTTCCCTTGTCAGATCACGCCCTGTCATTTTCAATCCTTCAATCATGGGTTCTACAAATAAAATTCCTGCATAATAAAACAGCCCCCATCGTTCTTCCTTGGGCGCATATTTATCAAACACCTCTGTTTTATACTTTTCAATTCCAGGATGGCCTGAGTCCGGTGACTCGCCAAAGGTGGCACAGATCACGCCTTCCCAGGCCCCTTTGGTGATGTAGGTCATTAAAGGGAAATCAGAGCAGGTACTGGTACTCATGAACTGGGTATCAAACTTCATGGCCTTGCACATACCCACTACTTTTGCCGCCTGGGGTACGGTTGTCCATAAAAGCACCATATCTGCATTGGATTTTCTTATTTTCATCACATGGGGTTGAAGGTCAGAGTCTTTTGCCTCAAAGGAGACCTCTACAGCGGGTTTCAGCCCATGGGCTTTTAATTCAGCCTGGGCCCCGCGCAGGCCGTTCTTCCCGTATTCATCATTCAGATAAGCAATAGCGACCCGTTTTTTACCCATTTTTTCAATGGCATATTTCACCAAAGCTTTTGCCTCGCCCGCATACAGGGGATAAACCGCAAACAGATTTTTCTGGGGCGGATTTACCCAGTGCAGCGACCCTGCAGAAGGCCCGATCCAGGGCACATTTTTTTTGGCCAGATAATCTCGAACCGCAAGCCCCGGGGTTGTGCCAACGCCGGAGGCCCAGGCAAAAATCCCTGTCCCCTCCTGGAGTTCTTTTACCCCTGCCTTTGTTTTGGCAGGATTATACCCATCGTCAAACATGTGATAAACAATCTTTCTGCCATGGATACCGCCGTTATCGTTGATCCACTGGAAATAAGCTCCCGTACCCCTGGCAACAGACCCCCAGGCAGCAGCGGGCCCTGTCTGGGGACCCCACTGCCCGATATGAATTTCCGTATCCGTCACCCCTTCTTCGGCACACACGGTGGGTACAACGCTTAATAAAAAAGCCAGTGAAACGAATAAAGCAAGCATTAATCCTTTTTTCATCATTCCCTCCTTTTTAAACGATCATTGGTTTTATATCTTCTGCTGTGTTTCCTTTAATTGATTAAACCTTTTTAACATAATGCCGGGCAAAAAGGCCGCTGGGCTTTATGCACAATACCGCCACAATAATGACAAACGCCACCACCGTCTTAAACTCAATGGAAATATATCCGCCAAACAGGTTCTCGATAATCCCCAGCATGTAAGCCGCAATTACGGCACCCGGCAATGACGTCATTCCCCCCATGACTGCTGCGGCAAACCCTTTGAGCAGCGGGTCCCACATCATGTAGGGGTGCATGATGGTGGGCGAAATCAGCAATCCTGCTACTGCCCCGACAAGAGAGGAAATCCCCCAGGTCAGCATCAGGATCCTGTTGGTTCTGACCCCGACAATCTGTGCAGCCACACTGTTTTGCTGGGTGGCTTTCATGGCAAGGCCCAGTTTGGAATATCTGAAAAACAGGTATAAAACACTCATTAATACCAGCGCTGTCACCAGGGTCAGCAGATCAAGCTTGCTGATAAAAATATCACCAAAAATGATGCCCTCGTAGGGACCGATAGGAAACGGCATGGTCTTTTGCTCTGCACCGAATTTCCAGGACACAAATCCCAAAAGAACCATTTCAATGCCGATGGTGATGACGATCATCCCGAGAACATTGGGTTCTTTTGCCCGCCGAAGGATGGCAAACTCCAGGAAACATCCCAGGAGAACAGCAAACACAAAGGTGATAAAAAAAGCCAGATATATGGACAGATTAAAAGAGGTTAAGAGCATCATGGCAAAAAAAGAGGAAATCAGGGCCATTTCGCCCTGGGCAAAATTGGGCACTTCCGATGTTTTGTAAATAATGACCATGGCAAGCCCC
>JAHJLN010000175.1 GCA_018821715.1 Pseudomonadota bacterium | reverse complement strand
TTGTTTTTGACAGCCCGCTTTTCAGTCTTGAAAAGATCCCGGATCCCGGTTTTTTTGTTTCTTCACTCTTTTTTTTAAATAGATTAAACCCCACTTTCACAGTACTCCTTTAATTCAAATTTAATTGTATGCTCTTTTACATTTTTCTTGACCCAGAATCAAGGATTGTGAATGAAAACTTGAATGAAATATTGACTCAATTTGCAATGTGTCATAGGTTCCCCTATGATTTCAAACTGATGAGAACAATAAATGATACGAAAAATTAAACAGCAGTGGTTTTTAATCAGCCTTGTCCTTATGTCCCTGGCAGTGATTTTAGATCACTCTGACAGCCTTGTGAAAATCGGATTTGTTTTAAAAGATAACCATGGCCCGGAAATTATGATTTTTATAATATTTATCATTTCAGGCTTCTTGATTAATAGTGATCAGATAAAAGCAGGAATTAAGGATATTGAATCAACGCTTTTGGCATTGACCGTCATTATCGTTTTTGCGCCAATCGCAGCCGGTTTGCTTTGTCTTCTGCCGCTTGAAACAGGGGTTGCCATCGGACTTTTTATTGTAGCGGTAATGCCCACGACGCTGTCCTCCGGGATTGTAATGACAGGGGTTGCAGGGGGCAATATGGCCCACGCCCTGTTTGTAACAATCCTGTCAAATTTCATTGGTGTTTTTTCCATCCCGGTCCTACTTTCGATTCTTTTATCCTTTCTTGATCAAAATAAAGAACTGGTGATTGATCAGGGGGCCATTATCATTAAATTGATGTTTCTGGTCCTTTTCCCACTGGTGATTGGGATAGGGGCCAAGGCGCGGATTTTTAATGCAACTCAATTGGAAAAATTCAAGTTGCAGAAAATGAATCAGTGCATGATTATCGGTATTGTTTTTATTTCCCTTGCCGGCGCAAAGCAGGTGCTTTTAGACAATGGCATGACCTTTTTTTATATAGTGGTTCTTGTAAGCGGTTTTCATTTAATGCTTTTAGGAGGCTCTTTTTTGCTTGTAAAACTTTTTGGTGTAAAAAAAGGCCGGTATGAAAGCATTGTTTTTATGGGATCACAAAAAACCCTGGCCCTGTCCGCCATGATCCAGTTAACTTATTTCAGTGAATTTGGAACCGCTTTGCTTGTCTGTGTTGTTCATCATATCGTTCATTTGATGATGGATGGATATTTGAGTGCAAGAATGAACAATGGCTTCTCAGTCAAAAATCAATAATGAGGCTTTACTTTCTATCTATCAGTGGTTAAAAATATAAAGCACACAGATTATAAAAACCCAAAAAAGGAAAACACCCCATGAGTTCTGCTCAGGAAGAAAAATTAATGACATTGCAGGATCAGGTGAAAAAGCTTCAAACTCAGAAAGACAAGCTGTTAAAGGAGCTTGATGCGATTGAAGAGCAATTTGAAAAGATGAACAAATTGTATCAAAAATATTTTCCTGTGATACTAGACACGGTTGCAACCAGTGACACTTCATTTTCAAAGGTTTGCAGACAATTGAGCCTTGCCCTGAAGAAAGGAGATTCCCACGGTAAAATTGAATATATTTTTGAACAATTGAAAACCGCCATGCTAAAAGAGGATATCGGGTCTGCCACCGGGAAAAAGAAAAAAGGCCTGTTTTCATCTTTTATGAAAGGTGATTCAGAATCCTTTATTGATGAATACAAACAAAGCTACCATGATGTAGTGAATAATCTTAGATCCAATCTGGATGAAAAATATGACAGCAAACTTGACACTCTCACAGCAAGGATAAAAGCAGCAGAAGATACAAGTGATATCAGTGATATCAGAGAAAGTGTATTCAGCCTTATTTTTGTTTATATCTCAGATACCAATCAGGATCGGGAAAAGGTCAGTTCCTTTGTCCGTGAAGTTGTCGGTAAAATTCTTGATATTGAGTCCAAACTTGCTACAACCTATCAGCAGACAGACTCCATGTTTCAATCCAATGAAGGATTTGAACTGGTCTTAAACTCTGAGCTCAAGGGATTAAAACAGACATCTGATGTGGCAGCAAGCCTTGATGAGTTAAAAATTCAGGTATCTCAAAGACTTGCCTCAATAGAGAAGGCATTGGGGAAAAAGCAGGCAACAGACCGGGCCATCAGGGAAGTGGCCGAAAAAAACAGGCATGCATTCAAATCCGGTTTTGCAAAGCTGAAATTAGAACTTGACGAAGCCACAAAGTATTCTGAAGAACTTGAAAAGAAGCTCAATCAGGACCAGTTAACCGGCGCCTTTAACAGACGGGCCTATGACAAAAGGATTGAAGATGAAATGGCCAGGTTCCTTCGGTATGGCACCCTGTTTTCACTGCTGTTGATTGATGCGGATAAATTTAAACTGATCAATGACAATTATGGTCATGCCATAGGGGACAGATGTCTTCAGGAAATTATTAAGCGAACCCTTCCGTTATTAAGAAAGAATGACATGCTGGCACGATACGGTGGGGAGGAATTTGTGGTAATTATGCCGGAAACCGACAGCAACGGCGCAAAAGAGGCAGCTGAAAAGATCAGGCAGACCATTGAAAAAATAGAGTTTCTTTATAAAAAAGATAAAGTTAAGGTGACCGTCAGCATTGGGGTGTCCCAATCAAAAGAGGGAGATAAGAATTATCAACAGATTTTTGAGCGGACCGATATCGCTGTTTACCAGGCAAAAGAAGAAGGAAGGAACCGGGTCTTGGTCAATTGATGTGAATGGATAGCAGGAGCAGACATGGAAAAGCTGAAAAG
>JAHJLN010000174.1 GCA_018821715.1 Pseudomonadota bacterium | reverse complement strand
TTCAACATAAGTTCGACTTTGGGGGGATTGATGTGGTATTAAATTAAAAGGTAGCAGGCTGACAATAATCAGTAACGAAGCTGTAACCATCTGTTTATATAGAATAAAGGAAATTCAGCGGTTTTGGGCTTAGAACCCCATACAGGGAAACAGCCGAGAGACGACACGCACATTCTGTCAGTCAGTTCTGGGGTTTTCAATATCTTCAGGCGCAATTCAAAAAAATATTGACAGGGCATCAGAAGCATAAAGGAGAAGTCGGCACGCTGGCCCGTTCGTTGATCAGGCAAATTGAATCTCTTTGGCTATTTCTTGATAGTGTCGAAGTTGAGCCGACCAACAATTTTGCAGAACGGACATTGTGCTATTAGTTGATCTGCTGGATTCATATTTCAAAGAACAAGAACCAGATCTGTCATGGATCTGATCAATCAATTACTCATTAACCCCCGTGAACGTATACAAAACAATTATGACCGCTTTATTACTGGGTTGATTTTTTAAACGCGTTGTTTTTGTGAATATTGACAAAAACAACGCGTTGTTATATTCTTACAAAAAAATAACAGGGGGGTTAGGAAATGATTCGATTCGCATCGGAACATCTGGATAAATGGCTAAAGAGCAATAACAGAAAACCACTAGTGATACGTGGAGCCAGACAGGTTGGGAAAACCTGGATTATAAGGAACCTGGCTGCGAGCCATAATCTAAAACTCATTGAGCTGAACCTGGAAAAAAATCCTTCTTTTGCCGGTCTTTTTTCAGACAACAATCCCAAAAATATTTTATTGAATATTGAGTCAGAACTTGAAACTTCTATCAATCCGGAAACTTCACTGCTTTTTCTTGATGAAATTCAGGCTGCACCTGAGTTATTTGCAAAACTCAGGTGGTTTAAAGAAGAGCTGGGTAACCTGCCTGTTATCGCGGCTGGTTCTTTGCTGGAATTTACCCTGAATGAATTTCAGTTCAGTATGCCGGTGGGAAGAATATCCTATTTTTTTCTTGAGCCGTTTTCCTTTTTTGAATTCCTGCATGCAACCGGCAATAAACTGCTTTTAAAAAAATTAAAGTCCTTCTCTTTTGATGACTCCATACCGGATTCCATCCATGAAAAATGCCTGAACCTTTATCATGATTATTGTCTGGTGGGCGGGATGCCTGAACCCTTACAAACCTGGATTGATACAGGCAAACTGGAGGAATGCATAAAAACACAGCAGGATCTTCTGGCAACCTTTCGCGATGATTTCCATAAATATGGCGGCCGGTTTGACCCCAAACTTTTATATAAATTGTCTGTTTCCGTAGCCAGACAATTGGGAAATAAATTTGTATACAGCAGAGTGGATTCTCTTGCAAAAGCAATGATGATTAAAAAATGCATATCCTTGATGTCGGACGCACGAGTATTCTCAAAGGTATGTCATACCAGTGGAAACGGATTACCACTGGGTGCAGAGACAAACGATAAATTTTTCAAAATGCTGTTCATTGATATCGGTCTTGTATCCGCACAACTCGGGCTTTCCCGAATGTCTCATGACCAGGCCCGGGACATGACGCTTAAAAACAAAGGCGGATTGGCCGAACAATTTGTCGGGCAGCAAATCCGGTCTTCCTGCACACCATTGTCCGAACCTTTCTTGTTTTACTGGCAGCGCACCAGCGGCAGGCAAGGAGAAATAGACTACATCGTGCAAGAGGGAAGCCGGATCATACCCATAGAAATAAAATCAGGTACTGCAGGAAGCATGAAATCACTGCACTTGTTCATGGCCGATAAGCACCTTGACCTAGCTGTCAGGTTCAATTCAAACCTGCCGACAATCGAAAAAATAGTTGTCAAAACGACTCAAGGTGATCCGGTATCCTATACACTGATGTCAGTTCCACTCTATCTTGCTGAAAAAATTCATGAACTGTTAGGAATAAAATGCTTATAAAACCAAGGCCGATACTGATCTGATTCTAAAAGAAATCAGTTATACAAAGACAAAATTTAAAGAAAATTTGTTAAAAAAACAGTCAGAAATAATAAAATTGCAGTTTGCAAAATCATGGTGGAAGCATTACACTTTAATCCGGCAAAAAAATCTGCGATCACAAAGTCGGCAGGGAGCACATTGAAAAAAAACATGCCTGGTAAACATAACCAAGTCTGTAAAACAGCAGAAATCATATTAACCCTTTTAATCGCTTTCAACCTTGTTTTCCAGGGCTTGGCTTTCTCTGTACATCTTCATTCCCATCATCATGAACACCATTTTTTCGATACCCCCCTTTCGTGCAATATTCATATTCCACACACATGCCATGATCATACTCATCATAAAGATGATTTTTCCATGGAAAAAAGATCTCCTTTTAAAACAGGAACCCACGAAGAGTGCCTGATATGCAAAATTCTAAACACCCTTCATCATCCGTTTGCATTTAACAATCTAAAACTTGTCTCCTTTACCCCATTCCATTTTGAAGAAAGCAATTGTGAATTTGATAATTTTAACAACGAATGCCGACAAATATACAATCCAAGGGCACCTCCTCTGATTTATTATCACACGGTTTGAAATAGTGTTGCCAGCCTTTCAATCACTGGCTGATAAACTTGTTGATCCATAAAATCACTTCAGAGGTGTAAATGAAAAATTTTATTAAATACCTGATGTATTTGGCAATTACCATGGTATGGCTTTTGCCTTTAACCACATATGCAAATTCACCTGTTAATGTCCAGGTCAGTATTTTACCCCAGAAATATTTTGTCGAAAGAATCGGCAAAGATCGTGTTAATGTTGATGTTCTGGTAAAACCGGGCAAAAGTCCGGCCACCTATTCCCCATCACCTGATCAGATAAAAAAACTGATGTCATCTGATGTTTACTTCAGGATTGGTGTGCCGTTTGAAAACGGAATTCTGGATAAGATTGAATCTATTGCCGGACTTAAAATTGTAGATACCCGTGAAGGCATTGTATTGAGACAGATGGAAGATGATGATGCACAAGATCATGACCATGATGCCGACCATCATGATGATACGGAAGAGCACCACCATCACGCGGGAAATGATCCCCATATCTGGATGAGCCCTGTGATGGTAAAAATACAGGCGCATACAATTTTCCAGGCGCTTGCAGAAATTGATCCGGACAGCCGGGATGCGTATAAAAACAATTATGATGACTTTGTAAAAAATCTGGATGATCTTGACAACCACCTGAAAACCGTACTCAAGGATTTAAAGGATGGCAATCTGTTTGTCTTCCACCCGGCTTTCGGATATTTTACCGATGCTTACGGTTTAAAGCAGATTGCGGTTGAAACCATGGGAAAAGCACCCAAAGGCAAAGCGCTTTCTGCGATTATCAAGCTTGCAAAAAAAGAAAAAACACGGGTTATTTTTGTCCAGCCCCAGTTTGACCGGAATGCCGCCCGGAAAATTGCATCTGCCATAAACGGTGCTGTGGTCTCTATAGATCCCCTTGCTTATGATTACCTGGCCAACATGGAAAATATTGCACAATCCATTGCCGGGGCATTGAAACAATAAACAATTCTGCCTTTTCCGGTGCAATACCGGAAAAGGCGGACTATTCAATAAGGTAAACATGCTAAGCGACAATGAAATTGCATTGAGTCATGTCTCATTTGCTTACAAAGAGCGCAACGTCCTGAAGGATGTCAATCTTTCAATTAAAAAAGGCGAGTTTGCAAGCATTGTCGGACCTAATGGCGGCGGCAAAACTACGCTTCTCAAGCTGATCCTAGGGTTGATCAAACCGGATACAGGCCAAATCCGTGTTTTGGGAAAACCTGTGGAAAAGGCAAGGCAGAAGATCGGGTATATGCCCCAGTATGCCCACCTGGATATGGCCTTTCCTGCAACAGCCATGGATGTGGTTTTGATGGGACGGCTTGAAAAAAACAGATTCTGGTTTTCAAAGCAGGACCGGGCAAAGGCATTGAGCGCCATGAACGCAGTCGGAATGTCGGATTTTCTTAACACAGGGTTCAATGAACTTTCCGGCGGTCAAAAGCAGCGGATTCTGATTGCCAGAGCCCTGTGCATCGGCCCGGATGTCCTTCTCCTGGACGAACCAACCGCCAATGTGGATCATGAGACAGAAGAGAACCTGTTTTCTATTTTACAGGACCTGAGCACAAAAATGACCATTCTTGTGGTATCCCATGATCTGGGGTTTGTTTCAAAATATGTCAAAAGCGTTATCTGCGTGAACCGCGAAGTGGTCATTCACCCCACCACCATGATAAACGGAACCATGATAAAGGATATTTACCATGGGGATCTGAAGATGGTGCGGCATGATCACCGATGCAGTGAAGAGGGGCACACCCATGATTGATATTTTTCATGCTGTTTTTGATCCGGACAATCTTTTTTTAAAATATGCATTTATCATGGGCGCGCTTGCCTCTGTTGCCTTTGGTATTATCGGAACATTTGTCACCACCAAAAGGATCGGATATCTTGCCGGGGCCATTTCCCATTCCATATTCGGCGGTATCGGGCTGGCTCTTTTTCTCCAGGTCAACGCAGGGATTACATGGTTTGATCCGATTTTAGGCGCTGTCCTTGCGGCAATCATTTCCGCCGTGACCATCGGGCTTGTCAGCCTTTATGCAAAGGAACGGGAGGACACCATTATTGGTACGATCTGGGCCGTTGGCATGGCATCCGGGATTCTGCTCATTGATAAAACACCTGGCTATTTTAATCTGGCATCCTATCTGTTTGGTGATATCCTGCTGATATCAGGAAAAGATCTTCTCTATGTCGCCTGCCTGGATACGCTGGTTCTTGGCATTTGCCTCCTGTTTTTCAACCGGTTTTTCGGTATCTGCTTTGACAGTGAATTTACATCCCTGAGAGGAATCAATACCACCTTTTTTTACCTTTTGCTGCTCATTCTGACTGCCCTGACCGTGGTGTTTCTGGTCAGAATCGTGGGAATTGTGCTGGTGATTGCCCTGTTGACCATTCCTCCGGCCATTGCATCCTTTTATGCAAAACGGCTGTGGCAGATGATGCTCTATTCAATCCTGTTATGCGGTTTCTTTACATGGGCGGGACTTGGCATCAGCTATTCATGGAGCCTTTCCAGCGGACCCACCATCATTGTGTTAAGCGGCGGTGCCTACATTATTCTGCTGATTATCCATAAAGTATTAAGGACATAATTGATAAAATGAAATATATTGATAATGATTTAAAAAACACCCCCTTTCCCATTGCCCCCGGTTGCGGGTGTCAACCCCATGAAGTGCAGGTCAAGGCCGTATCCAGCGTTGGCAGGAACATACAGGTACTGTTTATCGTATCTGCCCTGATCTTGGTGACATTCCATCCAAGATCGGAACAATTTATCACTTTTTCCATCATATTCAGTTCCATTATCCTTGAAGCCTTCCCGTTCATGCTGCTGGGAACGCTTCTGGGCGGATTCATAGAAGTTTTTCTGTCCAGGGAGCGTCTGATCAATCTCCTGCCAAAGAAAAAACATGATGCCATTGTTTTAGCGGCATTACTGGGAATCATTTTTCCAGTGTGTGAATGCGCCATTGTGCCGGTTGTCAGAAAATTCTTAAATAAAGGCATGCCGCTTGGATCAGCTGTTGCCTTTCTTTTGGCCGGTCCCATTGTCAACCCTCTGGTGTTTGCGTCTACCTGTGTTGCCTATTCTTTTAATTTTAAAATTGCTGTTTTAAGATCCTTTGCAGGGTTTTTTATTGCAGTGACTATCGGACTCATTATTGATTCATGTCTGTCAAAGACCCAGACTCTGATAGAGACAACACCTGCCCATACATGCAGTCTATGCCACGATAATGCCAATTTGAAAAACCAATCATTAAGAAAAAAAGTGTTTGCCGCTTTTCAGCATGGGGCAGCAGATTTTTATGATATCGGCCGGTTTCTCATCATAGGCGCCTTTATCGCTGCTGCCCTGCAGACATTTGTCTCCCGGCAGGTCTTCACTTCTGTCCTGACAGGGCCAGTCACTGCCATTGTGTCCATGATGGTACTTGCAGTGGTCCTCAACCTGTGCAGTGAAGCCGATGCCTTTATTGCCTCCTCTTTTCAGTCTGCCGGCGTGCCGTTTTCAGCCCAGCTTGCCTTTCTGGTGCTGGGGCCCATGCTGGATATCAAACTGATCATGATGTATCTGAGTGTGTTTACCAAAAAAATGATCATCACGCTTTCAAGTCTGGTCATCTTTTTTGTATTTTTTGCAATGCTTTTCCTGGAGGTTTCAGGATGGCTGTAAATCAATCCAAAAATAAAATTATTGGTGTCAGCGTGCCACTTGCTGTCATGGCTGCGTGGGTCTTCGCGTTTGGATTTTTGATATATAACAATCGATATTATCTGTTTTTAAAACCACAATTCGGCATTCTGATTTATATCAGCCTTTTTATCTGCAGCCTTTTTGCCTTAAGTTTCCTGTTTTCCGGAACAAACCATCATGTACAAGACTCAATGATAAAGGGAATGATTACCCTGCTTCCCATCATGTTTATTTTGGCTGCAGGAGACAACACCCTTGGCAGCTATGCATTGTCCAAACGGACAATGGCGGCACCTCAAAAAGCCATCCAGATGTCTGCACCTGAAGCAATAAAGGAAAAAACATCTGATCCCCTTGACATGACCATCTCCAGACTGACACAGCAATGGGATACCTACAAGGGCAGCAAAGTGAGCGTCGAAGGTCTGTTCTATGAACCCGTAGGGAAGAATAAAGACATGGCGATTGTGTTCAGGTACCTTATAACCTGCTGCGCGGCCGATGCCCAACCCATTGGACTTGTCATCAAAAAAAACAATATTCAGCAAATAAAGAACAATGACTGGGTCCGGATAACCGGTGTGGTACACGAGGAAACAATAGACGGAAGTCTGGTGATTTTCATGGAGCTGGAGCATATTGAAAAAACGATCATGCCGTCAAAAAATGCAGCTTATTTTTATAATTAATTTTACCCTTTATCATAAAACAGGAATCCTGATATGCTCAAAATCAGCAAGACAGAAATAAACCGTGGGATACTTAAAACTGTCTTGATCATTTTTGGCTTTTTATTTGTCATGGTTGATATTGCCTGGTCACATCCCCATGTTTTTATTGCCCAGAACCTGAAGATCGTATTTGATGAAAAAGGAATGACCGGGTTTAATGTTTGCTGGGAATTTGATGACATGTTTTCCACCATGATCTGCGATGATCATGACAAAAATAAAAACAAGATTCTTGAAGATGCCGAGGTGGCATCTATCAGGGAAACAGCATTTTCCTATATTGCTGAATTTAATTATTTTATTTATGTCAAAATTGACGGAAAACCTTTTCAGGTAAAATATGTGACCGATTTTTCAGCCAGGCTTGAAAAAGGAAAACTGATTTACGAATTTTTCATCCCCTGCCATGTCAGTGCCGTAAAAAATCTTAAACGCATAAATATAGCTTCCTATGACCCGACATACTATTCTGCCATTTATTTCATTGAGCAGCATCCGTATGAAATTAACAACAATGGCCCATTTGAAATCACAGCTCAAATAAAAGAAGACAAGTCCACATCAATTTATTATGACATGGTTCATCCCTGGGCCCTGTTTCTGGAGTTCAGGATAAAGCAATGAATAAAATATCCATTATCGCCTTTTTGCTGTGCATCCTTTTTCTGCCTGTTTCAACAGCAATGGCCGGCAATCCGTTTACGTCAAAGCAGAAACAGCAGCACTCGGCCATAAGCCCACAGGGTCAGTCTGTTTTTTATGTCACCATAGTGATGTGGCAGCAAAAATTAAGGCAAAAGATGGCAGATCTGATCCGCAGTGTCCAGACAACAAAGCGCATGGCACCAGTCTTTTTTCTTATGGCCTGTTCCTTTGCCTATGGTGTGATCCATTCGGCAGGACCCGGTCATGGAAAAGCCGTTGCCCTGTCTTATATTCTGTCCTGCAAACCAGGCATTTCCAAGGGGCTGATTTTCGGTAACATGGTGGCACTCACCCATGGATTTTCCGGTATCCTGTTTGTCCTGACTGTCAAATTTTTATTCCAGACTCAGATTTCAGGATCATTGGAAACCGTGTCCCATATCACCCAGATCATCAGTTTTTCTTTAATCTGTTTTCTTGGACTGATTATTTTCGCAAAAAGCATGTATAAATGGATAAAAAAACCTGCACCATCTCAAACGCAGCGTTTTGCCAATCCATATATCACCGCACTGGCAGTGGGGATTATCCCGTGCCCTGGCGTGGTGATGGTGATGCTGTTTGCCATATCCTTGAATCTGACATGGCTTGGGATTCTTCTGGGCATCTTTATTTCAATTGGCATGGCAACCACCATCAGCAGTATTGTCGTTCTGGGAATATCGGGAAAATCGGCTGTACTGTCGGTCACGTCAAACCACAAAAAACGGTTTGCCACGATTGAAGCTGCCATTGAAACAATGGCAGGTCTGATGATAACAGGTCTTGGGTTGTTTTTTTTGTTAACGTTGTTTTAATTACCGAAAATTATACTGTTATTCAGATTCCATTCGATTTTTTTTCTGATCGGCCCAATTGGAACATAGCTGCGATGAAGTCCAATAGAAATACCGGTTTTTGAAAAAGAACTGGAATATTTATCATTTTTTTGATTATTTTTCAGGCGAATGAGGGCTCTTATCAAAAATTATACAAAAACTTCCTGTTTACCCTCGGCTCGGAAGTTTTTAGTGAGGATATTATCTACTATATTTCACCTATGAAACACGAATAATGTTGACTTTTTTTCTCTAATTATTGCAATGCCTTGTTTTACGATGCTTTTAAAATTAGTTCCGATTCAAAACAAAAAGAGAAGTCCTACAGGACAAAAACACAGCTATGTTCCAATTGGGCCTATAAAACTAATTTTATCCCTGAAACAGAATCCTTTTCCTGCTTCAGCCCCCGGGCAGGATTGAACTATCTGTTTGACACTGGCTTAAGGCTTCATTCCACAATCGGCAAAGCCTTTGTTCCGCCCACAGCCGCTCAGCTGGCTGAGAACAGTCAGGGTACGGGTGGTAAAACGACTGTGGGTAATCCCAACCTTGATCCTGAATCCTCCATCACCTATGATGCCGGGATGGGGTGTGGCAACGATTCCTTCTATATTGTGCATTATAAACCAATATCTGTATGATTACTAAAGGGTTATAACCAAAAAAAATCAAGTTTCTGCGACCGTTAACATATAGTCTATTTCCGGACATTCCCTTTCTTCATCTAAAAAATAGGTACCAAATCGATTTATATGTTTTTTCCGATAAGGATTCAAATCTATAGCGATTTCCGGAGTTATTTTTACACCTTCATTTAATAGATCGTTCATAACGGTACTTTGATCGTAAACATTCATAAAGATTAAAGCATTGGCAACCAAATGGCCATATTTTATTATTTTTCTTTGTTGATCTCTTGTGTTTTCGGCAATTATACCCTGATTCCCAAATGTAACAAATTGAATAAAATCATTAAAGGCTTCACTAACTGTGGTGGCATGATTTACTTTACGTCGAAGATCTGGTTTTCTCAAGTATTTCAGAAGATATGCACTCCTAATGACTTTGCCTAATTCTTGAAAAGCAAAATAAAGTTTGTTTTTCCGGCTATAACTTCCTAATCGCCGTAAAATTGTTGATGGCATAATTTTGCCTTCTTGAATTGAAATGGCAATCCGAATCATGTCAAATAAATGTTTACGGATTAGTTCCCAGTCTATTTTTTCTTTTGAGAAAACAGGATCAATATTTATATATGATTCAACATCAGATTTAAAAATTTTAAGGTTTTTCCATTTCGCAATACGTGGCATTAACTTAATTCCTAACAGAAATGACAAGCCAAAAATAGCCAGGCTTTGGCCATGGGTGTCGGAATGTACAGTGTCAGGCTTAATATCTGTTTTATTTTGGAAGAATGGATCTAAAATATGATGCCCCTCGAACACACCACAAGAAATAAACCGAGAGAAAAAAGCAATATAAGTGTCTGTAACATGATAATATCCAATACCACCATAATTCCCATATCGGACATGATATTCTGCCAGCAAATTATTTTCGTATACATCCCATCTGGTGCCATCCGCAGAGACAGAAGATGTATCACCCCAATATTTTGGAAGACTAAACTTATTATACGCGTTGATAAAAATGTCTATGGCATCTTGAAGCATCTTTTCTGTGATATGGCGACGATTTACCCACTCGATCTGTTTCCGATCTAATATCGGCAGAGATCGGGATGTTTGAACAGGGCCGAGATTAAAGCCATAACAAAAATTAGTAACAATATAGCTGGTTATAGGATCTTTCAGTTTTGACTCAAAACCGGATACAGGTCCAAAAACCCGACACCAGTTCAATATTTTTTGTGTATCAATGAGAATATCCAGTATATTTCTCTTGGGCATTCGCTTTGTTATCAATTGAGAGATCGCATCCAGATATTCGGGTTTTGATTTGGCTTTTAGCCTTTTTAGCTTTAGTTCTCCATTTTCATCAATTGAAAATTCCTGATCTTGCGGATATGAGTGATCCAGTTTTTCACCCTCCGAGACCAACAGGCTTTGGAGGTGAAGAATAAAATCATCTACGTCAACAGGAAGTTCAAGCAACTTGCTATAGCGAGAAAGTTTTTTATAGAATTCTTCCCAGGAAATCAGCTGTTTTCTGAAGTCTGAATATTTTTCGCTTCCCTCAACACAAAGATCTGCGCTCTTTAGTTCTTGAGTAATTTGCGAAAACAGGCAGAGTTCAAATTGCCTTCTGTTTATTTGCTTGGGGCGAAGTTTTCGACGCTTCAGGCCAGTTACCAAATACCACCAGTTGTCTGGAATCCATGAGACATTAATTGGCTCGTTTTCGATAGGGAGCCACGGAGTCCTGGACTTTTTGTGAGAAAGGGCAAATGCTATGGCCTTTTCCAAGGATTGATCGGAACTTGTGGAATTAAGATCCAATGAATCAAGAATCTTGAAAAATTTTGTTCGATAATTTTTAAAATACGGCAAAAGAAAACGAAAATAGTTTTTACCCCCATATATCGAATGGCTTTTTGAATATTCAACAAGATTTGGGTTGCTGAAAAAATGACGCTCTATTTTTGTAATCTTTTCTTCTGGTGACTCGTGTCCGGATACACAGTCATGTATATTTTTATAGCTGGTAACAATTGCGTCGGTCGTTTCTTGATTTTTTTCATTGTAATCTTTTAAGGCCTCTCTGCCTTTGTTATGAATACTGCCCAGTTTTTTTATCATAATATCGCAAATATCATCTATTGTGTGGGCAATTGTTACTTTTGTTAATGCAGCGATCAAAGAATATCGTTTTGATGATGTGACAGTACGAACGCGGGCAACATCAAGGGTTTTCGCTTCTACTGCCAGGTGATTTATTTTTACATAAGGTATATCTTCGAATGGGTCAGAAAAACCTGTGGTTTCTCGAAGCCAGGACAATTTATTAATAATGTTGTTTATCTCTTCCAACGTGGCTTTTCCTGCATCCCGCCGGACTTCATTCCAGAGCGATCTCTTTGATTCCGGATCTACTTTTAAAACAGCATTCATCTTTATACGATCTTTTTTGCTAATCCGATCATAAATTTCTTGATAAATTTGCCTGTTGGTTACTGCCCTTGATCTCTTTGCTTCTTTTTCGATCGTGCTAAATGAAGGTAGTTCATAATAATCGTGTATTAATTCGTCAATCCCGCTATTTATAATATCTACAAGCTCTTGTCTTGATTTTGATGCATCTTCCATGGCATTTCTTAAACACTTTCTTGCATCTTTATTAAAGATTTTAACCTTTAAAAATGATCTGATTTTATTTATATGCTGCCTTTTTAGACGTGACTGGTCATAATTTTTTAACATTTTTTTAGAATTGGAAAAATGAATGGCAGTTGCGATATGATTTGCAACTATTAGAGGGACTGATGAGGCTTGGATGAAGTACCCCAACCGCTGAAAGCTTTTTAAAAGCACCAAAAAACAATATCTGGCTTCTTTTGTTCGTGTAAAAGTTTTTGTGTATTCAATTTCCTTGACTGTGGGGGTGTAAAGTCTGTCCAGTTCTTCTGGCTTTATATTTTTAGGGAAATAGGGATATGCGGTTTCTTTGAGTGCCGGCATCTTTTACCTTTTCATCAAGTCTATCAAAAACGTTGGTTTTTGACAGGGTTTTATTTTTTATTGAATATTTGTTCAAATCCGTATAAATTCACTTTCAAAACTTATTGCAAAAACAATCAATCAAAATTCTAAAATAGAACGGGTTTTGATAGCATTATCACAATTTTGAATCAAGAATTAATTAAAAGAGATTCTCATGGGCAAAGACATAGGTTATATACGAGTTAGTACCAACAAGCAAAATCTTCAACTACAGGAAGACAGTTTAAAAAAGATAAATTGCTACAAGATTTTTTATGATGTGGCCAGCGGTGCAAAAGCAGATCGTCCAGGATTACAGGAATGCCTTAACTATATAAGAGACGGCGATACACTCATTGTATGGAAATCTGACAGGCTGGGACGCTCAACAGTTGATCTGTTGAATATTGTTGATGATCTGCGCAATAGAAATATTGGATTCAAAAGCTTGACAGAAGATTTGTTTGATACAACGTCTTCAAACGGAAGGCTTGTGTTTGGGATATTTGCGCTATTAGCAGAGCATGAACGAGACAGGATAAGAGAAAGAACAATGGCTGGTCTTGCTGCTGCAAGAGCAAGAGGGAGAAACGGAGGCCGCCCTAAAGCATTGACAGATGAAAAAGAAACATTAGCCTTTGACGCGTTACAAAACCGAAATAAAAGTGTAAAAGGAATAGCAAAGGGCTTAGGAGTGAGTGAAGCGACCGTTTACCGCTATCAGCGGAAACTTAAAGAGCAGGGTAAACTTAAATGGGCAATTCCAGAAGAATGAAATCGAGAGGCACACTTCGTAACAATGCTTATCGTTACCCCCATTGTAATAGAATTCTTGCAGTGGGGCAAATTGTGATCCTCTGTACCGTTTGAAATGATCCTGTTTTTTTATGACCACAATAAGATAATTACTCAAAATACTCCATACTGCGTGATTTTGCAGGAATTGGTTCCGTACCTCAGGAAGCTGTAACAGTATAAGGGAGATTAACAATATGACATTTCGATTACCCTCGGAAATAACGACAACCAAGGAAAGAATTGAAGATCAGTGGGTGTACACCTTTCGTCATAAGGATTTAGGGGATATCGGACGCATACGGCTGAAAGGCACTGGAAACAACACCATGATCAATCTTGATGTTACCGGTGATCCGGACGATCCTATGACAGCCAAGCGTCGAGAGATCTTCGAGCCGATAGGAATGCGTATAGCCAACCAGATGGAATCCATTGTTGGTGAAGGTACTGAAAAGATTCCCCACACACCCATGCCAACCACAGACAAAAATATAGTTGAAAGCAAAATCATGCCGTGTGAGACGTGTGGTGCCCCTGTTGCTATGTTGATATTCGCGGGAAATACACAAACCCTTGCTAGCCTGGAAGACTATGCGCGGTTGATGTACCAGAAGTATTCAAAGATGAATTTGCCGACTTGGGTTATCGGCGATCTTGCAGAAGATACCCCAGATGCTACTGCCTACATTTTAAAAGTATGGCCCGAACGTGAATCGGTTCGCTGTCTGAGCCCGAATGAATTCAACCCCGAACTTTTCAAGCTTCAGGAATCACATTGCCCTGACAGCTAAAAAAGGACCTGAAAAAACATGAAATCCGCAGATTTTCATAATCGAAACCTGAAGCCAGTTCAATTTAGTGTTGCACAACAGTAAATAATTTGGTATCCTAATTTATATGATAAAAACCTTTAAGCACAAAGGATTAAAACGTTTTTTCACCACTGGAAGTACCGCTGGTATAAATCCTCAACATGCCCCAAGGTTAGAGGAACGATTACAAGCATTACACACTGCCCTTAATATTGAAGATATGGATATCCCAGGATGGAGATTGCACTCGCTTAAAGGTGATCGCGTAGGATTGTGGGCAGTTAATGTAAGCGGTAACTGGCGGGTTGTCTTTGAGTTTAAAGATGGTCATGCCTATGTGGTCAATTATGAAGATTATCATTAGGAGAAATTAAAATGACTATTCAACATAACCCCATGCACCCAGGGGCATTTATTAAGAGAGTATATTTAGATCCTTTTAATATCGGATCTAACGAATTAGCTCGGAAATTACAGGTAAGTCCAGGATTAATAAGCCGGTTAATAAACAGCAAAACCGATGTTTCACCGGCGATGGCACTAAAATTATCTGTTGTACTGGGCAGGTCACCTGAAAGTTGGTTGCTCATGCAAGATAACTATGATCTTTGGAAAGCTCGGCAAGAAATTGATTTAAACAATTATGATATGATTGAATTTGCTGTTTGACGCAAAACACAGAATAATACGTTAGTTTTTTCGACTATAACCTATTAATAATAAAAGAAATATTAATCTATAATGCACAATATGGAAGGAATCGTTGCCACGTCCCGATTGGGAACAACCACAGGCAGTTTATTCTCAATGACTGCGGCAACACAAAAGGATGTACCAAGATCTATACCGACTGCTCTTCCCATAAATACTCCTTATTGTCTTTTCTTAACTTTTCCTTCTCATTTTCCATGGCCTGGGACCTGATACGCTTATCCAATTCTTCCATCATCCCATATTCGAGCATTGTTTCCATTCCCGCCAGGGCAGCCTTAAGGTTCACACCAATCAAAGGGATGCCGGCAACAGAGACAATGATTTCAGCATGGATCACAATCCCCTTGTCCAGCACCCTGTCCAACAGGTCGACCAGGGTGGCTTTTGTATATGATGTGGGTTCCATAATGGTTACACAAAACTATAGGGGGGCCAGGGACCGGTGTACTGCACGGAAAAAGACTCCATCTGATCAATTTTTTCAAGTGCATCCCCCAGGAGGGGATTGTTTGCCATGGGCATGAGGCAGGCAAGATTCATGATCATCTGTTGATCAGAAGACTTGTTTTTTATCTTATCTATTTTAATATCATCCACATGGGCCTTAATTTTATTGTAGAATTCCTTAAAATAATATTCCGCTTTATTTTCCAGTTCTTTTTTCAACAGGTTTTCCAATTTTTTCCGGTACATGTATGCACTCCCCTTGGATTTTGACCTGCATTCTTCATTAATCATTCTAATCTGCTCATTTTCCCTGGAAATCCTTTCCCCCATTTGATTTGCATTCCAGAAGACCTTTATCCCATATTCAGCCTTGCCGGAAAATTTTTCCATTTTTGCCAGGAGATCGTCATGGTGATCTTCAAGCCACTTTTTTAAATTTTCCTGGTCTGTCGCTTTTTTATCTCCGATGATAATGGTGTCAAAGGATGCCGGAACCACAACGCCATAGGTTTCCCAGGCCTTTTCAATCACTTTTTGATGGGTCATGACCCACTGGGCCACTGTCTTTTCTTCATTGGACGTATAGGGTTTGGCAGTGCAGTCATGAATAATGGCAGCCAAATCCTTATGATAAAGGGGATAAACTCTATTGCCATCAATGCCAATCTGGTCAAATTTTTGATCCTCATTGCCTTTAACGATACAATAGAGGTATTTCCCCTGTCCATTAGGCGAGCTTTGTTGAATAACATGACGATTCTCTTTTTGCAGGTCCAAATCCGAACTCCCTTTGGCTGTCAGATCCTGATCAGACAAAGGAGATTGTATGTTAGCAATGGCCAGAAATTCTCTGTGGATTTCATCCTGCACTATCTTATAAAGTTCCGGCATGATGCTTTTTTTAACGATCCTTGAAATCGTTTCCCGGTTATGATCAAGGATGTCCCGGATCTGGTTTTGAACCATCTGTCGGATGATCTCTTCCATGTCATATTCCTTTTATGCACGCCACTTGCAAGGATTGATCATCTGGTTGATGACATCATCTACAATATCATCCAGACCATCCCTTACGGATTTGACGGTTTCCGATATCCCCTGCTGGATTTTAATCTCGGCGATGGCCTGATCCAGCTCCATTAATGCATTCCCCAGGCGGTGGATTTCAGTTTGAGTTAAGGAGCCTTTTTCCATTCTTTTCATGGCCTGGAGATTCATGGCTTCCTGAATCACTTCCACCAGGGCGATAACCAGGCCTAAAACCCCGTGTTTTAAATTTTTTTCATCAATATCAAGGGCCATGGATTTTCCTTTTTCATGACGTTTTAATGGCAGGGTTCAATGGGTTTGTCCTGGCACTTATCCAGCCGCACCAGGGACATCCATCACTCATCAGATCGGCGATTGCCACTTTCTTTTCACATTGAGGACAATACTCCTTGGCTGTGAGTGCCTCTTGCCATGCAGGGGTTGAAAGCTTTGTGCCGGAAGGAAACTCCAATCCATATTTTGCAGCCGTCTCAAAAGATGATAAAGCCGCTCTGATTTTAATTCCCAGCAGTTCAACACCGGCTACGGATACGGCAATATCCGCGTTAATGACCAGGCCTTTATCAAGAAGTCTGTCAATGACATCCGCCAGGCTTCCAAAATTTTCCTTGGAGGGTTCCAGTCCCATTTGCATATCTCGCTTTTTATTTAATTGGTTTAAAGTTTTTTATACATTCTCATCCATATCAATTCGCTTTCGCATCCTGACCCGGTTGAATTCGGAAATATTTCCATCGGCATCCAGGTTGACTTCAAAAATCCCCAGGATATCCATGCTGTCCGGGATGGATTTTTTTTCAAGTGCTTCCAGGGTTATCCGCCACCCATCTCCATCAGGCTGTGCACTGATGGTGGATTCCAGCTCAAGTCCAAGAATGGTTCCCAATTCCGATCGCGCTTTTTTTATGGCATCGGCAAATTTAAGCGCCATGATTTTCTCCTTTTTTTAAATTTCTTATTTCTTCCAGACGTTCCATGAGCCGGGTTTCTTTTTTGGCATAGTCCTCCTCACTGATTTCTTCCATCTCAAGCTTCATCTGGAGCATGAGAAGTTCTTCTAAAACTTTTGAATCATCCGTCATTTCATTATAGGCAGATTCCTTTAATTTTTTTGCAAGCCAGATGGTTAGTTTGATAGGAGACAATGCAATATCGTCTATGATAAAGGCCATGTTACCACCTCACGGTTAATTCAACAAAATTACTGGGTGGAACAGGCCCGATGTATTTCATTTTCAATTGCCCTGCAAAATAGTCATCAATTTTTTCAACTGCCTTGTCAAATTTCTTTTCAGCCTCTTTTAAACACAGGAAAACACTATTGACAACCATATGATCCGCCAGGATCTTGCTTTTCCTGTGATCAACAAACAGGCCGGCTAAAAACTTGAATATTTGTTTCTCCAATTCCTTTTTTTTATTTTCAAGGGCTTTTTCCACCATGTCTCCCAATTGAATCTGCTCTCTTTGTAATCCGCCATGATGGGAATTTAAACGATCCCGAAGTCTTTGTATCCTTGGATTTTCTTCCAGTATCCGGGTGAAAATTGTTTCAGGATGAGTCCAGAAGACTTTAAGCCCCAGCTCGGATTTGTCCTTTAAAAAATCCAGGTGTTCTTTTATCCTTACCTGTTCCGCTTTTAATACCTTCTCCCGTATGGTCTGGACATCATCCCCGACTGTACCGAACTTTACCGGCAATACCGTATGCGCCTTGAAAAGTTCTTCCATGATTTTCTGATGGGCCAGGGTATTTTTCCGGTTAACCGGATATTCTTCTGTCAGGGTTGGGCTGACCACCGCACCCATGTCCTTAAAACAGACAATTGATACCTCGTCATCAACGCCGCCTATCCCTTGCATGCCAAGGTTTCCTTCATTTTCAGCATCCACGATGGCATAAATATACTGTTTCATGATGTTGATTCCCCTTTGATTTCAGATACAAGTTTGTGGGCCAGGGTTTGAAATTTTCGGTCATTCTTTTTTTGACGGAGCGATTTAAGGTATGAATTTACCATGTCAGGATCTTTTAAAGGAAAAACCAGGATATCCTTGTCAAGGAAACACGCCACATCATGAACCGCACCGATAAAAAGCACAGCTGTTTCTCCTTTTTTCAAATTGTTATTTATCTGACCGGCCATGTACCTGTCGCGTTTCTTAAGCAGCCGTGTCTTAAAAAATTTATATTTTAAATAATTCATCAGGGTCTGGAAAAACCATTTTGACTGTAAAAGAGTTATGAACAACGCCTGCTCCTGCTGAATCAACGCAACATCTTCGGTTTTCATTGCCGTGGCTCCCTTATCAACCAGATCTGATACGACCATGAAATTTTTACTTCCTTTTAAAGCCAGCTCTTTTACAATTTTTTTCCCGATTTCACCTCCTGCTGCCAGGCCGTCTTGAAAAATTTTCATATTTTTAACATCCTGTCCTTGAAAATAGACCCGGACCCTGTCCCAGAAGAGTGAAATTGTCTTCTCATGCTGCTCAAGCCTTTCTGGAGTGACCAATTTATTTTTAACCTTGGTTATTTCGCCCTTTGCTTTTCCAAGATCGATGCCCATATGAATCATAGGGACTAAAAATAGTTTTCTCATAACATAACCGCATTTTCCCTCTCAAAAGCCTTGACCCTGATCCATTGTTCAACATCCTCCTTTAAAAAGGAACACCTGTTATCGCTGATGTATTCCATAATGATTTTATAGGATTTATTAAGGTCTTCAAACCTGCGGGCAAGATCTTTATTATGGCTGTCATTATCCGGATGGCAGATTTTACTTAATTTTTTATAGGATTCATTTATTTCGGACAGATCTGCTTTTTCCGGCAGATTTAATGTCTGCCTTGCAAAATCAAGCTCCTTGAAATTCCCTTTATGAAGGATCAGGGTATAAAAACTGTAAAAGGGCAAAGGGCCCACGATCTTGAAATCAATAGTGCCGTTAAAATAGTGATCAAGATCTTCAATACGCCTTTCAAGAACCGGATGCTCCTTTTTTTTGATTAAAAAAGCCAGGCTTGTGATCATTGAATCCTGGGTAATATCATTTGTAAGGATGTCTGCTGATACATCCGACATTCGGTCAAAAATAATCTTTCTTATCCCATTACGCTTTTCATCAAGGAGGGAATTCACCATTTTCCCAAGTTTTATCTGTGCGTTATAAAGATCTTGTGTTGATCCGGAAGGCATTTCCTGTTTGAAGTGTTTAATGGAAGGAATTTCCCTGATTTCATTGAAGACCTGGTCAAAATGATTAAAACTCACGATAACATCCAGCTCAACCATATCTCTTAGGAGTGCAAATTTCTTTCTGATCTGGTTATAACTGCTTGTAAATATCTTTATGATTTGATCCGGGCTTTCAATCATTGTCCCGAACTTAAAAGGGATAATGCAGAAATTTTCCATTATTGTTTCAATTGCAAGATGATGCTGCCTTAAATAGAGTAACAGCTCTTTCTGGGGCAATGCAGAAAAATCAGTCATCTTAAAATCGCTCATGGCCAGGGAAAGGCTCCCGCGATTGTTAAAATAAACCTCCTGGTCATCAAGTCCCTTGCAGGTGAAGTTTTGCCAGGATTCTTGAAACACGAATCCGTATAAATATTGCCGCTTATTCATCTTATCTGTCCTTTTTGAATGGCGTGGTCAAAGTGCTTCATTAAAATGCTGAATTTTGTATGATCTTTTTTGCCTTTTTTAATAAATTCCTTTATGGCTGTTATGGCTGCGGTGTTGCAGATCAATTCTATATCTGCTCCTTTTAATGTGTCTGTCTCGTCGGCAAGACGATGAAAATCAATATTTTTTCCCAGGGGCTTACCCCTTGTGTGCACTTTAAATATCTCTATCCTGGCATCTTTATCCGGAGTTTTCAGCTCAAGCTGGAAATCAAACCTTCCTGATCTCAACATGGCCGCATCAATCATATCAATCCGGTTGGTGGCAGCCAGGATAAGAATGCCCTTTAATTCTTCTATTCCGTCCATTTCACTTAAAAACTGGCTGATGACACGGTCGGTTACTGCTGAAGAGCCGAAGGCACCCCTTTTGGGAGCCAGGCTGTCGATTTCGTCAAAAAAAACAACACAGGGCGCTGCCTGCCTTGCTTTTTTAAAAATCTGCCGGATCCCTTTTTCACTGTCTCCCACCCATCTGGATAACAGTTCCGGTCCTTTGATGGAGATGAAATTCACACCGGATTCTGTTGCCACAGCCTTTGCAAGAAGGGTTTTGCCTGTTCCGGGCTCTCCATGAAACAAAATCCCCCGGGCCGGACGGGTGTGGGCAAAATCAAAAAGAGAGGCATATTTCAAGGGCCACTCAACCGTTTCTCTTAAAAGGTTTTTAACATCCTCAAGCCCTCCCACATCAATCCATTTCACATTGGGCACTTCAGAGAAGACCTCTCTGATGGCCGAGGGTTCAATCTCCTTCATGGCTTCTAAAAAATCATCCATGGTCACCTGAAGATCCAGCAGGCTGTCAATGGGGATCTCTTCCTGCCCGAAATCAAAGGTTGGGAAAAACCGTCTAAGGCTGACCATGGCAGCCTCCCTGCAGAGTGCTTCGATATCAGCCCCCACATACCCATGGGTGATTTCAGAAAGTTTAACCAGATCAACTTCCTCGGAAAGCGGCATGCCATGGGTATGGATGTTTAATATCTTGAACCGCCCGTTTTTATCCGGGATACTGATTTCTATCTCCCTGTCAAACCGGCCGGGCCGCCGCAGGGCCGGATCAATCACATTGGGGATATTGGTGGCACCGATGACGATCACCTGTCCTCTTGAAGAAAGGCCGTCCATTAGGGCCAGAAGCTGGGCAACCACCCGTTTTTCAACCTGTTTTTCACCCCCCATGTCTTCACGCTTGGGCGCGATGGCATCAATCTCGTCAAAAAATATAATGGCAGGCGCAGCTGCTGAGGCTTTTTCAAATATTTTCCTTAAATTGGCCTCGCTCTCCCCATAGAACTTGGCCATGATGTCAGGCCCGGTCAAATGCTGGAAATTTGCATCGGTCTCGTTTGCCACCGCCCTTGCAATCAATGTCTTGCCACAGCCTGGCGGTCCGTGGAGAAGAACCCCCTTGGGCGGGTCAATTCCCAATTTTTCAAACACCTGGGGATATTTTAAGGGCAGTTCGATCATCTCCCGGATACGATGGATTTCTTTGGCAAGCCCACCGATATCTTCATAAGACACCCTGGATGACTTGAACTCGGATTTTTCTTCCTTTATTTCAATGATCGTGTCCGGTTTGATGATCACAATCCCATCCGGTTTTGTCGCTGTGACCTTAAAATCCCGGGTTTTTGCGCCAAATAATTTTGCCCTGACAATATCACCGTTCACCAGGGGAATACCTTCCAGGAGGGTACCGATATACTTACTGTCAAGGGATCGAACCTGGGTAAGAGGGGTGACAGATATTTTTCTGGCCGGGTTGCAGACCGCTTTTTGAATGATCACCTTTTCATCCAGACCGACTTGGGCATTGTCCCGTGTCATGCCGTCCAGGCGGACCAGATCCTTTTCCCGGTCCTCAATATACGCGGGCATGACTTTGGCCGCAGTCACTCTTTTGCCCTTGACCTGCACAACATCGCCCACATCCGCATCAATTTTTTTAAAATCACCGGGGTCAAGGCGGATGATTCCCCTGCCCATATCCTTTGAATTGGCCTCAATTACCTTTAGCGTAATAGATTTTATTTCCATTCTAAGGTTACCTGTTCCTATGAAATTTTTATATTTTAAGACCCCGGACTTACGTCTGTCTTGATCGTTATGACCAGAACCCCGTTCTTATATGTCCATTCCATATCTTTTTGATTCACTTTCCCGGACAAAAGCACCTCTTTTTCATATTTTCGCTGGTCAGTACCGGCACTGATGGTGATGATATCACCCTTTGCTTCCACCACAATATCCTTCTGGTCAATGCCCGGCATTTCTGCAATAATCTGGGTGGTCCCTTTTTCTTCAAAAAGGTCTATGATGGGTTCCCTGACTTCTTCAACGACCGGGCCATCCTGCGTTTTCTTGATATTGCCGAAAGACTGGACAAAGGGCCTGCCGTCTTTTAAAGTGCGGACATTTATCCCATAAACGCCTTTTATGTCCTTTAACCCTTTGATACTGTCAAGATGGCCAAAATTTATTTCACCTGATTTTTTAAACTCCTGGCTCTTTTCCGCAAACGCGGCAGCCGTTTCAATCAGATTGCCCAGGCCTTTTAAAAGTCCTGAAAAGCCGAACTCGCCGGTTGCCTCTTCTTTGGTTTTCTTTTTTGTCATGGAAATCTCCTTTATGTGACGACTATGTTAACGAAATTAAAGGGAGGGATCGGGCCTACATATTTGAAAAGAAATCTGTTTTCATATTTTGCTGCCAGATCATTAACCGTATTATCAAATTCCTTTTCATGGGTTCTGTCAATCAGACAGGCAAGGTTCAACAGCATGGCATCACCGATGATTTTGTTTTGTTTTATATCCACTGAAATGCATTTAAATCTTCTTGTAATCATCTGCCCGTCATCCTCTTTTTTTTCAGCCAGGGCCTTTTGAACCTGTTTTCCCACCTCGATTTTATTTTTTGCATCAAGGCCTGCAATATTTGATTTGAGTTTCTTGATCAGCGGACTTACAGAAGATATTTCACCATATATGGCCTCCATCTGCTTCCAGCTCACCTTTAATCCCATCTCAATCTTATTGTCCATCTCCCTGAAAAGACGCTTGAATTCATGATAGCGCCTTCTAAGAAGGCTTCTTATCTCTTCTAAATTTGAAGCAATGGTACAGAATCGAACCGGCAATACGGTATAGTCTTTCATTACCTGCTCAATAACCATTTCATGGGCAGTAAGATTTTCCCTGTTGATGACATACTTTGACATGGGGGTATCACTGATGACAGCAGAAATGCCATTATAATTGAGGGTTGAAACCAGATCCTTTCTGTTGCCGATCCCGTTGGTGCCAAAGTTACGGTCATATTTTTCTTCAATAATACAGTATATATATTTACCTGTCTGAGACATGGGCCACCTTTTTTAAGTCTTAAAAATGACAATCCGCATCACGTATCGAAATGGGTTTTATCAATATTTTAACTGCATTTTATGCATGGTATCGATTTCATTTATGGTATCGATTTCCTTGATGGATTTTATCGTTGTCAAGGGAGACATTGAGCCGATATTCTCTTTGACATCTCTGCCCATTGCAGCGATTGCCTTATCAAGGGATGCAAGCTCTTTATGGATCTGATTGATCCTCCGGGTCAGATTTGCTTTTTCCTGTTTTAACCGGGAGCGGTGCTTATCCATGATAAATATTTCCAGATAACTGGATTTAACCGGCCTGGATTTTGTGGTAAGGCTGTGTTTTATTGCGGTATTTCTTTTGGAACAGCCTCTTTTCATGCTCTTTTTAACATGGGGTGAACTATCCATCGGATTCTCCTTGATAAATGTCATTGCAATACTGATCCATCAGTTTTAAAAGGACCTGCATCACTCTTTCCTTGTTCGATTTGCTGCCGATACGGCTGGTTTCCGAAGAGAGAATGTCAAAGCAGATCTGGCGAAAGACCTTGTCATCCTTATGGACCTTTGCCTTGAACACCTGGACGGATTTGGCCACCATCAGGCACCCCCGGACAGTGGGGGAAAACTCAAAAACATCGGAATCCCTCAACCCCCGGACAATATTTACTATCTTTTTTGCATCTTTATAGGACAGCCCTGATTTGCCCTGGACAATTTGAATTTCTGTCTCATCGTCAAAATATTCAAGATCAATGGTCACCATACGATCTCTTAAGGCATCCTGGCTGCGGTGAACTCCGGCATATTCTTCAGGATTGCTGGTAAAAAGCGCTGTGAAATCAGAATGAACCTTCATGTAATTGGAATTTCCATGACTTGTGGTTGGAATATCCAGCATTTTCTCCTGGAGGACCGACAAAAGGACATTGTTTGCTTCTGGTCTTGAGCGGGTATATTCATCATAAAGGAGGGTAAACCCGAATTTGCATGCCATGGTCAACCGGTTATCAATCCATTGTTTACTCAAGTTCTCTTCTGTCTTAAGAACAGTATGAATAAAATTATCCCTGATTTTCCGGATGTTGTACCCCTGTTCGCTCCCTATCAGATCAGAGGTTGAAAATTCTTCATCCCCATGGATAAGGATAAGGGGACGTCCTATCTTTGCCGCGATATGAATGGCAATAGTTGTCTTTCCTGTGCCTGAAATGCCTCTTAAGTGCACGGGGAAACCTGCCTTGATATACCCCAGTGCCCTGTTGGTAACATCTTTTATATATTCCGTTTCTACAAAATCCGGTTGAGAGACAGGTTCTAAAACAGTACTTGCAATTGCAGTTGACATTGTAGCTCCTTATTTTTTATTTGATTTTAAAAGACTGCCCCCATCCTTTTTGCAAGCCCATGTTATCATAGGGCTCCCTTGGAAGTGTTCCATGGCCGGAATAAAAATTCCGGCCATGAACTATTTATGAAGCAAAATAAAAGCCACCTTCTTTTTTTATCAGTTTGCTTTCCAGAAGATCCCGCATAACAGGAATAAGCATCCGCCATTGTTCAATATCAAGCAGCTCGGCCAACTGAGTCATTTTAAGACCCTCTGAATAGTCAGACAGGGTGGTTACAACCTTTTCTTTTATCGGCCCTGTATCATAATAGCTGTCTTCCGGCTTACCATTCACATCTGACATCCTTTGCTCTTCCGGCTCTTCGCCGGTCTCCTCTTCTTTGTCAGGTTCAGGTGCAACCCGCTTCTGAACGGTTTCCGGTTCATCCGGACTGACACTGGAAAGAACATTTCCCCATGCAGATGCCATGGCCGAAAGTTCTGCCTTTACAGACCCAAGAAACTCATTCACACTGGATTTTCGACCCTTTTCTATTGCCTTGATATCCGAAACAAAGGTTTTCAAAAATGTGGAAAGCTCCTCTCCCACTTTCGTCTGACTGTTACGGATTTGTTTCAGACTGGTTTGGATCTCTTGTTTCATCCTGCCAACCTCAGTCTTCATGAACTTGATGTCTCCAAGACGGTGTATTTTGTCTTCCTTTGCATCTGCTTTCCGAACAGTAACATAGCCCTTCATATCTGACATAAACCCTTCCAGATTTGATTTGAGTTCATTTTTCAATTCCCTGATCGAGCTGATACGATTACTACGATCCATTCCCGTTTCTTTCCTGCGTTCTTTTTCCATTACACCAAGACCGGCTCTATCCTTATCCAGTCGCCGGTGCAAAGACAGGGTCATCTCTTCTCTGTCTTTTCCAATTGATTTCAAAAAATTCACTGACTCCTGCCGTAACCCAGCCGTCTCCTGTTTGATCCGGCCAAGATTTTCCTTCAGGTTATTCATCAGTCCTCTACGGTCATTTCTCGCATTTCCAATCTCTTCAACCAATCTTTCCAAATCTTTAGATACTGACATTCTTCTTCTCCTTTTAACCTTGAAAAGACATGCTTAAAGCAAGGCCGGGTGAGCCATTGGAGGGAAATAACGCCTCCATAGCGTCAAAGGATATCTTTATAGCGTTTTTTAAAATGCGAATCTGATACTTTGCTCAGATTGGCGGTAAGTGTTATATACTGTTTGTGCTGACGATTTTCTGCCATTGGTCATTCACCCTGTTTCTGACAAGATCAAAGTCATCCAACAGGTCAAACAGCTCCCGGTTATATTCACTGTGTTGTGTCCGGATGGCATTGAGCATTGCCTTGTAATCTTTAATCCTGATATCTTCACCCTTTTCCAGCAACTTTTTCAGCCCTGTTTTTAATTCTTCCTGCTCAACCTGAATCTGTTTTAATATCCTGACGATATCATGCTCCCTGTTTTTCTGTTGTATCAGCATATCTTCCAGCAGGGCTTCTATATCCTTGTTCGGGTTTTGGCTTCTGAAGGCAATGAGATCTCTTAAAGACCGTATCATCTCCTGTTCTTCTTCCTGAAAGTTAGACAGGCTCAGGATAGCTTCATTTTCAATTTTCCGGTGGCGGTCAAGGATATCGTGGATCATGGAATCGAAATCTTTTCGCCTGAGGCTCTGAGAATTCGTCAGGTTGATCCGCAGACGATTTATCATCTCGTCAAGTTCCAATTGGAAAGAATGAAGAAAATTATTGGCCTGGCTCATTAAGGAACAAACAGTGTCTACCCTGATCTCATAGGAATCAACAATACTTGCGGCCAATACTCTCAATTGTCTGGTACCATCTAATTTTTCCAGGGTGTCCATCAATTCACCTTTTGCTTAAAAAAAACCTCAAACATATCGGGCAATAACCGGTTTTAAAATTAAGGGAGTTTTGTCAGATATGTTTGGGGTTTTATTGATACCCCGGAGATTTCAGATATGCTTAAGATGACACCGATTTATTAAAGGGGTGCGACACCTTTAATGATCCCAAGGATACCTGCCAATCTCCCTTTATGGGTTAGGCTTCGGCTTGGGCTGTGAGGCCGACTGCTTCAGCATATTTCAGATAGGTTTCAACACCGGCCAGTACCACTCTGGCTTCAATGGCCAGAAGCTCGATACCGACAAGAGATACCCTTGCCCAGGCATCTATGACAACGCCTTTATCAAGGATACGGTCAATAACTTCAACTAAACTTGAAGATGCATTTGTTTTTTCAACAGCCATGGTAAATCTCCTTTTTTAAAAAAATTATTAGTGATGGGTTTTATCCATCCGTTGCGTTTCGGCATAACCAATATTCCACCTCCTTTTCCTGGCATGCAGTAAATCATTCGGATTTTTCTTTTAACCCGAATTTTTCCCGGTTAAATTTCTAAGTGTGCCCTTCATGAACTGAATGATAATATCAAGTAAGGTGTCGTAATTAAAAGTATGAGAGAAAACACTTACCGTGGTTTTATAATAAATCGTTTAATCCTGCATTGATATAGGGTGAACACCTGAAAGATTTTTTTTAAACACCCGGTATTCATTTTTAAAACCCCTGGTTTTGGTTAAAAAAACCCCTGGTTTTGATTTTAAGCACAACGAATAACGAATAAGGATAGATCGTGTGAGGAACGAACCACGATCTTATCCGGTTGTTGAACGAGCCCTGGATCACTATATATAAGAAAATATATTTCAGGAGATAGGGAGGGAACGATGCCCCTCAAAAAGCACATGCATTTTCAAGGCGTACCGGTGCCATAACCAAAAAACTGGCCGCAGGAAAATGGTTTTATATCATAATAATGGTTGCGCCTCCTGATTTTACATGAACTCCTGATTTCTGCCATAAAGGACCATCATCCGGATTCCAATGCGAACTGCCGAAAACCTAAAACAATCATTACCGACCGACAGCAGGGACACTTAAAAACAGGCCTGGGCCTTTGTTGAATCCCGGAAATAATAACATGCAAAATCAATTGAACCAGAGTCATCAGCTTTTTGGCATTACCATGAAGAACCCCATAATCCCGCACCCTTCTGAAACCTTTGGGAAGGACATGTTGCATGACCAGGTATAAAAAGTCTTCCCCATTGAGAGTACGATATCGTATTTTGTCGGTACGGCTTTCAACATAACGGAAAGTGATTTTGCCATCATGATTAGAAATAATATTTTTTTCACTGATGACCCCACGGTATAAATATCGGGACAGATATTTCAGGGCGGTGAGTCCTTTGCCCACATGGGAACAGTCAACCACCCATTCTCCAGGAACTTTTTCGGGAATAGGCAGGCCGTTTTCATTTAATGCAGCCAGAAAACGGGCACGAAAAACCTTAGCCAGGTTTTTTTTGTTAAACAGGTACTTGCCTTTATTCTTTTTCCATTGACGTCTGGATTTATCAACACCGCCGCCGGGAATCACGACATGGATGTGGGGATGATAATCCAGTTTCCTGTTATGGGTATGCAAAACCATGGTCATGCCGATTTGGGCTCCCAGATTTTTGGAATTTAACCCAAAGTCCTTCAAGGTGCTTGCAACACAAAAGAAAAAGATCGAATAGACCTGTTTTTGATGGTGCCAGGCCAGAGACCGTAACTGGTACGGCAATGTAAAGGTTGTCATGAAATAAAGAACCGGCAGTAGTTTTCCCTGCTGACGGTCAATCCATTGGCTTGCCTCATGGTTCTGGCATTTCGGGCAGCTCCGGTGACCGCAGGATAAAGGCTTCCATTCCCCATGGCTGCAATCCGGGCATTGAACAAAAAGTTCACCCGAATCAGGTGTGCGGCAGCGGCAAATGGCATTTAATGCCTTCAAATGGCTGGGCAGCAAGGTCGCGGCATATTTGGTTTTAAAGGTGGTATAATATTGATTAATAATTTTAGCCATGTCCATGATCACACCTTCCTTAAATCAACATGAAGGGTGCTCACCAGATCATTGATGGTGATTCTGCTTTCTTTTTCAGTGATACCGGTTAAGTGGGTGTAACGAGCGGTGGTTTCCGGCCTGGAATGGCCCAAAAGGGATTGAATATGCCGAAGACTTAAGCCGCGCTCAAGTAAATGTGTGGCAAAGCTGTGGCGGTTATGGGGAGCTCCCCATAAGCGCCATTCCAAGGCCATGCATTTGCTTCAATCCGATATTAATCTGATCTACATCCGTGATTTTCTGGGGCATGCTGATTGTTCTACGACAGAAGTTTATGCCAGAGCTAATAGTGAAATGAAACGAAAAGCGATTGAAAAAGCCTATGTAAATCTGGTACCAGAGACTGTTCCGAGGTGGGAAGAAGATGGTGATTTAATGAAATGGCTGAACTCGTTGTGTAGTTTGTAAAAATTATTATGGGGAGTGTTTTGATATGAATCAACAGGAAACAGTATGATTGTCAAACCACACTCCCCATTATATCTGACTCCACATAATGGCGCAGCGAATGAATACTGACTTTTTTTTAATACCACATTCGGCGACCGCAACTTTCATGGCGTGTTGCGTACCGCCCTTATTCAGATGGGTTTTTGCCTTTTGAATGGTTTCCATAGAACCCTTGGCATTCGGGAATAGCAATTTTGGATGACGGTGTCTGCTCCAAAGAGCCCGTAATGCCTGTAACGTCAAATCCGGCAATGGCACAAACCGATCCTTAAGCCCTTTTCCATGCCGGATATGAACCCGTTTAAGTTTGGCATCGATATCCCGGACCTGGAGTGACAGCGCTTCTGATAAACGCAACCCCATGGAATAAGCGGTCAAAAAGAATACACGGTAACGTAATTGTCGAGTGGTACCAATGAGCGTTTCTATCTCAGCAGATGAGAGAATATCCGGTATGGTCTTGACCTTTGGCGGCTTGATCATATTAATCCACTGCCAGTCAATCTTGAGCACATGTCTCCAGAAAAATTGCAGACCGTTTCGTTCCACTTTAACCGTACTCCAGGAATGGGTTTCAAGAAACTGGCTAAAATACTCTTCCAGTTGGTCCGGGGTCAATTTATCCGGGCAGCAGTCAAAATACTTGGTAATCCTGCGGATGGCCCTGGCGTAATTATCAATGGTACTGTGACTTAGGCCCTGAAGTTTGAGTAATCTTAAGTGACGCTGATAGAAGTCATTAAATCGTTTTGTTTGGGTTTTGTTCATGGTAAACTCCTTTGGTTTATAAGTGTCCAGAATTGAACACTTATAGGAGTTATACACTAATTTGAATTGTTTTTCTGCCGCGGCAGCGGCTTCGTTCAACAAGGGAGCTGAATATGAAAAACGTGGATGGGAAATAAGATTTGGGGATCTGTTTTTTTATGAATTCAGGCCATTGATTGGATATGGACAGATTTTTTTATTCTTTTATGATCAATCCTTTTTGGAGCGCATATTGTACCAGTCCTGCCGTTTTCTGAATATTGAGTCTTTTTTTTATCTGGGTCCGATGGGTTTCTACGGTTTTTATACTCACCGATAAAATTTTGGCGGCTTCCCGGTTTGTATAGCCTTCTGCCAGCAGCTGCAAAACTTCTGTCTGCCGGCTTGTAAGTTCTGTTTCCCTGCTGGTTTCATCATTCTCAGGTCTTGTGGTGGTCTGACGCAGATATTCATTAATAAGGGTTTTTGAAACAGATGCGCTTAGATAGGACTTTCCTTTATGGACTTCGTGAATAGCAGTGACCAGATCCAATGGAGCTGCCTTTTTAACCAGATACCCTGAAGCTCCGGCCCTCAGTGCCTGCAGGACATACTCTTCATTTGCATGCATGGTCAAAATAATGATTTCTATTTCAGGACATCTTTTTTTAAGCTGGCGGGACGTCTCTATCCCGTTTAGAAGGGGCATCCCAATATCCATGACAACAACATCCGGCTGAATTTCTTCAGCTTTTATGATGGCATCCCTGCCGTTTTCCGCCTCAGCCACAACATCAATATCAGACTCCTTCTCCAGCAGAGAACAAAGCCCCTTGCGAACAATGGTATGGTCATCGGCTATTAATACTCTTATCATATCAATGACAATTTTATTTTCCCGGACATTTTGATAAAAACATATGGTTTAAAAACAAAATAAAGATAAAATATCCTAAAGCATTATCCATAATAATTCAATAGAGTTGGTAAACATTTCTTGACTTTAGCCCTCTTCCTTTGTACTCAAAAAGGAAGACTTCCTTTGTTTTATCCAACCAGGCCCGAGGAAATCAGCCATGAATTTTTTTTTAAATTCCATAAACACCAAAAATCTGTTTTGCTTGTTAAATGCGACGTTCTTTAGTTTATTGGTGACAATATTTGGTTTTGTCATAGCCTTCAATATAAAACAACATGCGTTAGATGAAGCGCAAACAAAAGCTGAAATGATAGCGGACCAGTATTTTGCCATCCACACATATTTTTCACAGGAACTTAACCCCTCGGCACTGAAAACAACCCAGGCCTATCGGTCAAATGACTATTTCGACCCCATATGGATGCCATCCACATATGCTGTAAAACAGATTCAAAAAACCATCCTTTCCAAAGGAAAAAATGACTATTCGATCAAAAATGCGGCCATCAATGCCCGAAATCCTGATAATGAAGCAGATCCTAATGAACGGCAATTTATTTTACAATTGAATAAAGACCCGGACCTGATGGAAGAAAGCTTTATTCAAATGATAAATAATGAACCTTTTTTAGTATTATTGACAAGGGGTGAATCTTTTGAAAAATCCTGTCTTAACTGTCATGGTTCTCCCGGGCAGGCGCCAAAGGAGTTGCTCCTCATTTATGGCAACATCGCCGGTTTTAATCGTACCATAGGAGATTGTTCCCATGTCATCACCATAAAAACCCCTTTGCCCAAGCAATATTCCAAAGCAAACAGCTTTGCTTTAAAACTGTCCGTATTATTCTCAATCATTGTTTTTTGTTTTTTTTATGGTCAATATCTGCTGGTCAATTACATATTGTTTAAACCGATTTCAGTACTGCAAAGTACAATACAAAAAATTTCCAATGATCCTGAAAAGCTGCAACAAATAGATCCATTACCTCCTGGCAAAGAATTAAACCAGCTGGTAAAAACGTTTAATTTAATGTCACAAGAACTGCATCGAAACATGGAGGAAATAGAAACGTTATCCCGGAAACGCGCTTTAGAATTATCCGCCTTAAAAAATGAGTTGAGAAGCAAGACGGATCAAAGCAACAGGTATGAAACATTTTTCAAAGATTGTGAAAAAAGGTATGAAACGCTTTTTAACTCGATAAGTGATTCTGTTTTGATTTTTGATGCCCGGACAAGACGATTCATCAACTGCAATAAATCTGCTTTGAATTTATATGGTTATGCAAAAGAAAAATTTTTACAATTACACCTCAACGATATTACAGAAGAATATGAACTTTCGGAGACCCCCAACCCAACAGTCCTTGACAGCAAAAAAAATAATATGCTGATTCAATATCATAAAAAAAAGGACGGGACTGTTTTCCCTGTGGAAATATCTTCCGGAATTTTTAAAATAGATAATCATGAGATGGAATTTAGCATAGTAAGGGATGTCACCGGGGAAAGAAAGAATGAAGCAAAAATCCTAAGAAATGAGGACCGGCTTCGTTTGCTTACACGCCAGTTAATAAAAACCAGGGAAGATGAATGCAAGCGGATTTCCCTTGAACTGCACGATTCAATGGGACAATCTCTGACAGCTGCAGGGTTCAACCTTTCCCTTCTTGGAAATGATATACCGGATGCTTGCCAGGAACTCTTAGCAGACACTGTTTTAATTGTGAATAATTTAGCGGATCAGGTTCGAGAACTTTCCCTTGATTTGAGACCGAACATGCTTGATGACCTTGGTCTTATCCCTACATTGCGCTGGTATTTAAATAAATTCACAAAAAGAACAAAAATAAAAACCACCCTGAAAGCGGTCGAGCTTGATAAATACAAAAACGAAAATTTTGAAATAACCATTTTCAGGGTTGTGCAGGAGTCATTAAATAATGTTCAAAAACATGCAAAGGCAAGACATGTTGAGATATCCCTCAGACGTGAAGGAACTCGAGTCACCGGTTCTGTCCAAGATGACGGTAAGGGATTTGATATAAACAAAATGTTCAAGACAAGTGATAGAAAACATATGGGCATGTTAAGTATGAAGGAAAGAATCTCAATATTAGGGGGCAGATTAAAGATTCAATCCGATAAAGGCCAGGGAACCCGGATAAGTTTTGAAATACCTTTTGAGCGTCTTTTATAGTAAGCACTTATGGTATAAAGCCGGAGAATGCCCTCCACATGGGCACTGACTATATCCTCTTCAAATAGTCTCCCTGAAAAATCTTTCAAAACCCAGGGTAATCGCATGTAAAAATTCGCATAAGTATCTGATATTAAAGGAAATAATTTTTATCTAGACTTTCTAGTATTTTTGCGGTAAGTATTGGCAACAAAAACAAGGAGTTGCCAATGCCTAAAAAACGATAGAAGATTTTTTTAAAAGGATAGAGGATCACCGGCATCATAATAAACTCCACAAACTGATAGATGTGATCATCATCGCAATTTGTGGAGTCATTGCCGGGGCTGATACTTATGAACAAATCGAAAATTTCGGTAAAAAGCGCAAGAAATGGCTTTCAAGGTTTTTGGAATTGCCGCATGGGATACCGTCACATGATACATTTGGCAGGATTTTTGAGAGGATGAATCCCAATGAGTTTCAAAATAGTTTTAAACACTGGATCGGATCTGTAACAGAACGGACAAACGGCCAGGTAATAGCAATAGACGGTAAAACCCTGAGACGCTCACATGATCAGTCAAATGATAAGAAAGCCATTCATATGATCAGTGCATGGGCATCCTCCAATCAAGTGGTTCTGGGTCAACTGAAGACAGAAGAAAAATCAAATGAGATAACAGCAATCCCCAACCTTCTAAAGTTGCTGGATGTATCAGGATGCATCATAACCATAGACGCCATGGGAACACAGAAAAAGATAGCGGACACAATCATGGATCAGGATGGCGATTATATTCTTGCCCTGAAAGAAAATCACAAGGCTCTTTATAAAGATACGGCATTGTTTTTCAGGGAAATAGAAAACATGAAAAAAGAAGGGTTTGCCTTTGATGAGTACGAAACGGTAGACGGGGATCATGGCCGGATTGAGACCCGAAAATATGTAATGACCTCTGATATTGACTGGCTGCATGACAAAGAGAACTGGGCCGGGTTAAAAAGCCTTGGCATGGTGGAGAGCAGCCGTGAGATAAAAGGTGAATGCAGTCATGAGAAACGGTATTATATATCGAGCCTTGACTGCGATGCCAAAAAGTTTGGAGATGCAGTCAGAAGCCACTGGGGAATAGAGAATTCAGTACATTGGGTATTGGATATAGCCTTCCGGGAAGATGAAAGCAGGATAAGAAAAGGATCAGCCCCGGAGAATTTTGCTGCAATAAGGCACATTGCTTTGAATTTATTACGGAACAATAAGATATTCAAAGGCAGTGTGAAAAGTAAAAGGTTGAATGCTGCCATGGATACGGAATATCTGGAGGATGTTGTGTTCCGATGACAGACACATACAACCAAGCAGAGCATAGGGACTTCTTAATGTTTACATGCGTTGGCCCTGTTTCAAAACCCTTTAAAAATAGACAAAGCCCTCGCCAATAGGTTATCAACCGCTTATATTCATTCAGGAGATATTTCCAGCAGCTCTCTTACTTTGGCGGCCAGTTCATCTCTGGAAACCGGCTTCTGGATAAAATGCACACCCTCGTCCAAGATACCATGATGGGCAATTACATTGGCGGTATAGCCTGACATGAACAGGCATTTAAGATTCGTGCAAAGAAACTGAAGTCTTTCGGCCAGGTCCCTGCCATTCATTTCAGGCATCACCACGTCGGTTATCAGCATATGAATCTCATTGGTTTTTTCTTTGGCTATGCGTATCGCTTCGCCTGGTGTGCCGGCGGTTAACACAATATAGCCCAGACCTTCAAGGATTTTTTGGGTAAGATTCAGTATGGAGATCTCGTCCTCAACGACAAGAATGGTCTCTCCTTGACCCTGCAAGGCTTTTGTTGTCTTTTTTTTCCGAATCACATCTATGTTTCCAGCATGTCTGGGAAAATAAAGATGAAAGGTTGTGCCGTGTCCTGGTTCACTATAGACATTAATAAACCCGTTATTCTGTTTCATAATCCCATACACGGTGGCAAGCCCCAGGCCGGTACCCTGACCTGTTTTTTTTGTGGTAAAAAACGGCTCAAAAATCTGGTCAACCGTTTGTTTATCCATGCCGGAACCATTATCGCTGACCGCCAATTGTACATATTCCCCCGGGATAAACCCCCTATGATCAGCACAATAGGCGTCATCAAATACCATATTTTTTGTTTCAATAGTGACGTTACCCACGTCGGGAATGGCATCCCTGGAATTCACACACAGGTTCGCCAATACCTGGTCAACCTGTGAGGGATCGATTTTTACAGGCCACAATTTTTCTCCGGGATGCCAGACGATCTCAATATTTTCTCCCAAAAGCCGCTTGAGCAGTTTGAGCATACTTTTCACAACAACGTTGAGTTTTACCACCATGGGGGCAATGGTTTGTTTACGGGCAAAGGCAAGCAACTGGCGGGTAATATCCATAGAGCGGTTCGCAGCCGTCAGGATTTCTGTGAGGTCGTTATTTAGGGGGGTATCCTTGCCTGCCTCAGTTAAGAGAAGCTCTGCATATCCTTTAATGACGGTAAGCATATTGTTGAAATCATGAGCCACCCCGCCGGCCAGTCGGCCCACTGCCTCCATTTTCTGGGCCTGCAGTAATTGGGCCTGAAGCTTTTCTTTTTCCTTTTCTTTGCTTTTGATTTCCGTGATATCCTCTATCATACATAAATGAAGTGGATGAGTTTTATCCGCAACCTTTATGGGAGCAATCGTCATATTAATCCAAACATAGGAACCATCCGGACGTAAATATCGCTTTTCCATATTGAACCCAGTTATTTTGCCGGCATTCAATAGAACCATAGTATCCAGATCTCCCTGCACATCGTCAGGGTGAGTGATGCTCATCCAATCAATGGATGTCATTTCCTCTCTGGATCTACCAGCAATTTCTGCAAACCTCGAATTGACTTCATTAATATGACCTGTTTTTGAGTTGATTAAGGCAATACCCAAAGGCGCCTGTTCAAACATTGTTTTGAACCGTTCTTCACTTTTCCTCAGCGCATTCTCTGCCTTCTTGCGCTCTGTGATATCTATTACAACTCCTTCGAAAAAACCATTTTCCGAAGATAGCGAACCTGAAAATTGAATCCACACTATAGAACCATCGTCTTTTCTAATTGCAGTTTCAAATCTATCGATTCTGCCGCATTTTTTTAAGGTTGTAATGAGTTCGTCTCTCATTTCTGGATATACATAATGTTCAATGGCAACGTAATTGTTTATGCAGTCTTCGATAGTTTGATATCCAAAAATTTCGGACATTCGTTTATTGGCCGTCACAATTTTGCCATCGGATAGCCTTGAATGAAACAATCCTACATAGGCGTTGTTAAAAATATTTTTATATCTCCTCTCACTCTCCCGTAACGCCTCCTCTGCCAGCTTACATTCTGTAATATCACGGTCAACACCGCGATATCCATACAACTCTCCTTTTGCATCCATGACCGGCACGCCATTAGTCAGAAGGCACACCCGCATTCCATTTTTGTGGAGATTCCAGTTTTCCAGATCTTTTATTGGGGTTTTTCCGGAAATGATTTTGTTAAACACCGCTGCAACTCTTTCAGCTTCCTGTGGCTCCATCAAGTCAAATGGTGTCTTCCCTATCAGGTCCTTGGGAAAGTAACCAAGAATCTTTTCAACGCTCTTTGAGCAATCTGTATATCGTCCCTTAGAGTCAACTTCCCATATCCAATGGTCCATATTCTCAAGGATTCCACGAAAACGTTTTTTTCCCCTTCCCAATCCCAACGATTGTTTGCCAAAGCAATCAAATTTATCTGATGCTCGGGCCTCTTTTTTTGTTTTCATATAAATCGGGTTTTTAGCCATATTCATACCTCGCTGTTAATGTCCAAATCGGGAATAAACAAATATCATAGGATTATAAAAAAATCGGCTCCCAATTATTTCTTAAAAAAATAACATTTTTATGATTCAATTAGTTTCCTGATTGATCGTGACTCAAAAATTCTTTAATAGTTATGAGATCACTGATATTCAGCAATTCAATGGGTGTCTTCACAACGGATGAGGGGGGAAAGAATAAATTAAGCCTAATTCCCTATCGAAGGCTTGTGATGTTATCGATGAGAAGAAGGGATAAAGACTCAGAGAAGACTGATTCTTTTAATACACCCCCCAATATTTTTATAATTCTGAGTTCAAACAGCTATAATCGTTTTTTACAACAAGTCAGCTGAATAGTATAAATTCTCCCAAACTTAAAGAAATAAGCTAAACGCTTGCGCCTGTTAAAGAAACCCTTTATTTATTGACTGACACTTATAATACTGTTCCGGGTTCCGAAACTATTGGAACATGCCCGTTCATTTTTAGGATCTACCACCCACTGATTATCAACCAAAAATTTATACTCAAACGTCCCTTCAGAAAGCTGCAATTGTTTAACCCATCTGCCTTTTCCATTATTTTTCATGGGATGTGCACCCTGTTTCCAATTGTTGAATTCACCTACCAAATGGACTTCCTTGGCATCGACAGCTTCCAGTGAAAAAGATATTTTTTTTCTTTTGATTTTTTGCATTGGATTTCTCCTTCATTAAAGGTTCTAAAAAATTAATGCACCCGAGTTGGATTTAAATCTACCTTAAACTGCTCTCAAACAATCAAACCAACATTCTATATAAATTTGTAATTTTATGTTGATAAAAATCAATTGCCATACTGCTTGTTCTGGATTCATAAAATATCCGTATTCTTTACAAATTGTGAATCAATGGAATATTCAGATCGGGTTGAATAAAAATTACCATATTAAGCATCGCCATAGCAATGTTTTTCTTTTTGAAAAAATAGTAAGATTAAGATTGATTTACTCGCGACTATTGATGGTATAATCGCTCAGGAGTCAAATCCCCCAATTTACCAAGTATTTCTTTTACCAGTCCGGTCTTTTTAAATATTACACAAATACCATATCTGGTATAAACAAGATTTTCAATTTAAAATTTGAAATTACAATATATGGGATAGCCTTAATCTGGATTTTAAAAAATTGCTATAAAGTATATTGGAGATTTGCATGATACCGGGTCAAGGATTTGGCTTTATTGCCCAGGGACAAGCATATATATTAGTAAGTTGAACATGGAAGAATGGATTTGATTAAACTTATCAAAAAATAAAGCTTAATGGTCCGCTATATCAACCAGGGTTATAACGGCCGTTCCTAAACCAAACCCTCTTTGATTAATTTTTCCATACAAACGCTATTTTCAAGATTTTTATATGGGCCATAGTTTTCTATTGTTTGATATCCACATTTTTTATAAAGTGCTATCGCTTCAGGTTGGCCTTTTCCAGTTTCAAGCACAGCTTTTGAATAACCAAGTTCAGACGCCCAATTTTCTAAAGCCTGTAGAATTTTTGTGGAAAGACCTTTTCTTCTGTGGCCTGTTTGAACATACATTCGTTTGATTTCAACTGTTTGAGAATCAACATTTTTGAAGCAACCACAAGCAACTGGAAAATCGTTTAAGAACCCTACAATTACTGTATCATTCAAAACGATTTTATTATATTTGTCATATTCAGATTGCTGAGTGCCATAACGTTCATTCAGCTCAGCATCAAGTTGGGCAGTTAGTTCAACAAAATCTCTGTTCGTATTGTTCGTTCTTCCAATTTTCATATTTGGGTCTTGAGTTATAACGGCGGGCATCAGTGGGTGCATGCTCCTCATGATCCACTGAATGCCCTGATTAGCAACAAATTAAAAATTAGACGTTTTTTCTTATCAAAGCTTCAAAGGACGCTTTTGCATCCGGAGAAAATTCATGAAATTTGTTTAGCTTATCACAAGGTTGATCATTACAAGTTGAACAATTTTCAACTGATTTTGTGATACCACACTTTCTAACTTCACAAGTATTACAAAAACCTATGAGCCTACCCCCCGAAGAAATGCATCCATCACAATTGATTTCTTCAGGTTTGAAATATAATCCAAATTTTTCAGCTATTCGCTTTGCCGCCTCTTTCCTTGCAACATCGTCGTCATTTTGAGTGGCTATGAATTGGGGGCAGCTTGTGCAGACAAGACCACAATATGCAATCATCTCTTTCATAATATTTCCCTCTTTTTGAGTAGTATTGCTAACGATAGGCTCAACGGAGCGGTTTTTTGCGGCCGCTGGAGCGTCTTATTAGTGCCTTCTTTATTTGTTTTTCATCTTCATAGAATGAATAACGCCATTGTAAATGTGAGCATAATCCATCAATATCAGGAAACAAAGCAGCACTGTTTACTCCAAGCATATTCAGACGATGCCGAATACGTGGGAAGTGTTCTGGTGGAATGATAATCTTTAATAACTTTTTTTTAAATTTTGAATGTTTTTCAAAACTAATCGCTCTGCCGTTTGCATTAATTTTATGTGCCGTAAAAGCTCCGGCTTGAGCAGATATTCGCCTACTAATAATTTTGGGTAGAAATATTTTAGTGATTTTATTAGATAATGGGCCAAATTCATCTGTATTTGTTCTGAAATCATCGACATCCGGTGACAACACCCATACCACACCGTGATGATGTTTATTTTTTTCATCTTTATGAGCTGGCTCCCTAATGGTAAAATACAATGCTGCTAATGCGCTATAAGTCCAATCAAGCAGTCGTGTCGGAAGTCCGTGATGCTGGGCTAAAGCTAAAAGATCCCAATCATCAATTGGCTGAAATTCAGATAATGGTAAGCTTGTGCGGCGAAACTCATCGATTATTAATTTTTCAATATTATTGATTTCCCCACGCAAATTAATTCTGGCCAGTTTTGGCAATAGAGGATGATCTCTCCTTTGTCCTCGAAAAAGGAGATCAGCATCATTTCCCTTTTTTTCAGTACGATCTTTTTCTTTATCGATTAATTCAACATAACTTTGTATGTTTTCAATAGTCATCTCTCTAAAGGTTGAATCAACCATAAATATTCCTCATGAACACTAACCAATTGATGTATTAATGTACTAATCAGACAAATTAAAAATCTGATCAAAAATTCCTTATCAACATCTTTGAAGCCTGTAAAGTTATTTCAAAAATTCTACTTTGATGAAAATATAAATTAATCCGAAAGAATATACCAGAATGTTTTTTATTGGAGATAGAGATTCGCTTAAGAAATATATTTCGAAAAACTTTTTATATCGGAGTTGTTTAATCGCTTATGACGTCGTATTTATTTTTTTAACCACACTACAATCTTTTGCACTTAAACTCATCAATGGATGCGTCTAAGATATTACGTTCAAGCTGCATATTGGGTTTCCACCAAACAGTATGATCTCTTTGCCTTTTAGCGAATTCTTGCTGTGCATTTATTATATTGTCTTGCGGTTTTTGTGTAAACATAGGAGAGATTCCAGCAGTAGACACAATATTTGCATCATTTCTTAATCTGTCTTTATCGAGAATGCCGTTTTCATTAAAATAAAAATAATGATAAATAGCACGTATAACTTCAATTGGTTTTCGATTCTCAAGCCGCACACCTATCTCGGCAGCACGAACGCGTTTTCCCGCAAATCTTTCGATTTTATCCACATCTGTGCCTTTTAGTAAACGTTCAAATTTATTGATTGACACTCGAAGTATCTCATCGCCCTCTGTAATAATAAAAAATCTTACTGATGCAGAACTCATATGGCTACCTCATTCGGTATTTTATATAGATAGGATCAGTTTTTTACGGTTTCTTTTATCCTTTTTTTAAAACAATTATGTTCACCAGTTTTTTTCTGATTCAAAAACAAGTTGATTGAAACTTGTTTTTAGAAAAATTACAGTAATATAAATTGTGGTGCAAGGCAAATGGTCTCCCATTAAAATTTTACATCAAAAAATTGACACCCACGGGGGCGAGTCACGTGGGTGGAAAAAACTATAAAATTAGCGAAACTGCCCAATCGGTCCTGATAGTTTTTTGGGTATAAAAAAATGCCCCGTGCTATACTCACACAGGGCATTTTAAAGTATTTAAAGTTATGCTTGAACAGTCTCCTTTTTCAGCATTGAAGCCCCGCCGATCCTGTTTAATTCTTTGACAAGATCCATTCTTTTAAATTCAATATGCAAATTGCCGTTCCCGTACCATTTAAATTTAAAATATTCAGTTTCACAGCTTGTTTTTTTCTCTCTGTAAGCGTGATTAATCGACGTCAGTGTATCATTCTCCTTGGCCGGGCCTTTGCCGTCGAGCAATGAAAACGTATTGTGCAAGGATATAATATCCTGATCATGATAATGAGAAACCCCGATATAACTTGTCATGACATAGGTTTTTATGACTTTTTTCCCGATCTGATATTCTGAATTCGTTTTGTGCATGCTTCTTCTGGGCCGCAGATAGTCAAAAGTTTCTATCAGGGATTCGTTTAAAAGCCTGGGCATGTCGCCGGCAAACTGCCGGATAATGGTATAAATGTTTTCAAGGGTGAACTCCGGCAGCTTCCCGGCTTCGATTTCTTCCATCATTTCTTTATATTTTCTGGATGTCATGAGCTTTCTTAATTCAATTTTATCAGTGACCGCTTTCCAGGCTCCTTTCAGGATCACAGCTCTTGAATTTTTGATAAGCCTTTCCGGATCATCAAAATAATAATCAAACCGGCAGTGGGAACTTTCAAAAATTTGATCTCTGTAGTCACCAAAAGCCAAAAGCATTTGTTTTTTTGCTTCTGCCAACAAATGAACACTTTTTTCCATGTTCCCGATTGCCAGATTATAAACATCAATCATTCGTAACGTTGTCTGCGGTTTCATAAGTTCTTTCATTATTCTATTCTCCTTTTCCCGGGTGATAAGTTTAAAGACGTCTGTGATTATGAAGTTCCTGAAGGCGTGCCATAAGAATCTGGCCGTATGCTTTCCAGGAGTCAGACATCTGCTTTTCCGGATATTTCACCAGGTGTCTTTTCAGAACCCATGTGATTTCATTGCAGGCCAGCTTATAATAATTCCAGGTTTCATGATCCGTCATTAATTCCCGGATAGAATCAGATAACCATCTATAACGGTATTGACGTTTCCCAAGATACAGCCAGGTCATCGGTAAGTTTTTCGCCATGTTTCCACGCTCCTTTTTTTGTAGTTGATTCCTGTTGTCAAGCTTTCAAAGCTTGGTTGTCTTTTGTGCATTGTTAACTGTGATTTAACCTCCTGATCCCGCTTGAAGAAAATTTGCAGGAGAGGAAGGCAGACAAGGAAAAAACCCGGAGGACAGGAAATAATTTTTTACC
>JAHJLN010000173.1 GCA_018821715.1 Pseudomonadota bacterium | reverse complement strand
CAGGTACAACATGTTGTACCTGTATCAGGGTGGAGATAATATTTCGGATTTTGGAGGGTTGTTTATGGTTTGGTTAACAAAAAGCAAGTTCTTATCCCTATCCCTACGGAGTGGGCAGGAAGACGCGCCTTTGTTTCCCTGATCAACCGTTCAAGGGTCTCCATTCTTTTTTTAATGTCATCAATTTCATTCGGCATATCAATAATTTACTCCTGCCGGTTTGACAAATTCAGCACGGTGTGAATGGCAGGGAGTGACCCCGTATACCATGCCGCAGGCAGGACATTGAGATTCCATATATGCCATTTGAAACACGGCTTCACAATTTGTACAAGATATTTCAAAGGGGATACCCAGCGGATTTCGATGAAACCCCATCATCCTGATTTTGTCTACAATTTGTTTTCCCGACGTAAAAGCTGCGGAACATCCATCGTGCATTTTCATTCCTCCTGTTAATAATGATCGTTAATTTTTGAATTATCACAAAAAACAGGGTGAACACCTTGATCTGTATCAAGAAAACTATTTTTTTTGGGCAGCATCATTGATGCTGTTTCTGCAGTTGCCCTAATTTTTCAATCATTTGAAGTGTTTTCAGGATAAGGGTGGACTGGCCGCTGACAGCATCAGGAAAACAATTCTTAAAACAGGTTTCATCTTCATCCTTTCCTAAGCCAGTTCAAACAGGATATTGATTTGCAGGGTAATCGGGGGCGTAAACAGAAAATCAGGGGGTTTGGGAAATGGCGCTGCTCTTTTTATGGCCTCTATGGCTGCCTCATCCAGATTTTTATGCCGGGAACTTTTCACAATCTTTATATCCAGCAGAGTACCGTCCTTTAACAAGACAAACGCAACCTTCACCCTTCCTTCTATATGTCTTGATTTGGCCGATTCCGGGTATTCCTTAAAGCTGTGGACCCTTAGATTCAGCATTTCAAAATATTCTTTGGCAGTGGTATATTCAACTGTTGCATCCATGGTCCCGGGATCCTGGATCCTGAGCCCGGCTCCTAAGAAGCCGGATATATTCATATCATCGGGAAGGCGTGGATAAAGGACCCGGTTATAGGTGTAATCCATCTTTTGTACCCGTGCCACATCTATTTTGATCTTTGGAACCTTGAAATCCTTTACATGAAGCGTTTTGACTTCTGAAACAGCAGGCGGTGCTTCCCTGACTCTCGGTTTTGGGATTACGCGATGGTCAGGTTTGGATATCCCCTGCATGGACAGTTCAATATAGGAAATGGCATGACTGTTGTAAATTCCGGCAACATGCAGAAAAATAAAAAAATGAATACCAAGGGAGATTAATATAAAGCTTGAAAGCAGCCGGTTGTGTCTTTTTGGGGTTGTTCCGTTCATGATTCAGATTAAAGCCCTTTTTCAGTAGCAAGACTGAGCCGTGAAGCACCTGCAGCCTTTGCAATATCCATCACCCGGACAGCCTTGTTCAGGATAATGGTTTTATCGGCTTTAATAATCACCAGTCTGTCCTTATCTTTGCCGATCATTTCCTTGATTCGTGAATAAAGGGCATCAATGGGGATTTTTGTGTTTGCGATATAAGCGGTTCCGTCTTTGTCCACGACAATTGTGATTTCCTGTTTAACCTGAGGGGCAGATGCCGTTGCATCGGGAAGTTTGATCTTGATGCCCTCTTCCACTATAAAGTTGGTTGTCAGAAGAAAATAGATCAGCAGCAGGAAGACAATATCAATCAAAGAGGTCAAGGGTGCCTGCATCTGGTAACGATCCTGTTTTTTTTTAAATACCAGCATGTTAAACCCCTTTTTTTGCAATGGCTTTCAGAAACAGCACAGCCCCGTTCTGGAGCCTTGCCTCATAGTTATCCACCTTGGCAGCAAGATAGCTGTGGGCCACCATGGTGGGCAAGGCCACAACAAGCCCCAGAGCGGTTGTCAGCATGGCTTCCCATATGCCTCCGGCAAGCACTGCCGCATTTACCTTACCCCCCATTTCCTGGATAACCATAAAGGCTTTGATCATTCCGATAATCGTCCCTAAAAGCCCCAGCAGCGGGGCAATATTACCAATGGTGGCAAGGGCCTGGAGATAAGAGGACAGATCCCTGACTTCGGTTTGCGTGGCATTCACAATAACCGATTCCAGGACTTCGCGGTCCAGGTCTTTTGCTTCAATGGCCTTCTCAAGAACCCTGCCCATGGGAGAATTACTCTGTTCAGATACCCTGAGGGCCGCATCGATCTCACCTTCTTCCAATAGTTTCCCCACTTTGACTTCAATATCTTTCCCCCGACGGCGGTTGATGGCGTATCTGATGATCCGTTCCAAAAAAATTGCAAGCACCAGCACTGAACAAAACAATATGGGTATGACCAGCATACCGCCCTTTGACAAAAACTCCAGCATTCCCTTCCTCCATTTTATTAACTGCTTGTTGCAGCAGCTTCAACAACATCCACAAAATCAGGCGTTCCGTCGAAATCAAGGTCTCTTTCCCGTTTAACAACTGCCTGGGTTTCATCATATATTTCCCACAGATCGGGTTTTCCGTCCAGATTGGTATCTTCCTGTACAGTCGTTAAGATACCATTGTCATACAGGTACCAGATGTCAGTTTTTCCGTCCCCGTTCTTATCTTCTTCACCGCGAATCAGTTTTTCCCCGGGGCCGTAGAACCAGGTGAGATGTATCCTGCCCTGGATTTTTTCTTCAATTTTTTCAAGGCTGCCTGCCTGATCGTAAAATTCCACCAGGTCAAGGAGACCATCGGAATTCTCATCCATTTCCTTTTTTCTAAGGATCGAATCCCTGTAAAAGGATTTGATATCCACAATTTTGTCTGCATTGACATCCTGGGACATGACCATTGTCCACAGCGGATCGGTATAGATCTGCACAAGTTCAAAATACCCGTCAAAATTCATATCCCGGGCCAGGGAAATCTTGATGCCGTTTTTATACAAGACCCGCTGATCCGGTTTTGAATCACCGTTTTCATCCTTTTCAAATTTTGACAGGAGATTGTTCTCATAATACTGCCAGACATCGATTTTTCCATCAAAATCAGAATCACTTACCAGGCGATCTTTTTCCTGCTTTTCATTAAAAAAAACGTCTGTATCAAATCTGCCGTCCTGGTTCTTGTCAATCCTGTTTTTTACAATTTTCCTGTTTTCCAGCACGGTAATTGTTTCAAAAAACCCGTTCTTATCATTGTCATCTTCAATTTTGACCAGCTGTCCTGCCGCATAAAACCGTATCCGGTCAATCTTCCCGCTTCCCTGTGTGTCTTCACGAATTTTCAGCAATTGTCCCTGGTCATCAAACTGTGCAAAATAATCGATTTTACCGTCAAAATCAGCATCTTTTTCCTGGCGTAGGGGCAGGCTGTTGGAAAACCATGTTTTGACGTCAAATTGTCCGTCAAAATTGGTGTCCTTTTCCTGTTCCGCAGGAAGGGCATCTTTAAACCGGGTGACAATATCCGCGGTTCCATCCTCATTGGTATCCTGATGACGGGTCTTGATCTCTCCGTTTTCAAACAATAACAGCGTCCTGTATTTATCTTTTGCAAAGGCATGTTTATAAATTTTTTCAGGCTTGCCCCCAAGATCAAAAAAAATAATCTGATCCATGACATTGTCTTCATTTTCATCCTGTTTCTGTTCCTTTGGCAGCTGATTTTGATAAATGGTCCAGACATTGATGCGGCCGTTATTATCGGTATCTTTTGTGGAAGATAAGAGAATGCCGTTGGTAAAATAATACACGGTATCAAACTGCTGATTTTTTGTTGTGTCCTTTTTGATCAGTTTAACCTGCTCGTTTTCATCAAAAAATGACTTCTGAAGAATTTTTTTGTTAGAATCAAATTTTTCCTGGCAGACTCTTTTTTCATTTTCATAAAAATCCAGGCAATCTATTGTTTGATCCTTGTCCAAATCCCTTTCAATTCTTGCAAGAAGACCCTTTTCGTAAACCTGGCGTCTTTCGGCAAACCCATCATGATCTTTATCGGTTTCAACCCGTTGAATGGTTCCGGTATCATCATAAATCAGCGTCTGGTCTATCCGGCCGTCTTCATCCAGATCTTTTTCTACCCGTTTCTGAGCCAATGCCGGCATGGTCAGCCAAACGCATGTCAGAATCATGAAGGCCACTGCTGAAAAACGATTTATCATCTTCATTTCACATACCCCGGCACAGTTACATTATAGTCACATTCAGATAGGATTTTTAGTCGATTTTGTCAAGTGCCTTGTTTTAATTTGATCATAAATAACTAAATATAACCAAATATAACCGTTGATATGATTTTTTCCATTGACTTCCCTGGCCGTTTTATTTATATCCTTCAAAAAAAGGAGAACATTATGAAAATGATTAAAACAGGTCTTGTATGTGTTGCTATTTTTGCCCTTTTGACGCCTTTACCGGTAATGGCCGATTCTTTAAAGCTTTATGCGGCAGGCAGTTTAAAGGCTGCCCTGGGCGATGTGGCGGCGGCTTATGAAAAAAATTACAAGACAAGCGTAACAACAAAATTCGGCCCCAGCGGTCTTTTGAGAAAAGCGATTGAAACCGGTGAAACGCCGGATGTTTTTGCATCGGCCAATATGGCTCACCCTGAGAAACTTGCTGCCGTCGGCTGGGGAAGTCCGGTTGTCCTGTTCGCCCGCAATAAGCTGTGTGCACTGGCCCAGCCTGAAATTGAGGTCACAACCGACACTCTGTTTTACACCCTGACAAGCCCGGATGTCCGGGTGGGAACCTCAACTCCTAAAGCTGATCCAAGCGGCGATTATGCCTGGGAGCTTTTTAAAAAGGCAGACAAGATAAAAGCCGGCAGCTTTGCACTCCTTTCTAAAAAAGCACTTAAGCTTACAGGAGGACCTAACAGCGCTAAAGCACCTGAGGGACGCAACCCGTATGGATGGGTTATGGGTGAAAAAAAAGCGGATGTCTTCCTGACTTACTGTACCAATGCTGTATTGGCTAAAAAACAGGTCCCGGATCTGAAGATCATCAGAACGCCCGGCCAGCTTTCCGTTGGCGCGGACTATGGCCTGATTGTCCGGAATGGTGCACCTGCTGAAGCCTGGCGGCTTGCCATGTTTTTTTTATCGCCCCAAGGACAAAAAATTTTAGGGGAATATGGATTTGAAGCATCGGCAATTCCAAAACAAAAATAAGCAATCAGAGCCTGCCCATTGAATCAACCCCACAGCGTCCGCTCTCTTCACTGTGGGGGTTTTCATTTACATTACGATCTTGTTCAGTATGGGTTTCTCTTTTGTCAAGGGTAAGCAATAAGGGTAAGCAATAGTTGTATCTGCCTTGTATTTATTTTATGCCGGCAAAAGCTGTCAACAACAAAGAAAATAATGGTGTTAACAGGACAATTGGGTGATGAAAATTTTAAGGAAAAGTCGAGTTCTGCTGTTTATCGGGGTCTTATGGTTATGTGCGGCAAGCTGTCCACAGGCAGGGGAAAATTCCATAACCACTTTGCCGGAAAGGATTGTATTAAATGTCACCCAGACACCCGCCGGCAGCCAGGCGGTTACCTGGCAAACCCTGAAGACGGCGGGTTATCCCGCAGCTCAGATTATAAAGCTATCCGAGCTGTTGACGCCTGACAGCAGCCCCGCAACTTTTCCGGCACAGACCCAGGTTGTTGAGCTTGATAAAAAACAGATTTATCACCATTCAGTTATTTTTAATTCACTTTTTCCGGATACACTATATGCATACCGTGTTGGTGAAGCACCCTGCTGGAGTGAATGGAACCAGTTTAAGACAGCCTCCCAAACCCGGGAACCCTTCACTTTTCTGTATTTCGGTGATATCCAGAAACAGATTTTTCCCATGTGCTCCCAGATGTTCAGGGCAGCCCTTCAACAAGAGCCTGAATCACGATTCTGGCTCTTGTGTGGTGACATGGTCAACAATGGTCCTGATGACCGGGAATGGAATGATTTTTTTAATGCCATGGGCTGGATGCCCAGAACCATCCCCCTGGTTCTGGTTCCGGGAAATCACGAATACCCGGACAAGCGATTTATTTCTCAAGACGCATATCACATAACAAATTTGTGGCGGCCCCAGTTCGCTCAACCGGAAAACGGCCCCAAAGGCCTTGAGGAATCGGCCTTCAGCTTTGAATATCAGGGAGTCTGTTTTATTGTACTCAACGGGAATGAACAGACAAAAGAACAGGCAGTATGGATGGAAACCATATTGCTCAAAAACAAACAGCCCTGGATTATTGTGGCCATTCACCAGCCCGTGTATTCCATTTCACAGAGAAAAGACAGAACCAACTTCCAGGACCTGCTGGTTCCCGTCTTTGACCGGTTTTCAGTTGATCTTGTTTTACAGGGGCATGACCATGGATATACCAGGACATTCCCCCTGAAAAACAACCAATTGGCATCTGAAAAAACAAAGGGAACCATATATGTCATATCCAATGCAGGCCCAAAAGTTTACCCGGTTGGTTCTCGATATGATCATCTCATGGCCAAAACCAGATCCGGGGGGATGCTGTTTCAGTCCATCCGGGTGGATAAAAACAGATTGCAATTCAAGGCCTATGACATGATGAAAAAGGTGGTTGATTCTTTTGATATCCGCAAGATAAATTAACATTCCCACAGGTTTCCTGCAAATCTCTTGCCCCCCTGTATGGTTATAAAAAATCGGATGCCCCAAAATTTATCCCGCAGAATATGAGTCGTGTGGAAAATATGAAGAATTCCCTTGCTTTGGCAACTCCTGAATTCTCCTTTTTCCGGCTTTTATCTTCTTCATTGAATCGACCCTAAGAGATTCAACTTTTTCTCTTTCAAGCCACTTATTTATACCCAGATCACAGGATCAATCTTTCGATACGGTTTTAAAAATACAGTTGTCTGAAATTAAACCGGCAGATGCCTGTCGCATCCCTATTTTTTCTTTACAAGAACAAAGCATATCAGCAGAAGCACAATCGTAAAAAATGCCAGGATGCCATGAACCCCCAGGAGGGCAAACATGATGCCGCCCTCAGGCCTGTACCACAGGAGCAGTCCAGTGACAGCGGTCATTCCGGTTACAGCCTGTCCCCCCCTTAACAGCAGCCTGTTTTTTATTTGTTTCGGCATCAGGTAAAACAAGAGCCCTGTGGCTATCGCCATCAGGCCGGGGCCCATCATCGCTGACGCAGTCATGAAGGTTTCATACAGGGAGGCAAGCCCCCCCAGATCATCTATCATCAAAAAGTGACCCAGGCAGAATATCACCAGAAGTGCCGCATATCCGGGCCAATCTTCCGTGGACCCGGGGATATGTCGGGAAATCAAACCCTTGAACACGCCCGTCAGCAGGAGAATGACCACAAGAAATGCAAAAAAGGGCAGAGCAGCTTTCAAGTAAAGGCCAAACCCATGGTTCCATTTTTGAATGAACGGTGACAGGCCAAGGAATTGGGACATGGAAATGGTCAGCGGCTTGCCGTTGTCTCCGAAAAAATCCGTGACCACCCGGCCGTTAAAGAGGTGGCTGTCTTTGGCGTGGCAGTCCGTGCAGCCGCCGGCACCCAGTGATTTTTCAACGGCAGACACATTGTGGCTGATGGAAAACCAGGGAATCCGGCTCACCCAGGTGGTGTCTTTTTCAATGGCAAGCGTTAAGGCAGGTGTCAAAGAATACATCAACCCCCCGGTATGCAGATGCGGCGCAATTGCTGTAAACCGCTTGTTTTTGTCAAGGGACCGGGTCAAGGTGTTCAGCATGAGGATGATATCTTCATGCCTGTGAAAATCATAGGACACATCTTTTTGCGTCATTTGATCCCGGCTATGTTCATAGGCTTCTTCAACTTCTGAAAGAAAAAGAGGTGTATAGATACCGCTTTTGTCCCTGTTGGTGAACAGGGTATTGATCATGGGATTGACCGGAGTGATTCTAGGAATCTTGTCCTTGTCCTTTGCCCGTATCACGTAGGCGGGTTTCCAGGGCCTGTGCTCGCCAAACCGACGGGTATTGATCTGTCCATATTTTCCAAACACGCCCGTGTTCAGGAACATGGCCCCGGCAGCACTGCGGCCCAGTTCCGGGATGTGGCAGGCTTCACAGGAAAGTTTATCCAGGTGATCCTTGCGAATCTGTTTGTGTTTCATCCGCGTGGCGCCTTTATATCCATCCATATGGCAATCTTTGCAGGACCGCATGGTATTGTCCAGGTCATCTGCAACAGAACCTGCCATGGCATTTCCCTTGGCAAAATTATGACGGATATCGCCCGGATGGCAGTCGACGCAGGTTAACCCGGCCAATTGGTGCACATCTGGATTGAGCGGGTCGTCCCAGGAAGTCCCCCGCTTACCGAGCTCAATGGTGGCATGGCAGAGGAGACAGTTTTTTGCCTCCGGCTTAAACACCATATCCGGCATATAAAAAGTGCCGTCTTCATTAAACAGCCGCTTATTGTAGACAACCCTGGGAATTTCCCCCCTGCTGACACGGCCATAGACCCGCCCGATCCCTGATGCTGCCACACCCGCCCATTTGAAATTCAAATCCTTGATCTGCAGGATACGGGTTTGCATATGGTAGCGACCGGCATGGCAAATGAAACAGTCCGGTTCAATAACCCCTGTTTTATCCCAGCGGCTTTGATAATAATCTCCGTCCAGTGTCCGGGCAAGTTCCGGGTTTTCGGCCAGATGGCGGTCATAGCGAAACCCGTCTCTGTCAAATTCCATCAATCCGCCCCCGGCATGGCATGCAGCACAGCCGGGCTTTTGAAAGCCTTTGGAGGCCGGGGGGGTCCTGGCCACAAAATCAAAAGCCGTTAAATCAATTTCATCGGGATAGGTGTTTTTCTTTTTGGCAAGCTGGTAAAACCCATAGGTGATCAGTTTGCCGGTTAATCCCGTAGAAACCATCCATGGGGTATCCGTGTTCTTGAAGCGGTTATCAACGGCTTTATCCCAGTCCATCATAAAATGATACCCTTTGGATATCTGATCCACATCATGACAGGCACCGCAGGTCTGCCGGGTTGAAAACGGCTGGTCTGCATTTTCTCCGGTCACAGGATTGATGATGTTGCCTTGATCAGTTTTTAAATAAAACGGCGGGCAGGGATTTGTCACACAGAAACAGGTTACCGGAAGGACCAGGCAAGCCGAAATAAAAAGCAAACACGAGACTACAATACGGGTAAGTTTCATTTGGGCATCACCCTGTATGTCATCATCCGACATCTGCTGAATCTTCCAGGCTTAATATTGCAGTCCATCTGACCGATTTCACATCTCATGAAGCCAATTCCTTTTTAATATGAATCCAGAAGCCGATATCTGACTGCGTCATCTTGTACTTGCCGGCAAGGGATTCATCCAGAGCGGTTTTGATGCGCTTCATGTTTTCAGGCCCGCCCCTTTTTTTGCTTCTTTCTTCAAATCCGTCCTTTTTTTGAGCCATTTTTTCGAAAATGGCATTTTTCAGCTCCACCGTGCCAAATCCGCCGCCGATGTGTGTTTTCCCGCCAGGCTTGAGGACCCTGTAAATTTCATTAAATGCTGAAACAAGGTCTTCCCAGAAAAAAACAGACCCCCTGGACACCATCAGGTCTGCATAATTATCCTCAAAGGGCATGTTGCTGATATCCGCCTTCACCGGAGTGATCCTGTTCTCGAGGCCTTGTTCCTTAACATTGCCCATGGCAATGGCATGGCTGTGCGGTGATTTGTCCACAGCAAACAGACGCAGGTCTGTCATCCTTGCAAGCGCAATGGAAAGGGCACAGGGACCTGCGCCAAGGTCAATGCAGGTGCCGGCTGTAATGCCGTGGGTTGCTTTGATCTGTTCCGCAATCACAGGATAGATGGGCGCGAATATGGTTCTGGCGATTTCATCCATTTCAAGGGCGGCTTTCTGATCGTTCTGGTCGTCTGTATACGGATTATCAACCGGCATTTTTTTCTCCTTTAAAACAGGTTCCCTTATTTTTTGTCTTCCTTGGAACCACAGTTGCAAGGATGCTCCCTTGTTTTTCCATGGCATTCTTCGATCTGCTCCAAGGTGCAGTTTTCAGGTTTGTCTTTCAATTTTTCAGGGTGTTGACAATTGCAGTTACACATGATGTTTTCCTTTCTTCTGGTTTTTTGTTGTTTTTCATTTATTTTTTTGTCGGTTCTGTGCAAAATTCCGGCTGGAAAAATTAAACAGATCCAGGGCAATCTGCCTCAGCTCAGGAGAACAGTCTGCCTGTAAAAATTTCCGGTCCGCGGCAAACTCCCGCCAGAACGGGGGCAGGTGATCAAGACGGGTAACCATTCCGCCCGCTTTGTCTTCTACCATGTAACGTACTGTTTTTATGCCTGAATTTATGATACGGGTCAGGCACATGGGACAGGGTTCCACAGAGGTCACCAGGACCAGATTTTTACATTCCCTGGGATTTTTACGGGTTTTGGCATCATTCCCTTTCTTCACCCGGTCTTCGTACCGGTTCAAAAGATCCATTTCTGCATGAAGATCACTTCTAAAATACGGAGAAGTCTGACGGTTCCGGCCATATGCCACAATCCGGCCACTACTTTTGTCCACAAGGCAGGCCCCGATACCGCCGGACCCCTCCTGTATCGATTCAAGTGCACTTTTCACCACGCCAAACCCCATGGCATCATCTTTAAAGGCAGGATTTACCTGATAATCTGCAATCCTTTTTTCAAGCCCCGCAAGTTTCTCATTCCTGTCTGCGGTTGCAGATGCAATGAGTGCAAAAAAAACAATAAAAATAAAAATGAGGCTCTTTTTTATCATCTTTCGTCTCCTTTACCCTTTTTATCCCTATTGTGAACCACTGCCATACAGCCCTGGTTGAACAGGTTCCTGGCAAAGCATTCGATGCTGATGTCCACGCCGAACATCATGTGCATGAACATGCTCCGGTTGCCCACGGCAATACTTTTCCCCGAATAATCCAGGGCAAGTGTGTTTTCAGGGATAGAGGTCATGTAACCGGAAAAGGGAAATTTGATGGTTTCCGCATCCTGGTCAAACGACCGGTACCCGGCAGGATAGGCAAAGGGATCGTGCTTCCCGGTGGAAAGGGTCAGGTAAAACGCATCTCCAGGCTCATTGCAGAACCAGCCGGGACCGTTGCTGCACATAAAGCTGTTGTCAGGAAAAAAGTGTTTTCCAACCCCTTCCACCAGAATCAGGGCGATCTTATGGTGTTCCAGGTTGGAACGAACCAGATGTTTGACCTGCCTTAAATCGTCAATTTTTCCCAAAGGCGTGTAAACCGGGACTTTAAAATTATTTTCCGGAATATTGACCGGTTTTCTCAAGGTTGTGCCAACGGTTTTAAAGGCAAACCCCTGTTGTGCAACAGCCAAAAAATCGGGCATCAGGGCGATGTCCTGGTGAATCTTAAGATCAGGCTGTTCTGCCTTGACAAATTGTATCCATTCCGCCTTTGAAACAATCCGTTCAATTTGCCCAAGGTGCTTGAGGGACTCTAAAAGGTCCATATCTGCGAGGCTTGGCCAGTGAATCCCGCAATACCGTGCCGACCAGTTTGAGGAAACTGCAAGGCCATCCAGACCGGAAAGGTTCATCTCCCCTTTTAAGGGAACCAGGCCCCCGGTACCGATGATGACCGGGGTATACCCGGATATGGCAATAAATTTAAAGGCATCTTCCATGACCGTGAAAAACATCTTGTCACGGACATCTGGTGGATAATCAAAATGGCGGTTGGCAAAAAACTGCTGGACAAAACTCAGGCAGACAAGGTTGGGCTCGTATCTGTCAATCAGATCCAGGGCGGTTCTGGATACCCACTGGTTGGCCCTGTCATCCATATCACCGGGATAATGGTTCCAGCTTAAGACCTTGCTGACCATGTCAACAACCGGGTGATCATCATCCTGTTTCCGGCCGGATTCAAGGTCAAACCGGTTCTGCCACTGTCTTGCATCTATGATGGCAAGGCTCATTTACACCCCCTCCTTTTTACGTTTTTCATTCCATGCCACCTTGGTTCCCAGCATGGCAATCTGCGTACCGCAGTTTGAACAGATATTGCCCGGTGCCAGGAACTCATCCAGGCGATCGCCTGAGCAGCCTAAGCTGAAACGTTTGATCACCACTGCCCCGCACTCAGGACAAAGGGTATTCACCCAGTTGGACCCCACAAAATTATGGAAATAGATATAGGGCAGAAATTTTCTGGAGGCTTCAAGCACCTGGTTGATGCGTTCAATATTCGGGTACTTGAATTCCTTCATGTCATGCTCGGGCAGAAGCCTGAATACATGCCAGGGAATATCAGGGTCGATATCACAGATAAATTCTGCGATATCAACAAGTTCGTGATCATTGACGTTTTCAATAACCGGAGAAGCAATCTCTACATGACAGTGCTGGGAAAGGGTATAGATATTTCTCAAGATGGGATCAATATTGTGAATCCCCACATATTCCCTGTAAAATTTATTGGTAAATCCTTTAAGACCCACGTGGACAAAGGAAAAAATATCTGCCAGCATCAACGTGGATTCTTCCGTGGTATACCCGTTGGTGAGACATCCCATGGGGATATCTTCTTTTTCTGCATATTCTTTTACCCGCATGAGACTGGGAAGGGATACGGCCGGCTCATTGACATTGAAAATAATATTGTGGCACCCGAGCTTTTTGGCCATGGCCACCAGTTTTTCTGCCGGAAACTCAACCATGACGTCCTGGACATCGGCAGGGTTCCTGCAGGCAATAAAAGCATTGGAACAGTATTTGCAGCGAAAATTGCAGCCTGCGGTCCCGATAATCATGGACCGAGATCCCGGCCAGGCATGATAAAAGGGAACCGATTCCACCCTTGAGGCTGAATAGGTGCACCACCTGTCCGGATAAACTTCAACCGCACTGCCGCCTTCATCCCTGTACATGCCGCAAAAACTTTTCCCCTTTGTCAGATCACACCTGTGTTCACAAAAATTACATTTCATTCCATCACCTATTTGTTCAAGTTTTGGGGAATCTGTTTTGGAATCACCACAAAAACCCCTTTTTTTGTTACATCACACTGGATATTATCCCCCAGGACTTTTGACAGGATGTCATCGGTCAGTGTTGCTAATGTTTCCCCCCTGGCAGCCACACCGCCCTCGTGGATCAGGATGACATCATCACAATAATAATGGGTCAGGTTGGGGTCATGCAGGGTAATGACCACGGTCATGCCTCTTTTCCCGGCCAGGGTGCGCATCAGGGCCATGATCTTGTGCTGGTTGGCAAAATCAAGGTGTGAGGTGGGTTCGTCCAGGAGCATGACCGGGGTATCCTGGAACAGGCCCCTTGCCAGCATGACAAGCTGGCGCTCCCCGCCGGATATGGAATTAAACGCCCGTTGGGCCATATGCACTATCCCGGTTTCCGCCATAACTTCCAGGGCTTTTTGTTTTTCTTTTACTGACGGGGCAGACCAGGCCTTAATCCTTGATGCGCCTGCCATCAACACCATATCCACGCAGGAAAAAGAAAACGGGGAAAAGCTGACCTGGGGGACCACACTGATCATCCTGGCAATCTTTTCCCGGCCAAGTGTCTGTATCTCCCGGCCCATGACCTGTATCCTGCCTTCAAGAAGGGGCAGCACCCCGTTGATACAACGCAGAAGCGTTGTTTTGCCCGAACCGTTCCGGCCCATGAGGGCACAGACTCTGCCCGATGCGACTTGAAGATCAATTCCGGAAATCACAGGGTTTCTGCCATACCCTGCACTGACATTTTCAATTGAAAGCGTCATGCCGCACCCCTGGTTTTCCCGGCAGTGACTACCAGATACCCTAAAAAAGGAGCACCGAATATGGAGGTAACAATGCTGATGGGGATTTCAGACAACATCACACTCCTTGCCACACTGTCCATGATCATGAGAAACAAACCACCCAGAACTGCTGTCATGGGGATGAGCCTGCGGTGTTCGGAACCGGCAAGGAATCTTGCAATATGGGGCACGATAAGCCCTATCCAGGCAACATTTCCCACTGCTGCCACGGAACAGGCCACCATGAGTGTGCTCACCAGCACATAAAAAATCCGCCAGCGCTTCACATGAATCCCCATTGACATAGCATCTTCTTCTCCCTGGGTCATGATGTTCAACCGCCATGAAAAAACCACCATCAGAAGGATCCCGGGCAAAAGGACGGGTGCTGTTCCCTGAACTTTGATCCAGGATGCAGTATTAAAGCTGCCCATGGTCCAGAATACGATCTGGGCCAGCTGGTCATAAGGGTTGGCCATATACATGATAAAAGAAAGCCCTGCCTGGAATATGGCGGAAATCACAATTCCGGAAATCACCAGAACCGAAGGAGAACTGTCCCGGCTCATGGACGCCAGGATATAGGCCAGGGTAACCGCCATAGTGCCGAAAACAAACGCATTGGCCTGGATGACAAAGGCTGCGGGGGTTAAAAACATGATGGCCAGCGCTGCCCCGAAACCAGAGCCTGCCGTCACCCCCAGGATATCCGGTGCAGCCAGGGGATTTCTGAACAGGGCCTGGAACACGGCCCCTGCCGTAGAAATCCCGGCACCGATCAAAATGCTCAGTATCACCCTGGGCACCCTGATATTCCAGAAAATCATCATCATATCCTGGGGAGCATCAAACAACTGGCTTTTAATGCCAAGAGAGGATAAAACGAGCCCTGCTACATGGCCGGAATAAATGGGGTAGCGTCCGAGGCACAGACAGATGAACAGTATAACCGGGAAAAAAAGGCATGGAATGATCAGATTTTTATTCAATAAAGCCTGCCTCCCAGTTCTTCAAAGGTATGCCCGTTAAACTGTTTGTAAAATCCATTGGCTATTGCCTTCATGTCAATGCCTTCAAACAGTTTCGGGTAAAGGGTTTTGGCGGACCAGACCACGCCCAGAACGCAGTGAGGCGCCGGGTAATCCCACCACCCGACATTGGAGGGAAAGGTAAATATCTGTTTTGCTTTTATGGCTGTCACAGTCTGGAACTGGGGACTTTCAAGAATCTTGTCCTTGCCGTAAACATCCAGGTAAGAGCCCAGAAAGATAACATCAGGATTCCATTGTGCAATCTGTTCAGGGGACACATCTGCCCAGAATCCGCTTAATTCCCTGGCCACATTGACAGCTCCGGACAGTTCCAGGATCTGGTTTTGAAGCATGTTGCCCGTTGCAACGGAAAAGATGCTTCTGGGTCCTGCAAACATAACGGTTACAGGTTTTTGTGCATGGCCTTTCAGCCTGGTTTGAACCATTTCCAGCAGGTCTTGGCAAGCCTTGATATAGGTCTCTCCCCTGTCTTTGCAGTCCAGTATGTCGGAAATCAGGCGGATGGCCTTAAAACTTTCTTCAAAAGTTTCCCCTTTTACGGCCACAACCGGAATTCCCGCATTTTCAAACTGGTCCAGTTCCAGTTTATCCATGGATGCATAGGAAAAAATAATCTCCGGGTTCAGACTGACAAGGCCTTCCACATTATACCCATGGGCCTGAATGATTTTTGGGAGGGCGGCAAATGCCATGTCGATCCCGGCCATGGCATTTGCTTCCCTGCCGTATATGCTTTGATCCACCAGCAGGTGCTGTTGGTTTAAGGCATATATAATTTTGCCGCCAAAATGATGGAGGGCTGCAATTTTTTTGGGGTGCCCGGGGACCTTTATGTTTCTTCCCAGCTGGTCCGTGATGGTCCGGGTCTGCATCTCTTTTTTCGGGAAAACATCACACCCGGAAAAAAGACAGACATTCATCAGAAGAATGATCATCAGGATGCAGATATCTTTTTTTTTCATCCGACCTCCCAATAGACAAGGGCTGACCTGTTGCCGGAAGGCCAGACAACGGTTTCCTTTTCATGGGTTAAATTTTTCATTAAAAGATCTGTAAGAAAGGAATCGTATTCATTGCGTTCAAATAGCCCCAGTCGGTTTTTGATTTCGCCAAAGGCCTCGTCAAAGGACGCATTAGTCCAGGGAGGCCATGACCCGTCTGCTTCCATCACCACGTCCGGATAAATATTCATCCCCAGCAAAAGATTATAGGCAATCTGAAAATTAGGACTGTCATAGGGCTGACCCCAGACTTTTTGAGCGGCAATTGCCATGACTGAGTCTGCAAACGGCACCCGCAGCAGGAGGATGCAGGCTTTGTCCGCAGTTGCAGACATTTTTTCAATAAAAGCGCTAAAATCTGCCACGCCGTAGATGGAATGGGAGGCAAGGATATAGTCATGGCGGCCCACATCATCTTCAGGCCAGCTTCCTGTGACAATATCGATATTGGTGATGCCCTGTTCTTTAACTTTTTTCTTTAACACGTCCTGCATGGCAAGGGAGGGCTCAAGTGCGGTCACCCGAGATGCAGAAGAAGAGACAAGAAGCGACCACTTTCCTGTTCCAGCCCCGATATCCAGCAGGGTTGACCCGGGGTTGGCCTTTAATTTTTTGATCAGAAAATCCCTGGATGAATCCGGTTTGGCCCATCGCCTGTCCACCATTTTATCAAAATCTTTTGCCTTGTGCTTCCAGAAATCGTCTTCCTGGTTTTGTTTCTTCCTTGCAAAGGCATTGTTTTGGATCTTGGAAAGCTCTTTCCACAATTTACTCCAGTTGGTCAACTGTTCCATTTTTCACCTGTATTTTTTTTATATGGCCCTTACAAAGGGTCCATGGCTGGTGGGAATCACCTCAATCCTATTCCCATAGGTTTTTGTCAAAAATGCGCTGGTCAGGGTATCAATGGCTGTACCAAAAGCCACCAGCTCTCCTTTTTTCAGCAGCATGACCTTGTCGGCAATGGCTGCGGCAGCATTGGGATCATGGGTGGTAAACACCACGGTTTTGCCCTGTTCTGCAATATTTTTCATCAACAACAGCATCTGTCGCGAATTTACCAGGTCCAGGTGGGAGCAGGGTTCGTCCAGGAGGAGGATATCCGGTGCCTGGGCCAGGGCCCGGGCCACATTGACCAGTTGTCTTTCACCGCTGCTCAAACAGGTAATACCGCTGTCAGCCATGTGGGTCATACCAACGGTTGCCAGGGCATTTTCTGCGGCTTTGAGGTCCTGTTGTCCCGGCATGCTGAGCAGCCCCATATGGGGCGCCCGTCCCAAAAGGACATAGGCATTAACACTCAGGTCAAAAGGAATGGTTTCATTCTGTGAAACCATTCCGATAAATTTTTTGATCCTGCTTTTTTTGTAATGGGTTCCGGGTTTTCCAAAAAACAGCAGATCTCCTTGAAAAGGGGTATAGAGCCCAAGCAAAAGGTAAAGCAGGGTTGTTTTTCCCACACCGTTCGCCCCTAAAACAGCCGTCACCGTACCGGCTGCAAGATCAACCGTCATGCCTGACAGAACAGGGTTTTGAGGAGTATCATAGGAAAAGCTGAGGTTTTGAATACAAATTGCTGTTGTCATATCACCCTTTTTTAAGCTGCAGCTGCCGGTTCATGAGCAGGATAAGGAACAGCCCTGCCCCGATAAAAGAGGTGAGAATCCCCAGGGGGATCTCGCCTGACAAAAGGGTCCTGGAAACTGTATCACACAACAGGAGAAAAAACCCGCCCAGCATCAGGGAACAGGGTAATGCCTTTTGGGCATCAGACCCCACAAAACGTCTGGCGATATGCGGGATAATCAGCCCCACCCAACCGACCTGTCCTGCTTTACACACCACGGCCGAGGTGGCGATGACTGCGGTCAAAAGAAGCAGGATTCTTTCCCAGGAAGCACTGGCCACAAGGGAAAAAATGGTTTCATCCTGCATGGATAAAAGATTCAAGCGCCACCGGAACAAAAACAGAATCACAAGGCAGGGAAGGCAGATGGCAGTTACCTGGAGTGTATCTGTCCAGGTAATGGCCCAGAGCCCGCCCAGAAGCCAGAAGGTCAGTTCCGGCAACTCCCTTAAGGGATCTGCCAGATATTTTAAAAGCCCTGTACCTGCGGCAAACATGGCAGACACGGCAATACCGGAAAGAATCAGCCGCAGCACCCAGTCGCCAAAACGGATTTTTACGGCAATCACCCAGGAAAAGGCAAGGCCGGACACTGCAAACAGGGCGGCCGCCCCCTGGATAGCCGCCACACTCCCGCCCAGGACAACAATACCCAAAGACGCCCCAAAGGCTGCACCGCCGGAAACCCCCAGAAACCCAGCATCCACAAGGGGGTTTCTGAAAATCATCTGAAAGGCGGTACCCGAAGCTGCCAGTACCATGCCGGTAATAAAGGCCATGATGATTCTCGGGATACGGATATCGGTGATCACCTTGAGGACCAGATTATCTGAAAGCATGTCTGAAATGCTGGTCATATAAGGGGCCGGGTATCTTCCAAAAAATACAGATCCAATGACCATGGCCAGCGTAAGGATAAAAATAAGACTGGTTTTCTTGTCCGTCATCCTGCTATTCCAGTTCCGGCATCAGTTGACGGGTTATGGTCAATTCATCCAGGCCGTACAACAGCTTGAAAAATTCGGTTACCGTGGTTTTCATGTCCAGTTCGTTCCTGTCGAATTTTTGAGGATAGGTTTTTTTTGCCATCCACAGGGCACCCAGTATCCACCTGGGGGTGGCTGAATCCCATCCATAGATATCCCGGGGGAAAAGATAAAGGTTGTTTTGCTGCAATGCGTTTAACCGACCCCATTTTGAATCCTGGTAAAGACGTTTAATCACTTCAGGGCCTTTGAGCTGATACCATACAATGAGAAAAATTTTATCCGGGTTCCAGGCGGCAATCTGCTCAAAACCCGTTATCTGCCAGCCGTCCGTGATATTTAACGAGTCCAGCCAAACCGGGTTTCCACCGGATATCAAGGCCTGACGGGTTTGAAACCAGGATTGGGCAGGGACATTTAAAGACAGGTTTTTACCGCGATTGCTGTATTCCAGGACCAGGACCTTTTGTTTTTCTTTTATAGACAGGGTGCCGACCTTTTCACGGATCAAGGAAAGCTTATGACGATAATATTGAATAATGATCCCGGCTCTTTTTTCATTCCCGAATATGTGGCCGATATTTTCAATATCCTTTAAAAACATGTCCGGCGTTTCTGCCCCCACGTGCATGACAGGAATTCCAAGCGGTTTTAACGATCTTGCCATGGCGGTTTCAACCGTGGCCTTGATGATGACGAGGTCTGGTTTGAGAGCGGCAACACTTTCAGGGCCGGGATTGGAATGAAGGGGTTGTTTTGACGAGATTCCCGGATCAACCAGGTCTAAAAATGCATCATTTTTTTTCACCTTGACTTCAAATCCCTTTAACCGGTCCTTTGTTTCTTCAAAAAGATACAGCATGTGAAGGGGAATAAACGGGGCCTGGCCTACAACAACAATTCGTTCCGGCAGTTTTTCAAACACAAGGGATGTGCCGGCAGCATCCAGGATGCTCACCGATGCCAGTGCAGCTGATGCAGAAAAACCAGCCGCCAGTCCAGCGGAAACGATCAGGAGGACATACAATTTGGCTTTAATCATGCACTTCATAAGGATTCCTTCATGGGGTGGCCTTTCTTAATACCGGTACACAGATTTTTCGATTAATTGAGTCAAGAATCGGGATCACCCTGATCCTGATCCCATAGGCGGCAGAAAGGATCTCTTCGGTCAATACCGTGTCCGGACGGCCCAGTGCCACCATGGACCGCCCTTTCAGGATACCGACCTTGTCTGCGGTTAAAAAGGCATGGTCCGGGAAATGGGAGGCCATGATAATGGTGATGCCTTTTTTGGACAGGCTGTCCACCTTTTCCAGAATTTTTATCTGGTTGCCGAGATCCAGGTGGGAAGTGGGTTCATCCAGAAGCAGGACGCAGGGAGACTGGGTAAGCGCCCGAGCAATCAGGACCAGCTGCCATTCACCGCCGGACAATCTGTTGCAGGGCCTTTTGGCCAGGTGCGCAATATTGATTTTTTCCAGGGAAGACATGGCCTTGTCCCTGTCTGTTTTTGAAGGCGAAGATATCATGCCGATATGCGATGCCCTGCCCATGACCACGATTTCCTCCACGGTAAACGGGAAGGCGGATGCAAGGCTCTGGGGAACAAATCCCAGTTTTTTTGCAATCCGGTTTGAGCTCAGTGAGGTGATATTCTCGCCATCAATGACCACATTGCCTGTGGCAGGTTTCAACAGTCGTGAGATGCATTTGAGTAACGTGGATTTGCCTGAACCGTTGGGACCCAGAAGACAGAAAACCTCTCCTTGTTCAAGGGCAATACTGATGTTAGAAAAAATATAGTCCCGGGGACTGTCTGAATACCCGAAGGAAAGATTGCTGATATCCAGATGGCCCGCCATGACTCAGGCTCCCTTCTGACTTTTTCTGAGTAAAAAGGCAAATACAGGTGCACCCAGGATGGCCGTCAGTATGCCGATGGGAATTTCCGTGACAAGGGCGGTTCTGGCAATGGTATCCACTGCCACAAGGTATGCTGCGCCGATCACCATGGAGATGGGAAGCAGGTATTTGTGATCCGGCCCCACAATAAGCCGCCCGATGTGGGGGATCATGATTCCGATCCAGCCGATGATCCCGCTGATGCATACGGCTGAAGCCGTGGCAATGGTGGCACTGACAATGATAACGACTTTTAGGACTTCAGTGTTGACCCCAAGAGATTTTGCATCTTCCTCACCCATGGCCAGAAGATTGATACGCCAGCGGACCAGGAGCAGCACCATGATGCAGGCCACAAGGACCGGTGCCGTAATCAAAAGATCTCTTGTGGACACATGGTTTAATGACCCCAGAAGCCAGAACACAATGGCCGGCATTTTGTTCATGGGATCGGCAATATATTTTAAAAACGAGGTCAACGCGGAAAATAAAGACCCCACAACAATACCGGACAATACCAGCATCAGCACGGGGGTCATCTTGTATACCCGTGACAGGGCATAGGTCATGCCCACCGATGCAAGACCGAATAAAAAGGACACCAGGTGGATCATCCAAAGGCTGTCAAATAAAAGGATGGCCAGGGCTGCACCGAACCCTGCCCCTGATGCCACACCCAGAATGTGCGGACTGACCAGGGGATTCTGGAAAACGCCCTGGAAGGAAGCCCCTGAAATGGAAAGCGCGGCGCCCACCAGCAGGCCTGCAATAATTCTCGGCAGTCTCACGTCAATGACCACTGAATATGTGGTTATTGACCAGTCCTGCTCAAAAGGAAAAACAGATGAAAAAAGGATTTTCATTGTTTTACCCAAAGGGATATCCACCCGGCCGAGACACAAAGAAAAAAAAGGCCACCAGGATCAGAATAAAAACAAACAACCTGATCCAGGCTTCAGGAGAGAGCAGGTCAGCCCTTCCGGGAATATGTTGTGATTTATCCTTTATGGCGGATTCCTTTCATCATTTTCAATTCATATGTGCCGTTCAAAACATTCTCAACCTGGCTGTCTGTCAGATCAAAACCAAAAACAATTTGATAAAATTCTTTCACCAGGCAATTGATGCAAACATCATTAAACCTTTCCGGATAAGCCTTTTCAGCCAGCCATAAAGGGAAAATCACCGCTGATTCTGCCGTGGGGCGGTTAAAAATGAAAACACCGGCCGGCTGCAGATAAATCTGTGCGTCCCGCACCGCCTTGATCGTTTTCCACTGGGGATTTTCAAAAAGATCTTCAGCTGATCCGGAGTTGATTACCAGGATATCCGGGTTCCAGTCCAGTACCTGTTCCATGGATACTTCCGCGAGCCCGGAATGCAGCCCTGTCCGCTGACCAATGGTGGTCACCGCTTTGGCCGTATTCAGGCACCCGGCAGTCTCTATATGCTCCTGCATGAAGGTGTCGCCGCCCAGGGTAACAAGATGGCCCGGATTGTAACCCTGGAAAACTTTTTTACGCGATTCGACCGGGATGTCCTTTGTTCTTTCCTTAACAATAGCAGTAATCCTGTCCAGGAATTTAACATAGATTTCAGCCCGGTCATCAGCATTGAACAAATACCCGTAAAACCGAATTTCTTTTTTAATATCCACAATTCCCTCTCCCATGCTGTCTTCAAGGAAAGCTACGGGAATACGGGTTTTTTCAAGGACAATATTGCCGTCAATATCCCCGGCAACAGCTATATCGGGGTTGGAACGGATCAGCTCCTCAATATTAATGCTGCCCGATGTGGTTCTGGGCCCTGGAAGATCCTTAATTTTCGGGTACATTTCCCTGACCAGGGTTGACATCTTCAGCGTGTTGGTGACAGCGCACAGGCTGTCCTGAACCCCCAGGATGAATGCCACCTGCCCTGTGGGACCACCCAGGAGGGCAATACGCCTGATGGGATCGGGCACGGCAAAGTTGCGGGTTTTCATGTCCGTAATGATACGGGTGTTGCCCTGGATCTTTCTGCTTTGTTTTTCAGGCCCTTTATAACTCCTGAAAAGAAAAATACAGATCAAAACACAAACCGAGCCCCAGAAAAGTTTAGATTTTGTCATTTCATTGCACTTTCAGTATCCAGGGCAGCAGCATGCCGTGATGTCTTCATGCTGCTGCCTGGCGGTTTGATGTTCAGGTTTTCCCGGGTTAAAAGCTCAATTTCATGCCCAGCAGAAAACTTATGCCCGGATATGGGCCGTGGCCTTCTTCATAATTTTCATCAAACAGGTTTTTGACATGGAAAAATAAATCCGTGGAAAATTTTTCCGATAGTTTGATGTTCTGGTTCAACCTGGCATTACATACCCAGAAATTTTCAAGGGGAACCTGGTTATTGGAACTGTCATATTCAATCTGATCTTTGGTATAGGAGGCCTGGAATGATGCAGACAAGCCAAAATCAAAGGTATACCTGGCATCAAAAGTAAATTTCTGTTCAGGAACATACTCGGATTTTAAAAAAGGACTTGCATTGTCGGCCTTGTCTTCGGATGACAGCAAGGTGTATCCCACACCCAGATCAAAATTCCATGGGGTGACAAGATTCAACTGGGCTTCCAATCCTTTTATCCGGCTTTCCCCCTTGTTGATGTATTGTGTTACACCGCTGACTTTCTGGGTGGTAATCCTTTCTTTAATATCATTGAAAAAAACTGCTGTTGAAAAATCAAGTACCGAGCCGAATCGTTTGCTTGCACCAATCTCATAGGCAATGGTTTCCTGGGGATTCAAATTGCTGTTCCCGCCGCTAAGTGTGGAGTAAAGTTCCTTCATCTGGGGAAATCTTGTCTTTTTCCCCACAGAGGCATAAACCTTTAACTCCTGAGTGACATCAAAAGAAGCCCCGGCCTGGGGATTCCAGGTTTCCACGGAATCACGGGTAATCCCGCCATAGGCCTTGACTGGATCATGAACATCAAAACTGACACCGGCGTTAAGGGTCAACCGCTTGAAGAGACGGACTTCATCTTCAACACCAAAAGAATAAATATTGACCTCATATTCCTGCTCAGGCTGCCACCCCAGAGTTGTCGCCCCCATGGTGGTGGCATCGTAAAAATCCTGCTGGATATGGTTATCCTTCATGTAGCTTGCCCCCATCTTCAAGAGGCTTGCATCACCAAAATCAAGGTAGACCTGGGCTTCACCGCCAAGGGTATAGTCATCATAGGCACTTTTTTCAAACCATTTCTTGTTGGTGGTATGACTTGCATCCCAGCTGATATCTTCAAGGGTGTCGGTATGGTCCACATAATACACCCTGCCCCTTACGGACAGGATGTCGGTGAAGTCATGTTCCCCTGCCAGGCTTAAATGCCATTGAGTCCAGTCGGTGAATTCCCAGTAGCGTTTGTTTTCAGTGGGACAGCCTATTTCATTCTGGTGATAATCAAAAGACAGGTAGAATTTTGACGTATCATCATATTCATATCCAATTTTGGCATTCAGGGTATTTTTTGTAAAATAGCTTAAATCCCTGGTTCCCCCGTCTTCATTATAATCGGTGCCGATACCGGTCCGGGAATTATTGGGATCAAAATCATCGGAAAGCTCAAACCCATCCGTTGTCCTGCGACTCGCCGTAATCCAGTAATTCACCTTTTCTTTTGATCCGCCGTGATTGACAACATAATTCTGGGTATCGTTCGGTCCAAAGGAGGTTGTTACACTGGTGTAGGGTTTTTTCCCGCCTTTTTTGGTGATGATGTTGATCACACCGCCCATGGTATTGGGGCCGTATAATACGGAAGAGGCTCCTTTGATGACCTTGATTTTGGCAATGGCATCCACGGGAATCTGGTCCAGGTCCAGGGAACCGAAATAGGATTCATGGGCCGGGACACCGTCAATGAGAACTTTGACATCCTCTTGATCAAATCCCCTCAGCTTCAGGCTGGCCTGCCCTTTGCCGCCCATCTGGATATCCACGCCCGGAATAAATTCAAGGGCTTCGGCGGTTGTCTCATTCCCCCGCATCTCAATATCATCGCCTGATACGATGTCCGTACTGGTGATGGCATTGATTTCATCCCCTTTTTCCATGATAAGGACATCTCCCAGGTCAAAAACTTCACCGCTCTTCCGGTTCTCTTCAGCAGAAACCGGGCCGGCGCACACAATCGTCAGGGTTAATAACGATAACAATACCGTGTAAATCACTTTCATCATTTCTTCTCCACAAAAAATAAAATATCAATAAAACGACCCTGACACATTGCCGGCATATGCATGTGCCCTGCTTATAAATCAGGCTCCTATTTAATT
>JAHJLN010000172.1 GCA_018821715.1 Pseudomonadota bacterium | reverse complement strand
CGCACCGCAGTCCGCCAAGCAGAAGATTGACCGGATCTGCATCCACGCCGTAAAGGGTTCTGTGCATGATCTCTGCGACCTCGTGATCAATCCCTTTTGGCACAAGGCCCAGCTCTGATAAAACCTTAACCCGGCCAGGGGTGACAACGGTTGCGGCCCACAGGACCGGGGTGTCTTTTTCATGGAAATCCGCAAGGGCTGCCAGGGCCACATCCCGGGCGATATCTGTGTCCGTTCTTCCATCAACCGCAATATTCAGACGGGCGGCAACTTTTTTAAGCTTTACCGGATCTTTAATCTGATAATCATCTGCCCTTCCCTGGGTCATTTTAAAAAGGGTGTGGGCCAGATGTTTGGCATGGCCGGAATGGGCTGCGGTTCCGGCTGCAATGGCACGGTCCAGCCCTCTTGCCACCATGACATCGGCCGTGGCACCGCAGATCCCTGTCCGGGAGCCTTCTTCAAAGGGATTAATCCTGCAGGGACCCTGGAGACAATGACGGCAGCAGAGTCCTGTTTCACCGAACCCGCACTGGGGCAGCATCTGTTCATACCGGTCCCAGACAGTGGGGATGTTTTTTTCTTTTGCGATGGACAGCATCTGCTGAACCGCCGGGTCGCATGTTAACTGTTGAAATTGTTTTTCGCCGGACATGGAATCCTCCTTGTAATTAGGGTGAATTGCTAAAATTCAAGAATGATTTTAATATATTGGGCCAAACTTGCAACCCTGATTAAAAAACCATAAAACAGGGATACAAACTAGTCATTTCTAATGGAGTTTAAAAATGCTCTCAGGTTCATTTTTTTATTTTTCAGGTCAAATTTTTTGCGCAAATTGCCCCGATAGGTTTCAATGGTAAAGCCGGATACACCCAGGAGCTGTGCCATCTCCTTTGTTGACCTGCCGTGGCGGATAAGATCAGCCACCTGTATTTCCCGGGGGGTCAGGCTGCGGTATGTCAAAGACAGTGTCCGGCCAAACGAAGATGTTAAAAGTTCCAGGTTCTTTTGAATGGTGAGACATAAAGATCGATCATTTTCGTTTTTCAACCGGGACAAGAGTTCTTCAAGATAGGGCAACACAATATTATCAAGATTATTCAGGACCTTTTTTTCAATTTCATTGCCCTGCTCGCTGCTTTTTTTTAACAGGATCTTTAAGGCGACATTGGCTTCAGAAAGCTCTGCATTGGCAGCCTTGAGTTCAACCGTTCGTTGCGCTACGGTTTTTTCAAGAATCATGTGCGCGTTCTGAAGGGCTTTTTCATCTATTTTTCTCTGGGTGATGTCCCTGACAATCCCGATGCTGATCCAGGCGTTATCCACCTTGGCTGCAGACAGGGACAAGCCGATGGGAAATTCAGTACCATTTTTTTTAATGGCGGTCAGTTCTAAAAGCCTGCCGATCAGAGGGCCTTTGCCGGTCAGTTTGAATGTTTCAAAGCCTTTTTTATAAGGGGCATGGTATTTTCCCGGTGCAACAATCAGGTGAAGGTCCTTGCCCATAATCTCATGTTTTTTATAACCAAATATTTTTTCTGCCGCTGGATTCCAGAAAGATATTTTACCCTGTGGCGTTATCATGATAATCGCATCAATGGTGGCACTGGTGATAAGATGGTATTTCTGCTCCGCCAGATTGCGGGCAGCTTCAAGGTTCTTGAGCTTCTTTTGTGTAATATCATTCATTTTAAAATCCAGATGATAACGCCTTAATGCATCCTATAAATTTTTTTTCATATTTTCAATTGGTTAATAAAAATGTTGTTTGCGCCTTTAAAATCCTAGGTTGACACACTTTGAAACTGATATTATTTTTGACTTAACATATCCTTCAAATTTCTTTATTTTTTAATTAAAAGGAGGTCACCATGGACGACCATGAATTTTTCAGAGACATGAATACCCGTACCATCAGGATTAACCTTGTGGACGGCACTCAAATAAATGCCAGTATCAATATTGACAGGCAACCGGGCTATAGCAGGTTAAGCGATTTAATCAGCAGTGATCGTGAACCCTTTTTAGTACTGATAAATTCGACAATGTATAAACCGGGTTTTGACAATCCAATAAAACACGAAACCTTATTCATCAACAAAGAGCACATCCTGTGGGCCACACCCGAAGACCAGCAGAAGTAATGCGCCTGTTTGCTCAAATTCATTGCTGTTTGTATTTTTTCGCCTTTTTTTTGTTAAGTTGACATTTTTTTGGTCAGGCTGTACTTCCTAAATTACCATAGTCAAAAAATTTTCATCTTTTTAAATTAAAGGAGTTTGTCATGAATGAACAAAAAATCTGCAAAGATATCAATTCGCGTACAATCAAAATTTCCATGGTGGATGGAACGTTAATAAGCGCCTGTGTCAATTTAGACAGAGATCCGGGTTACAACAGATTAAGTGATTTGATCAGCAGTGACCGTGAACCCTTTTTGATTCTGATGAATTCAACAATGCAGAAGCCCGGCGTTAAAATTGCTGAAAAACATGACACCTTGTTTATAAACAAGGAGCATATTCTGTGGGCCACCCCGGAGAACAATAATTCAGCATAAGAAAAAGCCACTTTTGGGGGTCGAAAGATAAACAATTCAGCGCCCGTCCTGTTCACGGATCAGTTTGTGGAGCGTCTCAAAATCTGTTGGGATCGCTTTTGGGTCCTTACGGTAGAGGATGTTTACAGCATCAAATTCACATTTTACGGCGCAGACCCCGCAGCCGATACACCAGTTTTCATCGACCCTTGCCATCCCCTCCTCAAGCGTAATGGCAGCCACAGGGCAGATATCAAAACAGGCTTCGCATCCCGTACAAAGATCCGGGTCTGTCCTTCTGATAAAATAAACCGCCATCAACTCATCCCTGGGGATCCTGCGTCTTCTGATCATCCCGACATTCCAGCAGGAACAGCCGCAGCAGTTGCAATTGTGTTTCACCTTACCTGCCGCGTTGTCAACAAAATGGACCAGCCCGGCTTCGGCAGCATGGCGGACAATGTCTTTGGCCTCTTTACGGGTAATCTTTCTGCCAAGTCCCTGTTCGATCAGGTAATCTGCCATTTCATCAAATTTAAGGCAGACTTCAAGCGGGTGATCGCAGGCTCTTTCCATCAATCCTGCCTGTACCCGGCAGGAACAGTGGGCAACCGCAAACCGTTCTGCCGTATCAAGCACCTGATCCATCCTGTCGTGGGGAAGAACTGCCTGTACATCGGGTTTCAATGACCGGTGGACCGGGATATAGCGGTAGGCTTTTGTGTTCATGCCGCCAAAAGCCTGTTGGGTTACTGTTCGGTTAAAATATTTTAAAACCAGTTTTGTCATTTTAAGGGCATACGCTGTTTTTTTACCGGTCCAGAAAAAGGATTGGGGAAATCCAAACCCTGCCTGATGGAGGGCATACCCTCTTTTTCGGGTTTCAGTGCTGCTCGAAAAAATAAGCTTTCTGGCTGCCAGATTCTCCAGGGTTTCAGCGATAAATTTTCGATCCATATCATCGGGGTATGCCATTTCATCTATAGTTACGGGCTTCAGCGGTATGTCGGTTGCCGGAAGCATCATGGCGACTTTTGCCTCATTCGTAGTAAAATTTTCTTTTAAGATGTCGACAAGCCCGTCTGTAAAGGGCAGCCCTGTCATGGCCAGGTGCCTTGCCAGAAGCTCGTGTATATTGTTTTCCATTAAACTCTCCTCAAGCGCTTTGATTATAAGATTATCCCTGGACAGCAATTCCCTGGTAATTAAAACTGATGATTTTCACAGGGCTGCTGTACATTGTGTCCAGGTGTTTGATTTTAAATTTGCTCTCTTTTATGAGATTTGCTATCGGCCTGACCTTATCGGGATCATAAAAGGGCAGGTTCAGCCCTGACCCCATCCCGACTTCCAGGACATTTCCTTTTGCCCGGGGTACCAGTTTTTCCCGCTGTCTTGCAATATCGTTCTGGCTGCAGATCCAGTGGGTCAGTTTTGGCAGAACGATAGTGGTATAAAATCCCATAAAAAGTCCTTAAAGCGGTGCGGTGATTGAAGATGAGCCTACCGCTTAACCGCAGGGATGTCAATATGGGGTATGACAATCATTTTTTTGCGGGGAATAAATCTTGCCTGACAGGGTCTCATCAACTAAAGGACTTGCTTTTTTAACAGTTTCTTTGGTCGATCGGTCATGATAAGATATGCAGATATTGAAATCTCTTCAAGCAAAGGATTAAAACAATGGATCTTGATACCCCTGAAACAAAAGCCTATTTATTTGAACTCTACACCATGACCGGGGGAGATACTCAAGCCCAGGTATCCATGTATGATGTGGGGGAATCCCTGGGCATGGGAAAAACAGATGCCGCCTCAATGGCAGAAGACTTATATATCCAGGGTTTTGCAGAACTGAAAACGCTTTCCGGCGGTATCGGCATCACCGACCAGGGTTTGGAAGTTCTGGAGATAACGGTTGCCCCGAAGCCTGATGCATCTCTTCGCTTGGGCACCGGTCCGGTGCTGGACGATCAGGCAAAAAAAGCCGTAGAAAAAATTGTGCAGGATATCAAGGCCGGTATTGATCAAACCCGGTTGACATATCCGCAACTGGAAGAACTGGTGATGGATATTAAAACCATTGAAATCCAGATGCAGTCTCCCACCCCTAAAACCGCCATTATCCGTGAAGTTTTAAAATCACTGCACAACGGCATGCTTGCTTCAGGACCAAAAGATCTGATAGCAAATCTGTACGGGCTGATGATGTCATAACCTCTTTTTTTATCCTGGTATCAGTTTTTTCTATAGGGATTAAATTTTGCATTAAAAGTATCACTTTGACTAAACAGACGGTCTGCCTTAAACATTAAGGCTTAAAAAAGGTTTAAGGAAAAGACATGTTTAGAGATTCAACTACTGCCAGTGATTTAGTTCTTCCGGTTTCTATGGCCGATGCAATGATTGACATCTGTAACGGCTGCAACATTTGTAAAAAAGAATGTGCCTTTCTTGAAGCTTACGGAAACCCGGGAACCATTGCTAAAAACCACAGAACCGATCCGGACAGATGGCGGGCCGTTTCTTTTGAATGCAGTCTTTGCGGACTGTGCACTGCTGTCTGCCCCCGCAATTTAGATCCCGGGGCTGTATTCCTTGACTTCAGACGGCAGGCGGTTGAAAAAAGTCAGGTTGATTTTTCAGAATACAAAGGCCTTTTAAACTATGAAAAAAAAGGCATGTCAGAAAAATACAGTCTTTACAGTCTGCCTGAAAACTGCGATACGATTTTTTTCCCCGGCTGCACACTGACAGGCACCCGCTTTGACACCACCTTAAAGACCTATGCATACCTGAAAAAACTGATTAAAAACCTGGGCGTTGTACTGGATTGTTGTACCAAATCCTCCCATGACCTTGGAAGGCAGGACTATTTTAATGATATGTTTTTTGAAATGAAATCCTTTCTTATCAAACACAATGTCAAAACCGTTATTGTCGCCTGTCCCAACTGCCATAAGATTTTTAATACCTATGGCAAAGAGTTCAAGCTGCAAACCGTATATGATCTTCTGTCCCAATACGGGCTTGATGACAACAGAACCGTTTCCGGCAGCATCACCCTTCATGATCCCTGCCCGGTGCGGTTTGAAAAAAGCATCCAGAATTCGGTCCGGTCTGTTGTAAAGGCCCGGGGACTTAATATTATTGACACCCCACACACAAGGGCAAAGACGTTTTGCTGCGGAGAAGGGGGCGCTGCTGCCTGCGCTTCACCCGGATTTGCCAGGACCTGGACTCAAAAAAGAAAGACGGAGACCCGATCCCATAAAATTGTGAGTTATTGTGCCGGCTGCGTGAATCTTCTTTCAAATAATGCAGACACCTTCCATGTTCTGGACCTGGTGTTTGACCCTGAAAAAACCATGGCCGGAAAGGCAACTGTGTCCAAAGCCCCGTTCACCTATCTGAACCGTCTCAAGATAAAAAAGAAACTTAAAAAAATGCCGGCAAAAACCGTCCGGGAGAGACCTTTTTCTTCAGTGACAGAAAAAAAGAACCCTTTAGGATTAAAACTGCTCTTTGCAGGATTGATCCTTGCGGCCATTGCAGGGCTGAGAATGGCAGGAATTCAGGAATACCTGGCCCCGGAAAACTTAAGTTATCTTATTCAAGAAAGCGGGGCCCTGGCCCCGGTGATCTATATGCTGCTGTATGCCGTTGCACCGGCACTGTTTTTGCCTGGCCTTCCCATCACCATTGCCGGCGGTATCTTGTTCGGTCCGGTCTGGGGGGTTGTGTATACCATTACCGGTGCAACCGCAGGGGCCGGGATCGCATTTTTAATCTCCCGGTATATCTCTTCAGAAGTTATTGAATCAAAACTGAAGGGGCCTAAATGGATCAAGCTTCAGGACAATGTGGAAAAACACGGGTGGAAGGTGGTTGCCCTGACGCGGCTGATTCCCCTTTTCCCGTTTAATTTATTAAATTACGCCTTTGGGCTGACACACATTAAATTCACCCATTACATGATAGCCACATTTTTCTGCATGCTGCCGGCCTGCATTGCATTTATTGTGTTTTCAAGCTCGATTCCGGATCTTTTCCAGGGCAGAATCTCCATTGAATTGATTATCGGGCTTGCGCTGATTGTTCTGGTCTCTTTAATCCCTGTCATTTACAACACCATCAAGAAAAAAAAGGAATAAGAATAGAATGAAAAAACTTTTATTTATTGCAGGTTTATTATTTTTTTGCACTGTCAATGCCTTTGCCGGACCTTCTCTGACAAAAGAACACCCGATCTCGTTTGATAAAGATAAAAAAACGGTTTCATTTCTGGCTGAGGTGAACGGAAAATATCTGTATCAGGAGACCCGGCATTTTGCCGTTTATGAAAAGGGCAGCAATG
>JAHJLN010000171.1 GCA_018821715.1 Pseudomonadota bacterium | reverse complement strand
TGATGAACCACCTTGTTCTAGCCAGGAATGAAGTTGTGGTCATGGATATGGAGGCCGGTGTTGAGCATCTGGGACGAGCCACCTCAGGATCTGTGGATGCCCTTATTGTGGTTGTAAACCCTGGAAAAAGAAGCCGTGTGGCAGCAGACAAAATAAGAAAGCTTGGCCGGGATATCGGGATTAAAAACATTGTGATACTGGGAAACAGGATCAAATCTGAAGCAGATAAGCAATTGATAAAAGACAGCATGAAGGATTACACTATTTTAGGTTTCATGCCTGAAATGGATGAAATAATCACTGCCGACAGAAATGGGAAACGCCCTTTTGACGATATCACCAAGATCCCTGAAGAATTGAAAGAGATCACAAAAAAACTGATGGCGCTTGCTTCATAAACCGGATCTATCTTGCTTCAAATGCGGCAATCGTGGTGTCCAGCATCCGGTTTGAGTATCCCCATTCATTATCAAACCAGGCCTGGACTTTGACCAGACGTTTTTTACTGACCCGGGTCTGGTAAAGGTCAATGACACTGGATCGGGGATCATGATTAAAATCACAGGAAACCAGATGCTCATCCGTCACGCCTAAGATATCCTTTAATTGATTTTCAGATGCGTTGATTAAAGCTTTATTAACGGTTTTTATGTCTGTATCTGTTTTTACCAGAAGTGCAATATCCATGATGGAAACATTGGTGGTGGGCACTCTGATGGCCAGAGTTTCAAATTTACCTTCCATAGTGGGCAGAATTTTTGAAATTCCCTTTTCCAGAGCTGTATTCACCGGAATTATGGATTGCAACGCAGATCGTGTTTTCCTTAAATCGGAATTATAGGCATCAATTACAGGCTGATCATGCATGGCAGAATGAATCGTGGTAATGGATCCGCTTTCAATTCCAAGGCTTTGGTCCAGTACATGAAGAACCGGGATAACACAATTGGTTGTGCACGAAGCATTTGAGATCATGGTGTGTTCTTTTTTTAATATGTGATGGTTTACACCATATACAATGGTGGCATCCATTTCATCTATTGCCGGCTGGGAATAAATCACTTTTTTTGCACCTGAAAGAAGATGCAGTTCTGCAGCCTGTCTGTCATTATAGATACCGGTACAATCAAGGACTGCATCAATCTTCAGATCTTTCCAGGGAAGATTGACAATGTTTTTTTCCTGAAATATTTTTATGCGGTCCTGGCCAATAATTAAGTCTGATTTTCCATTTTCAACTTTCAGCGGAAACCTGCCATGGGTTGAGTCATATTTTGTCAGATGATAAATCGTTTTTCCATCAGCTGTCTCATTTATGGCAACAAGATTAATCTTGTCATAAAATTTTTTTGATTCATACAAGGCTCTGGTAATACAGCGCCCTATTCTGCCATACCCGTTGATTGCAATAGTAATTTTCATTTTAATTTCATCTTAACTTCTGCATCTGTTTTTTATTTGAAAAATTGTATAAGCATCTATACCACAAACCCCTCTACAATTTAATAGTAAACATTCCAAAAAGATTATTAAAAACCATACCATATTATAGATTATTTCATGATAAACTTAAAAAAATATCTTTTAAACAAACAAGGGTAAATCATGACACTATATTCATATAAGGATGTTAAGCCAAGCCTGCATCCATCTGTTTTTATCGCTCCCACAGCTCAAATCATTGGTGATGTTCATATTAAAAAGAACTCCTCTGTCTGGTTTCATTCAGTTCTTCGCGGTGACCTGGATACCATCCGTATCGGAGAAAGAACCAATGTACAGGATCTTTGTGTCTGCCATGCCGATATACACATCCCATTAAAAATTGGAAACGCCGTTACCATTGGTCATAGAAGTGTTATTCACGGTTGCACGATTGAAGATGATTGCCTGATCGGCATGGGATCAATTGTTATGAATCAGGCTGTGATCGGCAGGGGTTCTGTGGTTGCCGCCGGTACTGTTGTCCTTGAAAAGACAATTATTCCACCTTTTTCACTTGTCACAGGTTCACCCGGCAAGGTTAAAAAAACTTACCAGAACAAGATGGAAACTCAACAGGCAATTCAAACCATGTCTGAAAGCTATATGGAAAGCGCACAAAGCTTTGGCTCAAAAAAAATATTTTATGAAATAAATATGAAATAAAAAAAGGAGCGCATTGTCTTCATTGGTTTGAACCATTAATCCTGGTAGGTTAAATTATTTTTGGGTTCGGTCTTGTCCCTACAGACCCGGCAGCGGTCATCAGAGCAATGTTCACAGCAATAGCAGTCTTTGCAGGGATGTTTTTTCTGACAATTCTTCTGCATTTCAGGCAGGTATAACTTACCTGGCAATCCTTGTATTTTGACAAAAGGCATGATCCTGTCCTTGTTATATCGGGTCCAAGTTCCTTTTTATAAATTAAGAAAGAAACCGACAGAATCAAGCCTTTTTAATTACCAGACTTCAGGATAAGCCACATTCACAAAGCTTTGTTCCATTTTATATTTATGGTCTTTTTCCATTGCTGCAAGATTGTTAAAAATCGATTTCAATTCAAGATCATCACAATCCCGGGCCAGTTTCTGGTATTTTTGCATGGCAAGCTCTTCGTTTTTCATGGCAAGGCCGATGGCGTTCTTCAAATCCATATTTTCAGACACTTCCGGCATGTCAATGGTTTCTGAAATTTTATAATCCTGTGTTCCGCTGAAGATCGATAGTTTGATTTTGCCTTTATCCAGCAATGCGGATAAAATTTTCGCATGGGCTTCTTCTTCTTTAGAAAACCCTTCAAACAATTCCTGGAGATATGAATCCTTTATTCTTTCTGAAATTTTCAGATAAAATTCTTTGGCTTCAATCTCGCCTGCTATAGCATCCTTGATCACCTTTTTGTAAAGTTGTGCATCCATATTCACCACTCCTTTTCAGTAAACAGACGATTTGATATTTTATTCTTGTTGAATATCATTAACACATAGCGGTTCATTTTTCAAAACCGGTTTTTAAAAAAAATGTATCCTAAAAGGAAAAAGAGTGTATTTTAATTCTTGGACTCCTATCCCGATCATAGGAAAGTGAAACACAAATCACAGAATGATGCCCCCTGCATAATCGTCTGGCTGCGTTTGAACTTTATTTTTGGATTAAAACCTTCTGCAAAAGAAGCATCACGACTACAGGAAAGGCAAAAGCCAAAATCTCTCAATCCAAGCTTATCGTAGAGATCAACATAACTGCAACGGACAACGTTAAATCTGAGTGTATTTTTTGTTCTTTCGATAATTTCAAAGTCAATTGCCCCTCCTGAAGACCACACTTCTTTAACGATGCAAAATAGATCATCAATCGTATCCCCATATTGATCAGCCATGATTTCACCAGTTTTTTTCGCATCCTTTTTCACCGCTTTTGTGGCTATGGATAGTGCTTCTTTAAACCCGAGATGATCTGCAAATTCCCGTATCAGGCATGCGGCCAACGGAGCCTGGATTTCCCGCTTTGTTAATTGATCGACTTCATCAACTGCTTGTATGGACAATTGATCAGGGGTTTGCCGATCGGGCTTTTTTTTTATGTTTGCTCTGTCTGGATTTGGCATTGAATGCTCCCTTCAATTTTTGCAAAAAAGAGTATAGAATATATTGCAGTGCGAGACCAGTGGAAAAGTAAAATTTTATTTAGTGAGGGTATTTTTTTTCTTATGGATCATTTCTTCCAAGGCTGTATCATAGCGGTTTACCATAATTTCCCATGAAAACTGTTCCATATGATTGGATAATCTTTTTTGCAGCGGCAGGTTTTTTTGATAGGTTAGCAGCATGTTTTCCAGCTTTTCTACCAGATCTTGTTTTGTTAGATATAAAACAGTAGCATGAAGATCTTGCGGCATGATTTCAGGGTAGGACAATCTATCGGGAACCAGGGGGATGCAGCCGTATCGTGCTGCCTCGACAATGGAAATGCCGAAATTCTCCTGTATGGCGCAGCTTACCACAACAGCACCTTTTTTTAACCATGACAGGTACTTGTTTTGTTCCTCAACATACCCGCAGACAACCAGCTGATCTTTAAATCGTTCTTTGGCATGATTAAAAATATTTGGAAACTCATTATAATTTTCTCCCAGCAAAGCAAGAGAAAACGGGATGTTCTTTTCTTTTATGCTGTTCAGGGCATCAAAAAAAAACTCAGGATTCTTGTCATATTCCCACCTGTGATTCCATATGATCAGGGGAGGATTGACCTCCCGATTCTCAAAATCTACCCCACCTTTTTCAAACCGGCATCCCGGATAAACCACCTCGGCTTTTTTTTGGATCTGTTCAATCATCCATTTGGGTTTAAAATCCGGCATCTGTTTGATCAACCGGCTTGCTGAACCGATAAACTCATTGAAATGAAAGTTGGAGTTGAAGAGGATCTTGTCCGCAGCAACGGCAGAAACAATATTGGTAAATCCCAGGTGAAAATCACGCTTTTCATCCGGTGCCAGGGGATAGGATAATTGATTTTCATGAAAATACATTAATACAGGCGGAAGGTTTTTGCCTGCAAGGGCCAGAAAATCTGTTAAATCCAGCATATCCGTAGTGATAATTGCATCAAATCCTGAAATATCTTTGATGTGACTCACAAAATAAAGGGCCGCGCCTCTCATGCGCCATTTCCAGAATCTGTCCGGAAGTGTCACCAGTGTCACGTCATGGCAGGAAAAGGATTCAAACCCCAAAGCAAAATCCTTATGGGAGCCGCCAAAAAACGGTTCAAGAAACAGAATCTTCAACATACGGCATTCCTATGATCAAATTAAATAGGAATACTGAATTTATCAGACTGCGTCAAGATCAGGCAGCTTTGATTTTCTTAATATATTTTAAGGCAAGAACAGACAGTTCTTTCAGGTTATAGGGCTTGGTAATATATTCCATAATACCCGATTCTTTTGCCGTTGCCTCATCAAAGGTGTCGCTGTGACCGGTACACATGATCACAGGAAATCCGGGGCGAATTCTCATCACCTCTTTTGCAAGTTTTACCCCTGTCATTTCCGGCATGGCAAGATCTGTTATCATCAGATCAAAAAAATCAGGGGCTCTGGCAAAACATTCCAGGGCCTCCTTTCCTGAATTGGCTGTCATCACTGAAAACCCGAGGGTATGAAACATCTTTTTTGCAATGATGGTGATTTGCTTTTCATCATCCACAAATAAAATCTTTCCCTCACCTTCAACCGGAACATTTTTTTGGGACTCCCGGTCATCAGGATTTTTAATGTCGCAGACAGGCAGAAAAACATTAAAACAAGTTCCTTTGCCCGGGTCGCTGTCAACGGTGATATGCCCGCCAAACTGCTTTACAATCCCCAGGGTTGTTGCAAGGCCAAGACCGGTTCCTGTTTCTTTATTTTTTGTGGTAAAATAGGGTTCAAATATTTTTTGTTCAATATTTGGATCAATTCCCGTACCATTATCCTTTACACTCAGTTTTACATAGTGACCTGGTTTTAATTCATTGGAAGCTTCCGGATCTGTGGGGCGAACGGTCACATTCTGCAATTCCACCTCAAGGCGGGGAGAGTTTCCTTTTTCCATTGCATGCTTGGCATTGGTGCACAGGTTCATGAACACCTGATACATCTGGATTGAATCTGCCATTATCAGGTTCAGGTGTTTATCAATTTTTTCAATGATTTTAATATTTGTCGGCAGGGTTGACCTTAAAAGTTTTAAGGCTTCTTTTATAATGGGAGAAAGATACAACGGCTGGACATCCATGGTGTCTTCCCTGCTGATGGTCAAAATCTGACGGACAAGATCCCTTGCCCTGTAACCGGACTCCCTAATCTGCTCAAACTCATTTTTTCCCGGTGCTTGCTCAGACAAATCCATCAAGGCAACTTCAGCATTCCCGATAATGGTGGTTAGAATATTATTAAAATCATGGGCAATGCCGCCTGACAAAGCCCCGATAGCCTCCATCCGCTGGGCCTGCTGCAGATCCTGCTCCATGATTTTATGGGGTGTGATGTCCCGCATAAACAAAAGGTTGGCCGGTTCATCATCCCATACTGCCGGGACTGACCGGATATGGACCCATAGGATACTTTTGTCCGGAGTTAACAGCCGGACTTTAAAATTTGTCTCAGGGTTATGGGACAGCATTGTTTCTTCATAACTTTCCAGCACAATATTCAAATCATCCGGAAATATATAATCCACCAGGTTATTTGAAATATCGTCCTCCTGTGAGAGTCCCATGATCTGATACACCCGTTTGTTGACATACTTGAATACAAGATTCTGAACAATCAGAATGCCGTCATCAGCATTCTCGACCAGCAGTTTGTATTTTTCCTTGTTTTTTTTCAGGAGCCTACGCTGTTCTGCCAAGGTATTTTTAATATCCCCGTGCTTTTTCACACTTATCACGGCGATTATCACGGCAATGACAGCAATGATGCCCAGCACCCAGATTATGGGTTTCAACAAAGAAGAGGGCTCTTGAAAATCGCTGCTGGTTTCCAATGGATTACGAAATTTTTCAATGGATTTAACCCCACCGGTTTCGCCGATATCAGCTGAAGAGGAAAAAGAGCCGCACATCACAGAAAAAAGGCTGAATATCATGATACTGAAAACCATTACTTTTAAAACATCCAAGGCTTGTTTCATTTCATCACCTGGTAATTTAATTAAGCGGATGGTATCAATTAAGAATCAGAACATTTAAAGCATAGACTTATCCTATCATATCTCATGAAATTTAAACAACACTTTTAAAAAAATATTGCCAAGTCCTGGTTTCAATTGTAAACACAAGAACATAAAAAATATGGAGTCTTTTGAATCATTGAAAATAAAAAACACATTGCCGCAAACCTTTGAGTCTGCAGATTTTTCAATTGAACTGAACTGCCGGGGAAGCAATGAATATGAAAAGGTCAGCTTTCCTGTAAAATACGGTCTTTTTTCAAGGCTCAAAACCCGTGATTATCTGTTTGAATTCAATCTGAATCATGAAATCCGGCAGGCGAAATCCAGGGGCAAAAACTGGCTTGATCCGTCCGAATGGCTTAAACGAACCATGGGAAATGACTGGGTCTATTATTCCACCGGCGGATATTCCGGGGTGTACGAGGCGCTGGGCGAATATTATCTGCCAAATCTTGTGTACCCTACAAATTCCCTTCTCGGCGGCAAGCCCTTCAAGGAAGAAGCCATCAATGAAATTATCAGAAACTGGCATCAGATCATATCTCAACTGCCAGCCGCCAATATGCCGGAAAATTTTTCAAGATGGCTCCATGCGGTCAGGGAAAAAACACCTGAAATACTACAGGAAAAGGCCCAAAACCTGTTTGACATATCCGGATCACGGGTGACGGTAATGCCGCCGGATGCCCGGCATGTGGACTATAATATTATCCCCATAACTATCTGTGACGGATGCCTGTATAAATGCCGATTTTGCAAGGTGAAAAACAAAAAGGAAGTCTCTATTAGATCCAGACAGGATATCTCAGGCCAGGTCAGCCGGCTCAAACGCCTGTACAATAAAGACATTGTCAATTTCAACGCCCTGTTCCTAGGAGAGCATGATGCATTAAACGCTTCACCTGAACTGATCTTAAAAACAGTGCAGGATGCCTGGGAAGCATTTGAATTCCAGGCATCCTACATGAAAGGCAACTATCTTTTTTTGTTTGGCAGTGTTGATTCTTTTTTAAGTGCCAAAAGGACTTTTTTTGAAGATCTCAATCCTCTTCCCTTTCAAACCTTTATCAACATCGGGCTTGAATCCTATGACCAGTCCACTTTGGATTTTCTCGGCAAACCCATTACCGAAAAACAGGTGGGCCTTGCCTTTGAAAAAGCACAGATGATAAATGATAGGTTCTCCAATATCGAAATCACCTGCAACTTTGTCATGGATGACACCCTTCCGGATTCCCACTATAAGGCCTTAATGGCCTTGATCAGAGAAACGGTTGCCAGACCAAAACCCAAAGGATGCATCTACCTGTCTCCCTTAAAATTCGACCATCCCTCCCGCCAGGTGCTGTATGATTTTTATAAACTCAAATCCTTAAGCCGGTTACCCACTTTTTTATATCTGATCCAACGATTATGAAACACTTGATTTTAACCTGTTTTTGATGGTAGGTTCCCTTTCATGGACACAACAACACTCATCTCGCTTCACGGCGGCCACAGCGGCCAGTATTGCAGCCATGCCAAGGATCTGCTGGAAGATATCATCCAGCAATATATTGAACTTGGATTTAAAACAGTCGGGATTACTGAACATGCCCCGCCAATCAATGACCATTTTTTGTACCCGGATGAAAAAAACCTTCATCTTACGGCAGCTGATCTTTATAAACGGTTTGAAGACTATATTAAAAACCTTGGCACCCTGAAAAAAAAATATGCATCAAAAATCCGTATTTTTGTTGGAATGGAAACAGAAACCTATACCGGCTATGTGGATCATATAACAAAACTGATCTCAAGGTTTCAGCCCGATTACATCGTGGGGTCTGTCCACCATGTTGATGATATCTGTTTTGATTATTCAAAAAAAGACTATGACAAAGCGGTTTTAATGTGCGGCTCCATTGACCGTATGTATGAAAAATATTTTGACCAGCAGCATGAAATGATAAAAGCGCTTAAACCTTTTGTGGTCGGCCATTTTGATCTGATCAGGATCTATGATGATCACTATAAGAAACGGCTTTTGCTCCCGGGCATCCATGAGAAAATCATGAGGAATCTTACGCTGATCAAATCCTTGAACCTTGTCATGGATTTTAATCTGCGGCCCCTTTCAAGGGGTGAGACAGAGCCCTATATCACATCCTCAATCCTAAAAACAGCAAAAAAACTGGGTATTCCTGCTGTTCCAGGGGATGATTCCCATGGTGTAAAACAAGCCGGCAACCATGTTGACAAGGCCATCCAAATATTAAAAGCAAATGGATTTGGAACAAAATGGCCGGAACCCAGACTTCTGACCTGATATTTAAAAAGGATAGACAATGAAAGCCGTTGTTCAACGGGTAAAAAAATCCCAGGTAACAGTTGATGATGCCGTTGTTTCCAATATCGGCAGCGGACTGCTGGTATTGCTGGGTGTGGAAAAAGATGACACAAAAAAGGATGCGGATTTTTTAGTGGAAAAAATCATCAATTTGCGCATCTTTGAAGATGATGCCGGCAAGATGAACCGTTCGGTCAAGGATGTAAAAGGGGAACTGATGGTGGTGTCCCAGTTTACCCTTCTGGGAGATTGCCGCAAAGGAAGGCGGCCCTCTTTTATAAAGGCTGCACCACCCCGGAAAGCCTGCGATCTCTATGACTATTTTATCGGTCAGGCAACCCGGCTGGGTGTTGTGACCCAATCAGGTGTTTTTCAGGCAATGATGGATGTTTTGCTGATCAACCAGGGCCCTGTCACCCTGATCCTGGATACAAAAGAAAACAGCAGAAAAGACACTGAAAAATGATGCCTGAAAATTTTTCAATCATTCTTGTTCAACCCCAGGGACCCATTAACATCGGCTCTGTCTGCAGGACCATGATGAATTTCGGGTTTACAACGCTGCGCCTTGTAAACCCCACAAAACATTATAAATCCCTTCTGGCAAAAAAAATGGCCTTAAGTGCATATACCATTCTTGAAAACGCCATGATTTTTGAGGATCTTCAATCCGCCCTGTCCGATATACAGGTTGCCTTTGGCACAACGCGCAGGTTCGGCAAATACCGGAATAATTTTTTTACGCCATCCGGCGCTGCCGAAAAATTAAACCAGACCTATCAGACAGAAAACTGTGCCCTGGTACTGGGCCCTGAGGACACAGGACTTGAAACAAAAGACCTTGATCTCTGCCAGCATTTTATCACCATTCCAACCCATGATGCTTACCCGTCCATGAACCTGAGCCATGCACTGGCTGTGTTGCTGTACGAAGTCTCTTTAATGTCTGACACCAGAAAGAATTTTTCTGATCCCAAGCCTGAAAAACTTGCCACAGGCAATGAAATTGAACACATGTTTGCCCATATGAGAGAAAGCCTGATAAACATCGACTATCTTGACAAACAAAACCCGGAGCACCTGTTAAGAACCTTTCGGCGGCTTTTTGGTGCAGCAGGTCTCACCGCCAGGGACGTTAAAATCATCAGAGGGCTGATGAGCAGGATCGACTGGACTGAAAACCAGAGAAGGAAATACACAGATGTTCACCATGGATGATCTTCTTGAAATTGCCATAAAAATGGAAGAAAACGGAGAAGCGGTTTACAATAAGGCTATAAAAAAAAGCAACCCACTGGAGTTAAACAGCATGCTCAAATGGATGGCCAATGAAGAGGCTGCCCACGGCAGATGGTTTGCAGATCAAAAAAACACCCTTTACCTTGAAATGGCTGAAGCCTATCTTAAAAAAATGGTTCCACAGGTGCTGCAGGACATGATGGGAGAAAATACACTCTCCCTTGATGAGGTGAATTTCAATGACATATCAACGGTTCCCGATCTTATAGAAACTTTTATCAGTTTTGAAAATGATACCATCCTGTTTTACGAGCTTCTTGAAATGTTTGTTGAACAAGAAAAGATCAAAACCGGGTTAAAAAAAATCATTGCTGAAGAAAAAAACCATATTAAAACCTTAAGATCAATGATGGCATCCATGGCCTGAAACTTTTATTCAAGGATGCGGCCTGACCCCATTGAAGACTTTTCCAAGGTAATCGCAAATCATTCCTGGATCATCAATAAATGCCCTCCCTGTTGTCAGACTCTTTTTGGCTCCTTGCACCAGCATTGCCCCGGCATCAAGAACCAGGACCGGGCAGCCCTGATTTTCCTTGCCCAGATAATCAATGACCTGCTGGCGGGGTCTTTCATACTCAACAAAAATGATTTCAATGTTGTTTCTGACTTCAGGCGAATAGGCAAAAAAGCCCTCCACAACCCCGCAGTCCGGACAGTAAAAAGGTCCCTGGTTATTTTCTTCAACCCATGGGTTGAGCATGAAAAGAACGTGTTTGTCCATTTTTTAATCTCCTTAAAAAAAATTATAAAACAATACCTGCTAAAGGTTCTCATATCAACAGTGTTTTTTATATTTGCTTGGAAATGAGTCCCTTCGGAAGTCAAGGTTAATCCTTAGGACAACTGCCAAAATGCATTCAGAGTATCAATGATATCAGTTCGAATCTTGGTGATTTTTTTAAGACCTGACAGATCAAACCGAGGAAATTTTCAGTGTTTGCTTCTGGCAATTAGACTCAGCCTGAAAGGTTCAAAGGAATTAAGGATAGGATAATTATCATTGAGTACGGCTCAATTAACTATCCTACTATAAAGTGGATTGAGAAAATTCTGTAAACAGAATGGTTTTTATATTGGTACCTTTAAAAATTAATTTATAAATCTTTATTCACAATTCAAGATGTGACCCCTTTTTCTTCCTTCTTTTCCTTCCTTTTCCTTTCAGATTTTTAATATCTCGAATTTTTTTGCCTTAACTTGCCTCAACCTGCTATAGGTACAATATGTTATGCCTGTAGCAGGTTGGGGGAATATCTCAGATTTTGGAGGATTGTTTATGGTTTGGTTAACAAAAAGCAAGTTCTTATCCCTAATAATTTTTCATACTTTTCTTATATAAAAGGAACTTCCGATCTGTAATAATTAGCCTTTTTTGCGAAATTAAGTTCCCATAAGTAGTACATTTATTTCTCAGCCATGCTGACTGATCTTAAAAAAACGATGAATATAGTGGAAAAAGGTGAATTCAGGGTAAGAAACGACAATCCAAGCAATTGGCATATATTTTGCATTTACTTTAAAGGATGTTTGTAATAATCAACACATGATACTCATAATATCTTGCAGATTATTTTTTTTGCAAGCCTTAAACTGCCCGGGAGAAAGAACATGATTTTAAAAAAGACATTCCTCCACCTGCTTCTCACAGCCGGAATCTGCCTCATTTTTTTTATTAATACCTCCGCAGCCTATCAGATCACTCCCAATCCAAACCCAATCGGCGAGACCATCACCATAACAGGTTCTGATGCAGAAAATTCTGAAGAATTTGATAATAGGGGTATTATCGATATTGAAAAGGACGGTACCCTCGTGCATAAAACACCAGGTTTCGAAAAGACATTTAATAATTTTGGCAAGATCATTAATAATGGCACTTTCAAAAGTCATGTCGGAGCTACTTCTGAGAATTGGTATACAACAAGATTATATAATAGTGGAGAAATTGTAAATCAGGCAGATGGCGTGATAGAGTTTAACAGCGAAATTATTTCCTTTCCTACAGGACAAATCAAAAATTTCGGTATGATTCAGTTGAATGGTTTCTATGCAGGTCTTATTAATTTAGGGGGGCTGTTCTCCAATTTTTCCGGTGGTACGGTTACGGTTGAGAATAATTCACTCTTGGAAAATGAAGGTGAAATCAAAAATTTCGGAAAAATAATTAATAAAAAAATATTTCGGAACTATAACGATGGGCTTATCTCCAACCTTACTGGTGGTGTGATTGAGAATAATAGCGAGATGAAAAATTATAACAACGGTCGAATTGAAAATACTGGAACCATAACAAACAAGAAGCTGTTAACCAACAAGTCGTCTCTCAAAAACCTTATCAACGGCCGGATTGAGAATATCCAGGATGGCACAATAGAAAACACAGGTAATATTATCAATGAATCTATCCTTGCTAATTACGGCACAATCAAAAACAACCAAAATGGGTTGATTGAAAATAATTTTCTGTTTTTCAATTCGACGACAACCAGCCGAATCGAAAACACGGGAACTATCACCAACAAACTCTATATTCAAAACTTCGGTACGGTCTCCAACCAGACCGGAGGCGTGATTGAGAATAAAGCAGGCTTTGACAATTTCCGTATAGTGGAAAATGCAGGGCTCATTAAAAACAATTCCATATTTTTTAATCCTGGCACCACAACCAACCTTGCCAGCGGTGTGATCGAGAATAATGGTACTTTTAAAAACGATGGGACGTTTGACAATCAGGGTACTTACTCAGGCAGCGGAAGCTTTAAAGGGCAGTTCATCAACAGTGGCGGCACACTGGCCCCTGGGTCTTCCCCTGGAACAGCCACCATTGATGGAGACCTTATGTTTGACTCCGGTATTTTGCAGATCGAAATCGGGGGCACGGCTGATGGTGATTACGACCAGTTGTTTGTCACAGGCTCAGCCGACATGACCGCTGGGGTATTTGAGTTTTCGCAGTGGAATAGCTATGGTTTTGAAGATGATATCCTAGCTGGAGAAATCCATGAATGGGAATTTTTGCATGCAGACGGTGGCATTGATGGGTTTGACCTGAATAATTTCGTGGTGACCTTTACCACGGACTGGTTACTGCCGGGTTTTGATGCCACGGTCTATCTTGATAGTACCGCAACCGGCCTGTGGCTTACCGTTAGCAATACCAACGAAAATCTTGACCCGGGACCATCCACTCCGGGTGCATCCGCTGTCCCGGAACCGTCGACCATCCTGTTGCTGGGAATGGGGCTTTTGGGTATATCCAGATTCAGTAGGCGAAAAGCCTGTTCCTCACAATAATCCATCTTAACTGAATTTATTGACAATTATGGCAGTGCTTGATAGAGCCCTCAAGCATTATGGAAACGATAATTTTAACCTTTTTTATAATATAATGATTCTGATATTCAATTTGAATTTTCGGTGTGCAATTGGAAACCTTGCCCTCAGACAGTAGCTTGCTGTCATGAAGGCCCTATTATCCTCAGAAAGGATCTCGTTTTTCTGAGTCATTCTCTCCCAATTGTGGAATGGCTGGAAAAATGTATTGATCTTTGTACAACCGGTGACTGTAATACGATGGCACAGAAAGGGTTTTAAATTGTATTGGAAATCCAAATCCCAAAAAGCAGGAAGACCTCCCATAGATATAAAAGTTCAAAGGATCGTCAAAAAAATGATAAAGGAAACCCCTCTTTGGGGTGCACCTATACTGGATGGTGAACTCCTTAAACTGGGTATTGAGTTCTCTGAATGAACGGTGTCAAATATTGTCAAGAAGTATAGTATTGATAAGTCTCCGTCACAGGCTTGGCGGACATGGTGCGATTTAAATTTTAATGTGGACGGGGTATTGTTTAAAAAAAGGGGTTGGGTCTGCGGAATAAAGCGGGGTAAACTCGCAACAAAAAAAAACTGGCAACATAATTGGAGATAATCACTCTTAGCCTGGGAATGCAATAGTAAAATTTATACATACCTTAAATTGAATTCCTAAAACTCAACAATACTTGCAACTAATCTTGAGGTTTCAAATATTTAACAATTCAAACGATATCATTAAAATTTTCAAGGAGTATTTTTTGGGGTACACCCCAGGAGAGAACTATGCACTATTGATCATGCCAGCATCAATACCCTTTTCATGATATTCTTCTCTATTTAAATGCTTAACCGTATCCCATCCAGATAGGACAGGTTTTTCCCCCATTTTCCAATAAAGGTATCCCCTTTGGATATCATCAACAGTCTTTCAACGCCAAAGCCC
>JAHJLN010000170.1 GCA_018821715.1 Pseudomonadota bacterium | reverse complement strand
TTCAACATAAGTTCGACTTTGGGGGGATTGATGTGGTATTAAATTAAAAGGTAGCAGGCTGACAATAATCAGTAACGAAGCTGTAACCATCTGTTTATATAGAATAAAGGAAATTCAGCGGTTTTGGGCTTAGAACCCCATTATGGTCACGATCTATTTAAGGCACATAAAATTCAGAAAGTTTTATTTGGCCAAACCTTCAATTCATAGGTTTTTATAAAATGGAAATTTTTTATACATTTTTTGTTGCGGTTGCCTTAATCGTACTGGTCAATTTCTTTTATAATTTTAAAGAAAAAGAGTTCATCACCCCTAAAATCAAAGACAGGAATCAAAGCTTTTCAGAGCTGTTGAACTATACGGCACTGGTTGATGACGGCATTCTTCTGACAACCCAGGGAACACTGATCGCAGGATTCTTTTTCCAGGGGGATGATATCCAGGCGTTTACCCGGTCCGAAATGGAAGGCCGAAGCGCAATATTGAACGATACAATCAAAAATCTTGGTGAAAATTTTGTCATTCATGTGGATGCGATCCGGACTCCTTCAACCGAGTATCCGTCGCCCGAAAAAAGGTTTTTCCCGGATCGGATTACCAGGGAAATTGACAGCATAAGAAGGAAACTATTTGAAGGCGGGGTCCATTCAGAAACAACCTATGCCTTTTTAATCACCTATGTTCCCCCGGCAGTCAGAGAGAAAAAAGTGACGGATTTAATGTATGACAATCCGGAAGGGCATAAGGAGGAAAGCCCGTTTAACCGGAATCTAAACATTTTTAAAGAAAAACTGTACGGCCTGGAAGAAAACCTGAAAAGCGTTCTGAGGCTCAATAAAATGAGATCTATTTTCAGGGAGAACGAATTTAACCAGGCCATTCATGATGATGAACTGGTGAATTACATCAATTACTGCCTGACCGGCCAGTATGTCAGGATCAGTATCCCGCCGACGCCCATGCACATTACATCCCTCCTGGGTGTGGAAAGCTTTGAGCCGGGCCTGATTTCTGTCCTTGGGAACAAAAACATTGTCTGTGTCTCCGTCAACGGCTACCCCATGGAAAGCATCCCGGCCATTTTAACGGCCCTGGACAAGCTGCCGTGTGAATACAGGCTCTCACACCGGTTTATCCTCCTGCCGAGGGAAACGGCTGTTTCAATCACAAAGAAGCAGCAAAGAAAATGGCAGCAAAAAACAAGGGGCATGCTGGACCAGTTCAATAATACAGCAAAGGGGCCCATCAACCAGGATGCCGTGGCCATGACGGAAGAGGCCGGGCTCGCCTATTCAGAAATAGAATCGGGCCTGGTGTCCTACGGTCTTCATACCTGTACCGTAACGTTGATGGGCAATGACAGAGAAACCCTTTTCGAAAATGCAACACTGGTTCAAAGGCTCTTGTCGGAAACCGGTTTTACCTCATGCGTGGAAGATATCAACACAACCGAGGCCTTCCTGGGCAGCCTGCCGGGCAACATCACCCATAATCTGCGGCAAATGCCGATATCCACAATAGTCCTGGCGGATATTTTACCCACGACAAGCATCTGGGCCGGGCTGCGACACTGCCCCCACCCGGAATTCCCGCCAAATACCCCCTCTCTCATGCATGCCTCCACGGAAGGGATTACCCCGTTCCGGTTCAACCTGCATGTGGGGGATGTGGGGCATACTTTGATATTCGGTCCAACCGGTGCCGGCAAATCAACCCTTATCGGGTTGATCCTGGCACAGTTCAGGGCGTTTAAAAATGCCAGGGTCTATGCCTTTGACAAGGGTTACAGTCTTTATACGCTGACCAGGGCCATTGACCGGGATCATTACGACCTGGCCGGAAAATCCTCTCAACTGCAGTTCAGCCCTCTTAAAAACATTGATTGTGCCTCTGATTTTCAATGGGCGGTGGATTGGGTGGCCGTGCTGGTTCGGTTGCAGCTGAAACGGGACATAACACCGCAGGAAAACAGCGACATCATTGAAGCCATGAAGCTGTTGAAAGATGCGGATATGAGAAGCCTGACGGACTTCAAGGTTCTACTTCAAAACCAGGATCTCAGAAAGTGCATCGATTCGTACACAAACGACGGGGTTTTGGGAGAAATGCTCGATAACGAGGAAGACAATTTATCCTTGTCCGATTTTTCCGTGTTCGAGCTTGAACACCTTATGAAACTTGAAGAACGGTATATGCTGCCGGTCCTTTTATATGTTTTTCACAGGATAGAAAACAGCCTCAATGGGGAACCAACGGTTTTAAGCCTTGATGAAGGCTGGATTGCCCTTGGAAATGACACTTTCCGGGAAAAATTAAAGGAATGGCTCAAGGTTTTAAGGAAAAGAAACTGCTCCGTTGTTTTTGCCACCCAGTCAATCAGTGATGCCACACATTCCGGTATCATGGATATCCTGGATGAGTCCTGCTTTACAAAGGTGTTTTTGCCCAACAGTTCGGCAAAAAACGAGACATCGGCAAAGCACTATACGGGCCTTGGCATCAACAGTGCCGAATTAAACATCATCAGCACAGCCATACCCAAACGCGACTATTACATCGTCCAGAAAGGGCAGGGCAAACGATTGATTAATTTTAACCTTGATGCCTACACCCTGGCATTTGTGGGCAGGGCAGGGGAACACATTAAAAAAGAGCTTGATGGATTTATTGTTCAACATCCCGAAAACTGGAGGGAATTATGGCCAAAACTATAAAAACAATCATTTTGTCATGCATCGGCCTTTTTCTTGTCTGTAATTCTTATGCCGGAAGCGTCGGAGGGTTTGGCGGGTCACTGGAAGTCACACAACTGGCAAACAATATCCAGTTGATGCAGAGTTACGTGCAGGAAGTCACGCAGGTGCAAAACCAGATCGTACAGATTACAAATCAGTTGAGCATGTATCAGAACATGCTGACCAATACCCAGAATATGATCAGCAATCCCTTTCAATCTGCCATGCAAAGTATTTTGCAGCTGAAAAATGTGATAGATCAGGCCACACAGCTGAGTTATTCGATCGGCAGCGTTGACACTTATTTTCAGCTCCTGAATCCGGATTACAGCACGCTGTTCCAGGGCAATAATTATGCAACCCAGCAGCAGTTCTGGCGGGACTCTGTTTATGACCACTGCGAAGCCTCTTTAAAAGCTGCAAATTTCAGCGTCAGCGGCATGCAAACGGATGCCCAGGTATTGCAGACGTTAAACCAGGCATCACAAAGCGCGGCCGGTCAAAAAGCGGCCGTCCAGGTCGGCAATGAAATTGCCCTGCAGATGGCGGCAAAACTGGGAGAATTAAAGCTTTTAACGGCTGCCCAGACACAGGCCCAAAGCGTCTATTTATCACAACAAAAAGCAGAGGAAGAAGCCAAGCAAAAGTATGTTGAAGATTTATACAGATACAATCCGAATGTTACAAATCCAAACGATGATACAGCATATTAAGGAGATTTCGATGAAAAAATTAACCGTCATGGTCTTTCTGATAATTTTTTTCAGCCTATTTGTGGGCTGCAAGCAGGAACTTGTTGATGAAAATATCAAATTAAAAGCAAGGGTGGCCGGTTTAGAAGAGCAGTTAAAACTTTGCAAAGGAGATTTAGAAAAACAAAAACAAGTTGAGGATGTAATCAAATATGATCCGAATATTACAAATCCAAACGACAATACAAAATATTAAGGTGTAAAAATGAGAAAAAAATCATTTTTGCTATCCTCCCTTTTTTTATTGTTTATGTTGATTTTGCTTGAGTCTGCTCAAGCGAACGCACCTACAAACAATTTATCAGATACCATAATAAACACCTATCGAAACGCCGCTGCTCAATGGCTTCCGTTAATTTCTGCCTATGCGCAACGGCTTTTCTGGTTATTGGCCATTTTGGATTTTACCTACATGGGGATAGTCCTCATTTTAAAAAACGGGGATTTTTACGATTTTGTTTTTAACCTGGTAAGAAAAATTCTATTTTTCGGATTTTTCTATGCGCTGCTGCTCAATGGCAATCAGTGGATGATGGCTATTGTTAATTCATTCAGAACCATTGCTGCAAATGTTCCCGGTGGAGCAGGGGCCATCACGCCGGGAACTATTTTGGAAAACGCCTTTGATGTTTATATGGCGGCCTGCCAGAAAATGTCCATCACAAGTCCGCAATCCTGGATGATCGGCGTTGCAGGAATAGGGATAGTCATAATAGGGGCCTTGATGACCGCCATTCAGGTTCTTGTCCTGATCGAAATGTATCTGGCGGTGATAGTCGGCCAGATTATGCTTGGTTTTGGCGGTTCTGAATGGTCAAAGGATTATGCGGTTTCTTTTGTGAAATATATCGTTTCTGTCGGGTTAAAACTTATGGCCATTCAGCTTATTGCCGCAATGGCCAATAATTTATTCACCGGATGGGCAAACATTCCCGCCGCGCAGTTTGATTTGCACGAAGTTGCCGCCCTTGTCATAGCCATGCTTTTGCTGTTTTTCATCATGAAAACAATACCGGAAATAATAAGCGGGATTATTTCCGGCGGTCAGTTCGGCTCAAATCCCGTCAGCGTACTTGGATCTGCCGTTGCCATGGGAGCAGGCATGGTAATGGGGGGGATCGGGATGGCTGCCGGTGGAGCCGGAGGCGTTGCCAAATCAATGGCTGTTTTAAGAGAGGCCACCAAAGCTCCCGGCAACACAGGCGGGATCGGCAGTACCATCGCCACCATTGCAGGAGCTGGGGTCAGAACTGTTGCAGATAATATGGGCAGGGCCGCGGCGTTCAGGTCTCCGATCATCGGGGGAACATATGCCAACCTGAGAGAACAAAGACAAAAAAGCGAACTTAATAATTTAGATAAAGGAGATTAAACATGGGATTGAATAAAGTATTTTTAATCGGACGGCTTGGGAAAGATCCGGTGGTAACGGAAAACGACAACAGCACCATGGCAAGGTTTACACTTGCCACAAACATCAACTACCAGGACGCTGACGGCAACACCAAAGAAAAGGTCGAATGGCATAATATCGTAGTTTTCGGGAAAAGGGCAGTAGCCTGTCAAAAATATCTTAAAAAAGGAAGTCAGATTTTTATTGAAGGCTGCAATGCCACCAGGAGCTACCAGAAAGACGGCCAGACTTTTTATATCACTGAAGTACAGGCCCAGTATGACATTCAATTTCTGGATTCGAAAGATTAAGCCATGGACAAATTATTTTCAAAAAAAAATGATCTTACGGAAAGCTATCCGGATGCCCATAAGCATTTTATAAGAGCCCAGGAAGCCTGGAACGAAGTTTACGGCCGGGCGGTTTCCGGAAAGCGCAACTGGCGCAATCTCAGTTTTGTTCTTGCAATCGTATTGCTTGCGGCTATCGCCGGCCTTACCTGGCAGGGATCACAAAGCAAGGTTGTTCCCTATGTGGTTGTCCTGGGCAAAGACGGCCAGGAACTTCACACCGGGATCGCATCAAAAAGCTCAACAACAGATACCAAGGTGATTAAAAAGGAGCTCGAATCTTTTTTAAAGAAAAACCGGTTAGCCTCTGTGGACAGGCAACTGATGCTTCAAAACATCAATTGGGTTTATGCACATCTTTTGCCCAACACCCCATCGTTAAAAAAGCTCAATGCCCATTTCAAAGAGAACAACCCCTTTGAGCTGATCAATAAAAAAACAAGAATTGTGGACCAGGTAAACAGCATATTGCCTGTCACGGACAATACCTGGTCGGTGGAATGGATAGAAACAACAAGAGATGTTTCAAACGGGGATGTCATTAAAACCGAAAACTATAAGGCAATTATAACGGTTTTAAAAAAAGACCCGGAAACTCAGGAACAATGGAACCTTAACCCGTTTGGCATATGGGTTATTGATTTTGAATGGGAGAAGAAATCATGAAAAAAATTGCGGTAATGATGAGTTTGGCCCTGGTTTTTGGAATCTGCAACGCCTGGGCGTTATCGCCGGAAATACAAACCAGGGCAGCGCTGGAGCTAGCCGAAGAATGGCAGAATAAAAGAATAAAACCTATTTTAAGCCTGGACGGCAAGATAACATATCTGTATGCGGCAACCGCCGTCACCATAAAAACAAAGCTTTTTCATTCCACCGATATTGAACTGCAGGCCGGGGAAACCATAGAATTCATAAATGCCGGTGATACGGTCCGGTGGGCGGTAACTCCTGCCTATCACGGCTCAGGAGAAAACAAAACCCTTCATGTTTTTGTAAAGCCTACGGATACGGGCTTAAAAACAAATCTTACGGTGCTGACAAACAAGCGGGCCTACCGGTTTAATCTCGAAAGCTCCAAAACGGATCACATGAGTATTGTCGGGTTTGAATATCCTCAACACTATGAAGATGTTGTGGCAAAACTGAAAATCGAAGACCACATTGAAAAGGAAAAAGCAAAGAAAAATACCTTGCCGGCCATTGAAGACGATCAAAAGAGAATTGCCATAGCAAGCCTTGATTTTGATTACAAAATTGACGGGGATGATCCGGCCTGGAAACCTGTGAGGGTTTACAACGACGGTGTAAAAACTATTATCGAGCTGCCTGAAAAGGCAAGGTATACAAAAGTTCCTGTTCTATCCGTCATAGATGAAAATAAAGAGAAGGCCATCGTTAATTACAGGCTGCTGGATAACAAATTCGTGGTTGACATGCTTTTCCACAAGGCAATGCTGATTTCCGGCGTGGGCAGCAAACAGACCATCGTAAATATTGAACATAAGGAAAAGCAGCCATGAAAACGATTAAATTTTTAATGGTGGCCTGTCTTTGCATCATCAGCTTCAGCTGCGCTGCCAAACAGGAAAAATCATCCTATGTGGATATTGAAGGCAACCCTGACATCATCAAAAAACTGGCCATTGAAATTGTTGACCTGATCCACCAGGAAAAAAATATTGCAAACACCGTCATTCACCTGGTTTATGACGGTGAAAACGCCATTGCAGATGAAGTTTTGACCGAATTGAAAAAAAGAGGGTTCGGCCTGTCTGACACGGACGGAATCACGACAGCCTTTACTGTTGAAAGTTACGGTGAAAACAGGATCTATCTTTGTGTCACGCTCGATAAAACAATGTTTTCACGCTTTTTCTTATTTGAAGCACAGACAGGAAAGATCTCTCCTGCATCACCACTTTGCAAAGGAGAAATTTAAATGACTGCAAAAGGGATTCCGACAAGACCTGCAGCAAAAAGGCTTAACAAGTTGCCGGTCATCATCGTTTCAACCGTTGTTTTTGCGGTTGTCATTGTTTGTTTCTATGTGGTTACGGAAAGACAGAAACGGCTCCAAAAGGCTGCCGGCAGCGGCAATGTCATCAATTCTCAACCGATTAACAACAACACGCCTTCCCCTGAATTTTTAACCGAAAATTACGCCAAAACGCTTGAGGATATGGCCAGATCTGAAAAGAAACTCCCGGAAGAAACTGCAGCCGGAAAACCGCAGACAACAGGAGCATCTGTTCAAACCCCGGATAATGAACCCCAGGGACTTGAAAAGGCGGCAGTCAATGAGCCGCTTCAACCGGATCTTCAACAGGCAAAAAAGTCACCCCCGCAATTTTACAGGGAGCCCGGTCCCCAGATTGAACCCAAAAAATCAGATGCCGAGCTTTTCAGGGAAAAAGTGGCCAGCCAGAAAAGGGAAATGGCCTTTAAGGCCCAGATGGCACCGACCGGCGTGCCCATTATGGGCACATCGTCCAGTCAGCAACCGTCCTCATCATTGGGACCATTGCCGGGAATCCCCCAATATCAGCAGCCGTCCATGATGGTGAGTCAGCAGGAAGAAAAGGACCAGGCGTTGAAGCAGGGTTTTTTGAACACGGCAACCGAGGATGCCGTCACTTTGACCAATGCATACCATGAAGCCGTTTCCCCGTTTGAGCTCAAGCAGGGGCATTTAATCCCGATGACCCTCATCACAAAGATCAACAGCGATCTCCCGGGCAGGATAAAGGCACAGGTAACGGAAAATGTGTATGATACGGCCACCGGCAATTACCTGTTGGTCCCGCAGGGAACAATGGTAAACGGCATTTATGATTCACGGGTGGTCTTTGGCCAGAAAAGGGTATTGATCGCCTGGCAGAGACTGATATTCCCGGACGGTTCAAGTCTTAATGTCGGCTCCATGCCCGGCACGGATCAGGAAGGGACCGCAGGGCTTAAAGACCTTGTGGACAATCATTATTTCCAGATATTCGGGGCCGCTATCCTGATGTCTGTTGTCAATGCCGGATTTACAATGGCAACCGATACGAAGAATAATGAAAATAATGTGGAAACCACCCAGGACGCTCTGGCAAAATCCGCAGCACAGCAGATGCAGCAAACCTTTGCAAGGCTGATTGATAAAATAATGAATATCCAGCCGGAACTGATCATCAGGCAGGGAAAACAAGGGCATATCATCCTGACAAAGGATGTTCTGGGCCTGAAACCCTATAATCCGGCTCAAAAACCAACCTATTTTTTGAAAACCGCAGATATTAATTAAGTCCGGAGGATATAATGAAAACGCTTTTTTTAATCGTTGCCCTGGTTGCGGGAGCGGCTTTTGACGCCCGGGCATATACAACTGTAACATATCAGACATATGGTGTGGCTAATTCTCCATTTATCATGACCCAGGAAAAAATCACAACCACGGGATATGATGAAGGTGGAACAAAAGTCGAATATCAATATTACCTTGATGTAAAACCTGCTGCAGCCCATGAGAATCTGCAGAGAATTGAATATGCGGGATTCCGGGTAGTCTATCAAACCGGGGTCAGATATTATCAACTCTTTCCCGGGGGCGGAATCAGGGAGCTGACAGATATCAACCAGGCATTGTATGAGCCGTCCTACTATGTGGTTCAGCCCGGAAGCATAGGGCGGTATCAATTGTTTTCCCAGCCGATACCCGATAGCCTTCAAGGCGTTGCCGGAACGGTATGCTTGAACGGCATCAGCTTTTTCAACGCCCCGGATCCGGACAAAATCCTGGGCGTTAATTTTATGGCCGGGTATGGGTTTTTGACCCAGGAGAACGTTGATCTGATCAACCGGCAAAAAGCCATGGAAAACAACCCGGTGATGCAACAGCAGCCGGGATTCAAACTGCTGGATATACAGACCATGCAGTGGGCAATCGCTCAAAGCAACATGTTTCAGAAAAATGCCTATTACAACATCTTTGATTTAACAAATACCTGTCAGGGCAACCTGGTGGAACACGGCGGAAAATAGGAAATCAGATAAATGAGAGTCATAAACTCTTTTAGAAACCAGGCCCGTAAAAGTATCATTATCCGATTAAGCACTGCATTTTTTGTATTGTTTGGGGCATTAAGTTTTTATACGCAGTATGTTGCCCATAAATTCAGCTATAATGCTGCCCTTGGCAACCCGTTGTATGAAAAATTTTATAACCCGTTTAACGGACCTGCCTGGTATTTTAAATATTATCAGCACTACCCGAAAACCTTTTATGAAGCCCTTGTCATCACCGGTTTCTTACTGGGCATTGTCGTAATCTTTGCCTTTGTCATCATCGTACACCGGCAACGGTCATTAAGGTTTATCAAAGACCTTCACGGCAGTGCGGCCTGGGCGAACTTTAATGAAATCAAAGAAATGGGCATTATCCAGGAGGATGATGACGACAATGGCGTGATCATCGGAGGATACCAGGCCGGAGGCTTTAAATATTATCTGCAGAGCAACAGTCCGGACCATGCGATCATGATCGCCCCGCCCCGATCCGGCAAGGGGGTGGGGGTTGTTATCCCGACCGCCTTGACCTGGCAGGAGAGCATGATCTGCATGGATTTGAAAGGGGAGCTCTGGCAACTGACAGCCGGAGCCCGAAAAGCCAAGGGCCAGAAGGTTTTAAAATTTTCTCCCGGATCCATCAAAGAAAATTGTCAGTATAACCCGTTATCTGAAATCAGGATTCATACGGAATATGCTATTTCCGACGCTCAAAATCTTTCAACCATCATCATTGACCCTGACGGCAAAGGCCTGGACGGTTATGACGGTCATTGGAAGAAAAAAGCAAGAAGCCTTATTTCTGCCGCCATTCTGCACATGCTGTATCTGGATAAAACGGCCACCATGACAACCCTGGCTTATTTTATCAGTACGACGGTTGATCAGCATCTGATCGAAATGCGGGACAATACACATAATGGAGGCAAGCGGGATAAATATATTTATGCGGCTGCCGACTCTTTGATAAACACGCCGGATCGGGAGCGGGGCAGTATCATTTCTACTGCCGAAGCGTTTTTTGAAATTTACAAAGATCCGGTGGTGGAAAAAAATACCAGACAATCCGATTTCAGGATTATTGATTTAATGGATAATGAAGCCGCCGTTTCTTTGTATATTTGTGTTGAACCCAAAGATCTGATCAGGTTGACCCCGATTTTGCGGATCCTCATGACGCAAATCGTTTTGGGACTGACCGATAACATGGTTTTTGACCAGGGAGAGCAGATAAGGAAAAGACACAAACTGCTTCTTTTATGGGATGAGTTCACCGCCATCGGCAAACTGCCAATGGTTGAAAAGCAGCTTGCCTATATGCCGGGCTACGGCATCAAGGCCTTGATTATCGTCCAGGACATCAGCCAGCTTTTCAACACCTATGGAAAAGATGAAAGCATCCTTTCCACCTGCAACATAAAAATGGCGTTGGCCCCCTCAAAGATGGATACCGCAGAATTGCTGTCAAGAATGACCGGCGTCACGACCGTTCAAAAACAGGCCGTCACCAAAAGCGGGGGCATGCACTCACCGACCCTGAAACATGTCAGCATATCAACGCAGGAGATCCAGCGGCCGTTAATGACGGCAGATGAAATTTTAAAATTGAAATCAGCCGTCAAGGATAAAGACGGCAGGATACTTGAGCCGGGCGTAATGCTGATTTTTGTGGCCGGGTATTCCCCGATTTACGGAATGCAGGTTTTGTTTTTTGAAGATCCTGAATTCCACCGGCAAACCCAAATAGCACCGCCTTTGTGCTCTCAGGTTTTAAGACCCCTCATGAAGAACTGATATAACAAACATTACTAAGGATGATACAGATGACCAGACAGAAGAACGGACAGACGCTTGATAAACAGATTCATTTTGTTCTGCAGGGCAAAGGGGGTGTCGGCAAAAGCGTTGTCGCCTCGCTGCTTGCACAATACCTGAGGGAGCACGGGGAGCTGTGCTGTATTGATACAGATCCCATAAACCCGACATTTGCAAAATATAAGGATTTAAAGGTTGAGCATTTAAACCTTTTAAGTTCTCCCAACCGGATCAATGAAAGAATTTTTGATGAGCTTATCGAAAGCATTTTGTCATCGGATAAAAATTTCATTATCGACAACGGGGCAGGGGGGTTCCTGAGCATATCCAATTATATCATTGAAAATGAAATTATCAATGTCCTGGCCGGCTATGATGTTTTTATCCATGTTCCGCTCACAGGCGGCCAGGCCTTCAAGGAAACAGCCAAGGGCCTGATCAGCATTGCCAATCAGTTTGATGAAAAAATAAAGATTGTCATATGGATTAATGAATATTTTGGAAAACTCGGCAAAGACATTGAGACCTTTGGTTTTTATAAGGATATCCGGGACAGGATTTTTGCCAAAATTATTATTCCGGAACAAAGCATCGACACCTTTGGAGAGGACATCAAAATGATGTTCACTGAAAATAAAACGTTTAACGAAGTGGCCTGCGACGATGCTTTAAAATTTATGGTCAAGCGAAGGTTGAATCTTTTCAAGGAACAGATGTTTGTTCAGTTTGAAGAGGTTGCACTTTGCGGTTAAGGTTTAATAAAAACCGGTTTAAAAAAGTGGCCGGGATAAGCGTTACGGTATTTTCGATAACCGTAATGACAGGATATCTGCTTTTTGAGTCAGGGTTGAGATTCAACCTGACGCCGTCTTTACCGATTGGCGTGTGGAAAATCGATAAAAACTTCATCCGCATTGAAAAGGGCGATTATGTGTGGTTCACGCCCACCCGGGAAATAGCGGATTTCGGTATCCAAAGAGGGTACCTGGAGGAAAACAAAAGCTGTCCTAATTATTCTATCCCGTTGCTTAAACAGGTTTATGGTCTGCCAGGGGATTCTTATTCTTTTTTCGACGATATTGTCAGGATCAATAATTTGCCGGTTGAGAATGCAAAACGACGAAAAACCGATTCAAAAGGGCGGCCGATGCCAAAGATTTTAGACGGCATTGTCCAAAGGGATCGCATTTTTGTTTTAACCCTGCATTCACTCAGTTTTGATTCCCGATACTTTGATACCATCCCCATGGAAAATGTTATAGGAACCGCAAAACCTGTGCTGGTATGGACCAATTAAAAACAATACCGGCAGATGAATTCTTTTTGAAAGATCCCGAAAAGCTGATAGCCTTTCCCTCCAGGAGGATACAAAGCTGTATTTGTATCCTCCTGGGCATGGCCACCGGTTTAATCGCCTGGAACATCTATTTGCCGGTGGCTGTCCTGCTTCCTGTTATCTGGTCAAAAACGACCATAAAAAAATCCGCCTGGCTGGTTGGTCTGGGATATCACCTGGTGGCCTCCAGGGGGTTGATATCCGGCATACCTGTTTTTTTTGATGCAACGGTTTTTTACGGTGTTTTCCTTTGGTTGGCGGCAGGATCAATACAGTCGTTGCCTTATTATTTGTGCGCGTACATAAAAAATCCTTATATTGCAATCATGCTGTTATTCACTGTTTTGATTCTGCCGCCGGTCGGTATTGTCGGATGGGCAAATCCTTTGACCGCAGCCGGGGTTCTTTTCCCCGGAACCGGATTTGCAGGGCTGTTTTTAACGATTTTGCTGATCTGCTCAATGGTTTGGCTGTACGGAAAAAATAAAGCAGCCCTCGGAATCGTGATGGTTTTAATGTTTTCTCTGCCCCTGGTTAACAGCTCTCCCGGGGAATCTGAAAGCAACCTTCCAAATATAAAAGGGATATCAACAGATTTTGCCGGTAACCCTGTCCACCTGGGCGATAAGTTCAATAAAGATCATCAGAAATTTATTAAGATTTATAATGAGTATGGCCGGTCTGATTTCAAAACCCTGGTGCTGCCGGAAACATCAGCGGGGATCTGGTTTGATTCAACAAAACAGTTGTGGGGAAGATGGCAGCGGGGTCTTAAAAAAGATCAAAGTGTTATTTTGTCAACGCTGCTGCCTGAAAACGATAGGAGTCTGAAAACCTATAATGCTCTTGTTGAAATGAAAAAGGATGGATTTGCTGTTTTATATAAAGCAAGACAGTCTGTACCGGTGGCCATGTGGAGGCCCTGGGACAAGGACAGTGTTAAAAGCAACTGGTTTGATAATCCGGTTTTTGAGATTGCCGGGAAAAAGGCAACGGCCTTGGTCTGTTACGAAGCGTATCTGACCTGGCCAGTCCTGCAAAGTTTTTTATCCGGTGATCCTGAAATAATCCTTTTTGTTGCCAACCACTGGTGGTCAAAGGATACGTCATTGCTAAGAATCCAAAGAGATTGCGTATCTGCCTGGGCTGGTTTGTTCGGGGTCCCGGTGGTGACGGCTATTGATCAGTAGTGAAGGTGCCGGATGATGAAGTTTGTAAAAATATAGTTTGAAAATTTAACCGCGGTCAATGCTAATTGGCCAGGTAATCAACCCGTTTTTTCAATTCTTTGCCGCATTTGAAAAAGGGCAATTTTTTTGAACCGACCCGGACCTTCTCGCCGGTCTTAGGATTCCGTCCGGTGTAGCCTTCGTATTCTTTGATGTAGAAAGAAAATAAGCCTCTTATTTCAACCCTTTCGCCATTAACAAAGGCATCAATCATTTCCTTAAAAAAAAGCTCAACAACCTCTGATGCTTCCTGCGTGGTCAGGTTGCATTTGTTTTTAAATTCTTGAATCAGTTCCAGCTTGTTCACTGTTTCTGTCCTCATCCATAAAAGGTTTAACACTGACATAACCTTTACCGGTCTCGATAAAATATTTCAAGACTAAAGGTTATATCCCAAACAACAGGACAGGACCAAAGTCCTGTCCCGGGTAAAAAAAGAGATTGTCAGCGGAGGAGCCCGTGAGGGCCTGAAATCTTTTTTCATTTATTTATATCTTTTGAGAAAGATCCGGTCAATCGGGGAAAACCCTGATTTTTGCAATAAAAATAAGGGTTTTTTAAACAGAAAAGAATCTTATGAAACTTTTTTATTACTTCATGCAAATAAAAAAAGACAGGAATGCTTCTGTTCAGGAGATGCTGATTTTTCCGGAGCTCATAAGTTCATTATTGTCAGCACTTATAAATTTTTGACAATGATGACACACCATATTCAAATTTTTGACATTTCCTTTGAAAAGAAACCTGTGGCAATGAGGGCAGCGGTATGTTTTTAGATCCGTATTACATTGGATCGGCGGAGTTTTAATCGTTGCAGTATCTAAATTATCCATTCATCCTCTCTGTGTATGGTTTAAAGGAGATAAATCATTTTGATAGATATAAAAATAAGCATCGATATTTATTATTCAATGATCCTTTAAATTTCAAACCAGTTTCTTTGACGGTAAAGTCAATTGAAAGAGCGGGAAGAATTCAGGGTTTTCCCCGATTGAAAAAACACCTTTTTTATCATATGAAATATAAAACAACTCTTAAAAAGGGAGAGCTTCATGACTCCGGAATCAAAAATCGATAAAGAGATTGAACCCCGTATTATCCGGTTAAAAATGGTTGATGGCAGTCGAATAAACGGCCAGGTAAATATAAAAAGATCACCGGGGTATGATCGGCTGAGTGAAATTGTTGCAAGCAAAGAAGAACCTTTCCTTGTGATTATAAATGCAACAGTTAACCACAATGGCTATGAAAATCCGGTAAAACACAAAACACTGATGGTGAATAAGCGTCATATCCTTTGGGCTGAACCGGAGGAAGACCAGAAGTAAAACCAAGGAGACCGGAATGGATAAAAAGACGACCGGTGTCAGCGAAGACAGCTCAACTCTTTACTGTCCTACTTGCGGGACTGCGAGAGAAGACATAAGACAACCTGAAGGTGAATTGTTTAAGACCTTCTATTGTTTAAACTGTGGGGTAGCTTTGGGAATCGGCTTGCTGTTGGGTTTGAAAGTAAAGTGTCCCAAATGTGACTGCTTGGTTATTGTGGGGTAATCCTGAATGAGCAAAGCGTACGGCCCCGATAAGCTCACAATAGATCAGATGCACTCTAATGCAAAAGAGGCTGAATTTGCCGGACATTCTCATTACTTCACCGGTAAACTTTGTAAAAATGGGCATATAGCACCCAGACGAACAAAAGGATATGGCTGCCTTCGGTGTGACCTGTTGAAGCACTCCAAAAGTGACGCTAAAAGAAAGCCGTATAAGGAATACTATCAAAAAAACAGGGAAAGAATCCTCCTCAAAGCAAGGCAGTATCGTGAAGAAAATAGAGATGTGGTCAAACAAAAGCAAAAAAACTATTACCAAGCAAACATTGAACGAGAACGAAAGCGGGATCGTGAGAGATACAATAAAAACAGGGAGGAGAACATTGAAAGGGTTATCTCTTATTATCAGGAAAACAAAGAAAAAATCCTACAGAAACGCCGTGAATATAGACGTAAGAACAAGGAAAAAATCAGGGAGCAACGGAGAGCATACTATTTAAAAAATAAGGAAAGGTTGCAAAAGAAACAGCAGGAATACAGGCAGAAAAAAAAGGAAACAGGATGACGAACCGCTTACCGGAATCCATAAGGATAGGAACCTGCAGCTGGAAGCATGACTCATGGAAAGGTCTTGTTTATTCGGAGGATGTTGGCAGCAATCAACTTTCGGAATACGCCAAGCATTACTCCATTGTAGAAGTTGATCAGTGGTTCTGGTCACTGTTTGGGGAAAAGGTTGTCATGCCGAATCCTGAAGTTGTTGCTGAGTATGTGGGATCAGTTCCAAAGAATTTCCGATTCAGTATCAAGGTGCCAAATGCAATCACACTGACTCATCAATACGGCAAAGGACCATTGGAGGTCAATCCTCATTTCCTGTCAAATGATCTGATGGAAGATTTCCTGAAAGTATTGGAGCCCATGGCCAAGCAAATCAACTCACTGATCTTCCAGTTTGAATATCTCAACAAACAAAAGATGCCGAATCAAATGGCCTTTCAAGATCGATTACAGGAGTTCTGCCGGAAACTGCCTCCAAGATTTCACTATTGCATTGAAACACGGAATCAGAATTATTTGAATAAGCCATACTTTGAGTTCCTTGAGCATATGAACCTGTCCCATGTGTTCATACAGGGATACTGGATGCCTTCGATATTTGGGGTTTACGGCCATTTTAAAGAATTCATCAAGAAGCATACTGTTATCCGATTGCATGGACCTGACCGGAAAGGTATGGAGCAACAAACCAAAAATCAATGGGATGTGATTGTTGATCCCAAAGATGGAGAACTGCACAGCCTGAAAAGAATGATTGACGATCTGCTTTCAAAAGAAGTCAAGGTAACCCTCAGTGTCAATAATCATTATGAAGGATCTGCCCCTTTGACAATCAACAGATTTTTGAAAATATTTTTAAACGGTGCTTTCAATTAAAGGTTAGAATCCATGAAATACCAGGGAAAAAAGGAGAAGCCATGAAACGTATTGCCGCAGTCATAGCAATAATCGTATTTTTTTTCATTGGAATTGGCCATGCTGAATTAACAGAGCTTTCTGTGAATGAGGCCGTAACCACACTCGATAAAACAAAACTCAGGGTTCATTTCATTGATGTTGGTACCGGCCTTGCCATTTTCATCCAGACACCAAATGACCGCAAAAACATATTCATTGATGGTGGCAAAGAAGCAGGTGAAAAGATCATTGATTATGTTGATCATTTTCACCCAAAAAATTCCAATATTGATCTTGCACTGGTAACCCATCCCGACAATGACCATTTCTATGGCATGATGAAAATCTTTGATAGCTATGCTGTTAAAGAATTTTGGTATTCAGGCTATGACAATGAAGCCCTTACCCCAACAGGTTATTGGAAGAAGAAATTTCTTGAAAATCGTGTTCAGGTAGAAGAGGGGTGCACAATAAAGATCCCATTAAACAATTGGAATCAGGTCGGGGATGTCGTTGTGATTGATGACTCTTACACCTTCAATGATTCTGATGACGTTAAGGTATCGTTGCTCAATACGGATAGCCAACCACCTGAAAGAGATCCCATCTCCAACAGACGATTTGATGAGAGCCTCATAAGAAACAATGCTTCTCTGGTGTTCAAGTTTATATTTAAGGACATTTCATTTTTGATTACAGGTGATATCAACGGCAGAGATTTGGAAACATCTAATGAGGGCAAGGGGCTTTATGAATGTGACAGTGAAGAGCTTGAGCTGGTTTCAAGACATCTGTATGCCGGGAATCAATTCAATTTGCAATCCACTGTTCTCCAGGTCCCTCACCATGGCAGCAACGGTGCATCATCAATGGCATTCCTGAAAGCAATAAATCCTGAGTATGCAGTCATCGCTGCAGGATTTGGGCATGGGCATCCAACAGCTGAAGCATTATTCCGATTAAAGGAAGTCGGTATCTCTGAAAGTAAAACTTTTAGGACAGATGATGGAGAAACAGAAGACACAGAGGATGCTATCCTTGATGATTCATTTGTTTTTGAAACGGATGGAATGAGTATTAATAGAATTTTTAGGGTCAGGATGGAGTAATCAAATGGCACATAACTGTAGGAACTGTGGGTTCCGAGCGAAATATGACAACAATCCAAAATCACTTTTGGGTCGATTCTGGCGATGGCATGCCGGCTGGTGTCCCGGTTGGAATAAGTATCTGAAATCTCTTCCAAGAGAAGAGCGACTTAGTCTGGCTAAAAAATATAATATGGAAAGATTGATCAGCGTCATTTATAATACCCACGGAACGACAATTAAAATTCCCGAAATTTAAGAACCAAAAAAATGGTAAGAACATCCAAATCGAATGAAAGGAGAGGTTTGGATGGTAACGGACCAGCAAGTGAGGAGGTTATTCAAATTGACTCAGACAGAGAGAAATTTCGGGATAGCGGCAATGAAAGCAGGAATGGACGAAAAAACCGCTCGAAAGTACCGCAGAAAAGGCAAACTGCCAAGTGAACTCGTAAGGGAACACACTTGGCGAACACGGGAAGATTCATTTGAGGACGTATGGGATGGCATCAAATCCATGTTAGAAATCAATCCGGGATTGGAGGCCAGGACCCTGTTTGAAGATCTTCAGCAAAGACTGCCCGGCAGATTTACAGACGGCCAGCTGAGAACTTTGCAACGCCGTATCAAACAGTGGCGGGCAACAGAAGGGCCGCCTAAAGAGGTATTCTTCGCCCAAACACATAAACCAGGAGAGTTGTGCCAGTCTGATTTTACCCATATGAATAAACTTGGGATAACGATAAACAGCATTCCGTTTGATCATATGATTTATCATTTTGTCTTGACCTATTCCAACTGGGAAACAGGCACAGTCTGTTTTTCTGAAAGTTTTGAAAGCCTGAGTCAAGGGTTGCAAAATGCTTTATGGGAACTGGGAGGAGTACCGGTAAAACACCAGACGGATTGTTTGACAACGGCAGTGAACAAAGCAACCCATCCGGAAGAATTTACCCGCAGATATAAGGATCTTGTTGATTATTATGGTGTGATCCCCTGCAGAACAAACCCTGACAGTCCACACGAGAATGGAGATGTGGAGCAACGAAATTACCGTTTTAAGAAAGCTGTTGATCAAACCCTTATGTTAAGGGGTAGCCGGGATTTTAATGATCGGGCAGAGTATGATTATTTTTTAAGTAAATTATTTGCCCAGTTAAATGCCGGCAGAAAGAAACGCTTTCTTGAGGAGCAGGCAATTTTAAGACGGTTGCCCAATCGTCGGATTGACTCATGCAAAAAACAGAACATAAAAGTCGGCCCCAGCAGTACGATACGGGTAAATCATAATGCCTATTCGGTGGACAGCAGACTCATCGGTGAAAGCATTCAGATCCGATTGTATATGGAGCGCCTTGAAATATGGTACGGCCAAAAAAAGATTGATACATTGCCAAGGCAACGAGGTGAAGGCAAACACAAAATCAATTATCGTCACTTGATCGACAGTCTGATCCGAAAGCCGGGGGCTTTTGAAAATTATCGTTATCGTGATGCCATGTTCCCCACCAGCCGGTTCCGGATTGCATACGATCATTTGAAAAAAAGATACAGTGCCCAAAGCGCTGCTGCTCGATATCTGGATATCTTAAATCTGGCTGCAAAGGAAAGTGAAATGGCCGTGGACAATGCTTTAAGAATCCTGATCAATAAAAACAAGGATATCTGTAAAGAGCAGGTCCGGCAGTTTATGCAGTCTAAAACTTCTGTTTTTAAGGCCGAAGATATCCATATCCCGGAAGTTGATTTGACCTGTTATGACCGGTTGCTTGAGGAGATGATACCATGCTGAGCGACCAGGAACAGATTTTAAACAATCTCAAACAGCTTCATATGCCAACCATACGCCACAACTATGAAAACATAGCGGACCAGGCACGGGCAGAGTCCTGGAGTTATGAGCAATATCTATTGGAGTTGTTAAACATCGAATGCCAGGTGCGGCGGCAGAACCGGATAAACCGCAATCTTCAGGTATCCAAACTTCCACCGTCCAAAACGTTTGAAAATTTTGATAAAAAGCGGCTCCCTGCAAAGGTAGCCAATCACCTGAATGTTTTGATCAACGGTTCTTTTTTAACCAGATCAGAGAACATATTGGCTTTTGGTAATCCCGGCAGTGGTAAAACACACCTGTTATGCGCCATCGGTCATGAATTGATTGAAAAAGGGAAGCAAGTTCTTTTTATATCGTGTGGTCAGCTTGTTCAGGATTTGCTGATCGCTAAAAAAGAGCTGGAGTTGACCAAAAAACTGAAAAAACTGTCCGGGTTTGATGCGGTCATCGTTGATGATATCGGATATGTCCAACAAAGCCGGGAAGAAATGGAGGTTCTGTTCACCTTCCTGGCTGATCGTTATGAGCAGGGTAGCCTGATGATCACCAGCAATTTGCCATTCTCTAAATGGGAGCAAATTTTTAAAGATCCCATGACTACAGCAGCAGCCATTGACCGGCTTGTTCACCACAGCATCATCCTTGAGCTGAATATCGACAGTTACCGCATGGAACAGGCAAAAAACAAATAAAAGGAATTATAATAATGATCGACCATAGCACATCTCATACCCAAAAAGAGATCAAAGAAATCGTCAAGATGATACGTTTAAGTCTATATAACAAGGGCCTGCATTGCGGTCCCAAGGCCATTAAAACCGAAATGGAGGAACAGGAGATCAATCCTTTGCCATCTGAAAGCAGCATTGGGCGGATATTATCACATCATGGATTGACCCATGGAAGAACCGGCTTTTATGATTAAAAAGGACTTTTAACCAATTTATAATGGGGGCCAGCCCCCAAACCCCCGGAGTTTATCGCATGCCGGACCAAAGTATGAGATCAGTGAGTATCAGGCCGCACTTAAAAGTACGGCCCTCATACTTCGGTCACCTTCTCGGCGCTCGGGTTGCTCTCCAGCATTGCCCTATCCTCCGGAAGGATACTTTTAAAAAACACAATAAAGGGGGGAATGCAAGTATTTTTTAATAAAATTAGCGTGTTATATTTTTATGGGAACGGGAAATTTAATTGTCGTCACAGAAAAATAATATTTGTCGTTGATCAAAAGATTCAAATTTTGACACGACTCTGAGAAGTTGGATAATAAATGGTTGCCGTAATTTTTATATAAAAAATAACCCCCGGATCTGATCAGGAACCGGGGGTTAAAATAATTGAATACCGCAAAGCCCATCCATTTTTTGCTTTGCGATACTTTTTTTTATCGAGTTTTTCTGTCCCTGTCAATCAGGGTAACCCTAATTTTTAAAATAAATATATTATACACTTTAATCTGAAAGAATGGCTTATGACGTCGCTTTCGGTTCATATAATTGAATGAAAATATCAAAGCTTAAAAAAAGCAATACACCATATGTGGGGGTGTCCAAATTTTGCCTGGACTGAGTCTTTAAAATACCAGTCCCCATTAAGACAAGGTAGGAAAAAAGGGTTTATAGATAGACACTACAATCGCTTTTTTACTATCTCAATAGACCCATCAATAATGGATACTTTTTGTCCACAAATGCCAATGGAATTTTTTACAATTTCATGCCTGGTAAAAATATTGTAATCATCATGAGTCAGCATTGTTGTTTTCATTCAGAGCCTTTCTAACTGTTTTTGCCAGGTCTTCTTTAGAGAAGGGTTTCTGAACGAAATGCAGTCCGTCCTCAAGAATACCATGGTGGGCGATAGCATTGCTTGTATATCCGGACATGAAGACACACTTGAAATCCGGATATAGGGATTTCAGGCTATCAGCCAGTTCACGCCCACTCATTTCTGGCATAATTACATCCGTGAGGAGCAGGCGAATTGCGCCTCTATGTTTCTCTGCCAAACGTATGGCCTCTTTCGGTGTATCTGAGGTCAAAGCGGTATAGCCCAGATCATCAAGCATTCTTTTAGCAAGCTTCAAAATTGAAGGGTCATCCTCCACGACCAGGATAGTTTCACCACGTCCTTGAGGAATTTTCTCAATGCAGATCTCCTGATTATTAATGGCCTCTCCCTCACATCGCTGCAGATAGACTTTGATGGTCGTCCCTTTACCTGGTTCGCTGTAGATGTTGATGAACCCGTTATTTTGTTTGACGATGCCGTAGACGGTACTTAGTCCCAGTCCGGTGCCTTTATCCGGTTTTTTTGTGGTGAAGAATGGTTCGAAAACATTGTCCAGTATTTTTTTGTCCATGCCGCATCCATTATCACTTACGGCAAGCATAACAAAATCGCCCGGAATAAAACCGGTATGATCTGCACAATAGGCTTCATTAAAAACCAGCATAGTCGTTTCTATCGTGATCTTGCCCACCCCGGTGATGGCATCCCGGGCATTGACCAATAGGTTTGCCAAAATTTGATCGATTTGGGTTGGGTCCATCTTGACCGGCCACAGGTCTGCTCCTGGTAACCAGGCAAGATCAATGTCCTCCCCGATGAGTCGTTTGAGCATTTTGAGCATGCTCTCCACAATCTCGTTCACGTCAAGAACCTTTGGTGCAATCGTCTGCTTCCGGGCAAAGGCGAGCAGTTGGCGGGTAATGTTCGTTGCACGGTTTGCTGCCTTGAGGATTTCATCGAGATCCGCACGCAAGGGTCCGGTCGGGTCAACCTCATCTATCATCAGTTCGGCAGTGCCAATGATCACACTTAGTACATTGTTATAATCATGAGCCACGCCACCTGCAAGGCGGCCAACCGATTCCATTTTTTGTGACTGACGGAATTGATCTTCCAACTTTTTTGTTTCTGTAATATCCCTCAAATTAACAACAAGCCCAATATTGCTTTCTTGAAGATCCCGTAATATTGCTCCACTGACGAGAACGTTGATCATCTTTCCCTTTTTAGACAGTCGTTTTGTTTCAAATCGAACAGGATTACCAGATTCATAAAGCTCTTTAATTTTTAACTTAGTGGTTTGTTCCTGATCTTTAGGAACAAAGGGAATGGTCATGCCATTTAGTTCATCAAAAGACCATCCAAAGCACCTGGAGAATGCCGGATTGATGTATTGCGGATGGCCCATATTGTCATAAACAACGATTGGATCGGGATTCGAATCAAGAATAGTGTCCAGCCTCTTCTCACTTTCTTTCAACGCTTCCGCCGCCCGTTTGTACAGAAAAGCACCCATAATTACCGGAGCCAGGAATTCAAGCGCTTCCTGTTCCTCACTACTATACCCATGATCACGATTGCCCACGGCGATCATACCGAAAGTCTGATTTTCTAAGATTAATGGCACACCCAGAAATGCAGTAAGCGGTGGATGTCCTTTTGGAAGTCCAATCCTGTCAGGGTGGATGGCGGGATTATTGGTAAAAAACCCCTTGCCGTCTTTTAAAACCCGGCCATAGATGCCGTGGATCTGTAAGTCCACCAGGGGTTTTCTTTGATGGTCGTCCGGGTTGATCATCTGACAAGCATCCCAACCAGGCTGGCTTATCGCGATGTCGTGGAGTAACCCGTCTGTTCCGATTTCTCCAATGAATCCAATCTTGCTCTCCGTGATTCCCTCAGCCACGGACAGGCAGATCTCTCCCAAAGTTTCCTCTGTTATATTGCTGAGGGCTTCCTGTAAAATCCTATTGATGCCCTCCAACATCAAGTTCCGGCGCTGCATTTTTCTTTCTGTCCGCTTGGGCAGGGAAATATCTCGGATATTGCATTGAACCAATCTTGCCCTGTCGGCCATATAAATATCGGTCTCAATAAATTGCCCGGCCTTGTTTTGTACCACAACATTTGGGCAATGGAAAATGCCCTTTTTTTCCAATGTCTGCAGTATTTCTTGAAAATCAACAATTCTATCCGAGAAACCGATACCCTTCATATTTTTCCCGATCAATTCATCGTTGGAATAACCTAACAATAAGCTGATGGCCGGATTTGCATGGCAAATTTTTAATTCCCTTTTTTCGAGAAGCAAGATCCCATCGTCTGCAGTCTCAAAAAGACGCCTGTATTGCTCTTCAGAATCCATCAATTCAATTTCCGCTTGCTTACGTTCAGTGATGTCCTCAATTATCAGGAGAATAATCAGCACCTTGTCTGAATCCTGTTCAACCTGCCGAGCATTTAAACGCATTGTGCGTCTGCCAATGGTGGGAAAGTGGTGGTCAACCTCATAGTCGTCAAAGGAAGTCTGTTGAGGAAGGATTGTTTCCAAAAGTTTTCGCAGCTCAGGGATATCCCATTGTTGGTTGCCAATATCATAGATCAAATGACCTAAAGTTTCTTCTGGTTGTACCTTGAATAAATTATAGAAATTTTTATTTGCAAAGAGAATATTCAAATCTGCATTGAGTATCAAAATGGCTTCACTGATTGACTCTACGATATTTTTGAATAAAGGATTTGATTCAATATCTGACATGCTGTTTTCCCCCAAAATAAATTATTGATTTCATTTTGTTTGAATGTCAATGGTTGCTTTTGCTAATTCATGACACTTTAAATATCCATGAATTCACTGATACGATTATATTTATCTTATATCGAAAATGTTAAAAGTTTAATTTTTTTTCGCTTAACTCGCGATTATAGATGGTATTTTTAAACTTATCCCGAATTAAAATTTTACCCATGGCTTGAAACGTCAATAGTCGCCTACCTTTGGTAGGAATATTGGGTTATGAAATTATTGATTTCCATTTCTAATGCTTTAGCCAATATGTCTCTGGCTCCCTGGCGGACAATTGCGGTCAAAGGGTCATCAACAAATGGTTCTGGTTTTTTCATCTCAACTACGGTATTTTGTTTCATGGTGTGTGTATCCTTTTGTTTTTTTTAAACCCGGAACGACTGCGGCTAAACAATCTTCCGGAGGATACACCACCTAACACCTCATACACAACTTTTGATTATATCTCATCATCCACACGTCTGTGGGAAAAGGGACTGGATCAAGAATACAGGCCCTGTATTGAACTCCGAGAAGAAGATTAATGTGTTCAATAGATAAACTCCGATTTTTTTCAAATAAAATGACAAGGAAAATCCGACGTTCTATATATGATGGAAGGCAGTAGTCCTCTGAGAGTTATGACAAGCGAGGCGGACGCCACCGCAGTATACGGTATAACAATCTATTGATCCAATTTAAAAAGTTTATTCATAAATTTTTTCAAATTGGTTTTCCCATGAATCTCATGGGGGAACAAAGGGATCTGCCAGACACATATTTTTGCAAATTTTCTCTTTATTTTTTCAATATAAAATTTTTGGCTTTTTTGTCTAACGGCGCAGACTGGACAGTCAGTGTCCGGCAATACCATATTAATGAAAAGATGGGCTAAGGGAATTTTTGCCTGAGTCAAATAGGCAGACAGGTCTTCTGATTCCAGCACCCCCATGGCCTCGGATATGGCAACCAGTACAAAGGCGGTTTTTTTAGGATCTGTCAGGTTTTCTTGAATTCTTCTTATGTTTTTGGACAGATCAAGGGCTTTTTGTGCAGATCGGGTTAATTTAACGATTCCCTCGTACTTTATCAACAGATTGAAAAGGGTCTTGAGCCATTGCCTTACAAGTCCCGGAAGTTCTAAGAACCTCAACAAGTGGCCTGTTGGGGAAGAATCTATAATAATCATATCAAACTCATTTTTTAGTTTCAGATCCATTATCTTGTTTATTGCCATAATCTCATCCAATCCCGGGGGTGCCATGGAAAAGAGCTCGGCCATTACTTCCCTGTCAAATTTAATATCCATTCCTTTGGTTAAAAATTGATCGAACATGAGATAAATATCTTGTTTATAGGAATTTTTAAAATCTTCAAACAATTGGTCGGCATTCATCTCCATGGCCCAGAGATTGGAAGAGACAGGGGTTATACAGTTTCCTATTTCTAAATCCAGACTATCTGAAAGAGAATGAGCCGGATCAGTGGAAAAAAGCAATATTTTTTTGTCCTGAAACAGACCTGATAAATAAAGTCCGATGGAAGAAGCAACAGTGGTTTTGCCCACACCGCCTTTCCCACCGATAATGACAAACTGGATATCCGGATCAAAATCCGGATTTGACACTTTCATTGTTTGGTCTGTATCTTGGATTATGGCCTCATGTTTTTGAAGTTCCTGTTTTTTGTAAAGGTCATAAAAATTGCCTGTCAAATAATTCCCAAGCAGAGACAAATCATCGTACCCTTTGATCTCGTCTTGAAAATTTTCCACAAAAATCAGGTCAAATTTTGAAAATTCCTGTTGAATCTGTAGTATGGGGTTGGCCTGTTGAAACTTTCGTGCAGTGCAGAACTCACATACGTTCTGAACTGCTACATGGTTGACAATAATCTCCTTAACCGGAATATGCATTTCAAGCAATGTTTTCACCAATTTTTGAGTCTCCTGAATACTCATGAATTCAGGGATCATGACCGGAATAAACCGTGTTATCTGCTGGTCCTTTAATAAATTGTTCACTGTATGTATTTTTTGAGTTAGTCCTTCCAGGAAAAAGTCACATTCATCTTTGACATATTTTCGCCGGGTAAATTGTGTGGCCATATAGCGATGCTTTTCCAGCATCATGTCCATCACCTGGATCCATTTTTCCATTTGGAATGGAAGATTTAACATGCGCAGGGTATGTCCGGTGGGTGCGGTATCAATTATCAGCACATCAAAGAGGTTTTCAGACAGCAATTGAGCAACCTCAATAATTGCCATTACTTCATCCATGCCGGGCAGGGAGAGGTCAAAAAACTCAGAGATATCTTTTTGATCAAAATAGGTGCCCCGGCTCGCAATTTTTTTCATGATATCACCGTTTTCCTGTTTGAATTGAGCGGTCAGCTCCTGTGCATCCAGCTGTTTTGCATATAAATTGGATTCTGAGGTGTTATTAAAAATCAAACAGGTACTTTGATTATCTAATTTCACTCCAAAACCGTGGGAAAGAGAATGTGCAGGGTCCGTGGAAATAATCATCACTTTTGTTAAGGGATTGGCCTTTGCAAGCCAGACCGCAGCCGCACTTGACATGGTTGTTTTGCCGGTACCCCCTTTTCCCCCAAAAATAAGGAGGCGCAGGTTTGAATTTTCCAGGTATTCCGGTAGTTTTTTCATGAGAGTCAAGCCTCCTTGTTCAGATTTTTAAGACAGAGTAGTCGTTGTTTCCGAGTTCCTTCATATTAATTTTAACATTCATCAAGGACCTTTCTAACAGATTTTAACAGATCATCAATTGAAATTGGCTTGAGCATAACCTCCTTGATGCCTTTAGGACCAATATCTTTATCAGATAGTTTCTGGTTCCCGCCGGTACACAAAATAACCGGAATATCCGGTCTGATTTCAATGAGTGCGGCAGCCAGCTTTTCACCAGTTATTTTTGGCATAGTCATATCTGTGATAACCAGATCAAAATTATCTGGATGGGAGCGGAACAGCTCCAATGCTTCCACGCTGCTGCTCGAAGCTGCAACTGTATATCCAAAACGCTTAAGAATTTGACTCTCTATTTTTAATATTGAGGCTTCGTCATCTAGAACTAATATACGTTCCGTACCTGAAGGCAATTTTCCTGCTTCATAGGGTTGATAAGCCTCAGGCTTTTGTGTGATGGGAAAATAAAGTGTAAAAATGGTTCCTTTTCCCAATGTACTTTCTACCATAATCTTACCACTATAATTTTCAATGATCCCGTGGATCATCGAAAGTCCCATTCCAGTTCCGTCTTCGACTGTCTTTGTGGTAAAGTATGGTTCGAAAATTCTACCAATGATGGCGGGCGGGATACCGGTTCCAGTATCAGATACTTTTATTTTGATATAGTTTCCCTCTTCCAGACCAATATCCTTAACTTCAGGATTTTTATCTATTTCCACATCGTTAATGCTTACCCGGAGAATGCCACCGTTCTCTTTCATTGCATGGGCTGAATTTGTGCAAAGATTCATGAAAATTTGATGAATTTGTGTTGGATTACCCATGACAAAGGAGTCACTCTCAATGTCTGAGTCAATTTCAATGGTTGAAGGAATCGAAGCGCGGATGAACCGTAACACCTCTTTGGCAATAACATCAATCCGAAGGGGATTAATGAGTTCATCTGACTGCCTTGCAAATGATAGTATTTGTTTGACCAGATCCTTTGCTCTTATCCCGCCAACAAGAATTTCCTTTAAATCATCTTCAAGTGTGGTCTCTTTTTCTACCTCGTCAAGCGCCAATTCTGTGAATCCAATAATGGCAGAAAGAATATTATTGAAGTCATGGGCAATTCCACTTGCTAAGATACCTATAGATTCCATTTTCTGAACCTGTGCTATTTTTTTTTCAAGTGCTGCCTTTTTGGTGATATCTTTTGCAATCCAAATGAAATTTAAAAGGTTGCTTTGGGGGTCTTTAACTGGAGATATTGAGCATTTAGAGACGTAAAAAGTTCCATCCTTGCGCTTGTTAGTCAGACGTCCAGACCAGTGGTTGCCGGATAGAATGGTATCCCACAGGTTCTTATAAAATGATTTATCCTGCAGCCCACTTTTCAGGAAGCGGGGATTTCTGCCGACAGATTCCTGTTTTGAATAGCCTGTCATTCGCTCAAATGCTGGATTAATATATTTAATACTACCATCCAGGGTGGTGATAACAATGGACTCACCAGCCTGTTCAATCGCTGAAAGCAGTTGATTTCGATCAGCCTCCATTTGTTTCCGTTCAGTGATATCACGGATATTACATTGAATTAAACTTGTCTTGTCTACCAAATAAATATCGGTATCGATGGTCTGCCCGTCTTTGGTTTTTATCTGGATATCATTAAAATGAATTACTCCGTCTATTTCCAATCTTTGTAATAGTTCTTGAGGTGTGCCCTCCTCAAATGTGAAACCAATATCCTTCATTTCTTTTCCAATGCAATCCTCGTTGGAATACCCAAATATCGAGGTGATGGCCGGATTAGCATGACGAATTTTAAATTCCTTTTTTTCGAGAAGCAATATCCCATCATTTGCGGTTTCAAAAAGGCGCCTGTAGCGTTTTTCAGAATCTATTAACAGGGTTTCCAGGTCCTTACGCTCGGTGATATCTGTTGCGATTCCCTCGAAAAAGCCGTCTTGTAAAGATAGAGATCCTGAAAATTGAATACATACTATAGAACCATCGTCTTTTCTGATCAGGGCTTCAAAATTATCAATTTTGCCTATTTTTTGCAGGATTGCAGTCAGTTCATCTCCCATTGCCGGATATACATAATGTTCAATGGCAACGTAATTATTTACGCAGTCGTCGACACTTTGATACCCCAAAATTTCGGCCATTCGTTTATTCGCCATCATAATTTTACCATTGGATAGCCTTGAACGAAACAATCCTGCACGTGCGTTGTTAAAAATATTCTTATACAGCCTCTCGCTCTTCTGCAGAGCATCCTCTGCCAGCTTACGTTCGGTGATATCACGGTCAACACCGCGAAATCCAAGCATCTCTCCTTTTGCACTTATGATGGGCACTCCATTGGTCAGAAGGCACACCTGTCTTCCGTCCTTGTGAACATTCCAGTTTTCCAGATCTTTTATTGATTCTTTTTTAATAATAATTTTAGTAAACGTCTCTTTAACTCTTTTGGCCTCATCGGAAGGCATGAAATCAAAAGGTGTCTTCCCTATCAGTTCATGGGGAAAGTAACCAAGAATCTTTTCAACACTCTTTGAGCAATCTGTATATCGACCATTAGAGTCAACTTCCCATATCCAATGCTCCATCTTCTCAAGGATTCCACGAAACCGTTTTCCTTTGCCTCCCAACGCCTCTGTTTGTTTGCCAGAGTAATAAGATCTTTTTGATTCCCTGGGAAACCTTCCTTTTGTTCTCTTATTAGTCGGGGTTTCAACCATATTCGTACCTCGCTCTTAATGTCAAAATCGGGAATGAACCTATATCATTGGATTATAACTACCGATTCCTCCTTGCCAGCATTTTCAAGGCTTTTGGGACATGATTTTTTAAACAATCTTATTTCAAGCAAATTGTTTTTCAGATAAATTTCATGATTTTCAAACACAGCTTCCTGTGAGAGTCTGAATCTTTCAACCCATTTTGATCCTATTTTCCTTGATTCTATCATCAGGTCTTTACCATTGATGTCATTCCCCACAAGGGATATAATCAAATCTGATTTTTCCACCTTTTTTACCTCTAGAATAATCTGGTAATGGTCTTTTTCTTCAAAGATATCCAGGAGACGGTCCTTGCTCCTGTGTTGTCGCTCTCCTGCAAGCCACCAGGAGAATAAAACAGTCTTTCCTGTATCAGGATCAATCCTGGATCTTTCAAATGACAGCAGCGGGCACCCTAAAAACTTTTGGGCAACCGGATTGATGGCATCCTTGATATGGGTCAGCACCTCCATGTGATTGGCTGCATCAATCATGTCTGCCAGCTCATCAATTCTTGCATGGCCATTTTCCTTTAAAAACCACAGGATGGTTCTGCAATTATCATCAAGCTTTCCTGCAATCATTTTGATACAATTATCATCCACCTTTAAAAGGGTTGACTGGAAAAGTCTGCTGTTCCATGTGTGCAACCCGTTGACCACCATCCGTAAAATCCCGTTCCTATTGCCCTCTTTATAATGAACACATAAAATCTGCCTTTTGCGTAATACATAATACTGGTTTTCAAAAGCCAATTTAAAAATTGCTGAAAGATCAATCTCAAAAACATTTTTTTTCAGCTGGCAGAGAATCAATCTTCTGGTTGTGAGAAAAATATGGGCTGGTTTCCAACCGTAGAGAAACAGATGCTTAAACCCGCCCTGATCCTCCAGCACGATCTGTTCATCCGGGTATAAAAAAGGCCGGTTCATTTTCAAAAACCGCATGGTGCTGTGTTTAGGTTGGATTCGCATGGTTACCTGCCTTTTCCCACGCCAGTGGCAAACTGAGTCAAGAGTCCGGCCCTTGTCTCTATATCGGTGACATTCCCTTGTTCCATGCTTTTTTTAAGCTCTTGAACCAAAGAATTTAATTCCGGCAATAACAGTTCCTCTGATAATTGTTGAAACTTTTCATTAATCAGTTCATCAACCGTTGTGACAAGATTTTCAGCCTTGATAAGGGTTTTTATCTTTTTCTTATTTTCTGCATCATTTTTAAAATGTTCTTCAGCATCCATTATGGTCTTTTTGATCATCTCTTCAGTAAGCCTTTGCATTGAATCAATGGTAATCCCCACTTCGTGGTCTGTCTGCAGATCCATGGCCGATACAGTAAGGATGCCATTGGCATCCATTGAAAAACTGACCTCCACCCTGGACTGACCCCGGGGTTGAGGATAAATCCCGGTCAATCCGAATTGCCCCAGACTGATATTGTCAGGGGCAAGTTCCCGCTCCCCCTGCAGAACATTGATGTCCATACGGGTCTGGTTGATTTTGGCAGTGGTAAAGATCTGTGTGTCTGAAAAGGGGATGATGGTGTTTCTGGGAATGATCCTTGCGACGAGACCGCCTTTGGTTTCAACGCCCAGAGAAAGGGGGTTGACATCCAGCAAAACCACATCCTCTATCTCTTTTGTCAGAATACCGGCCTGGACTGCCGCTCCAAGCCCGACCACTTCGTCCGGATTGATTTTCCGGTAGGGATCCTGATGGAAAAATTCTTTTGCAATGGTTTGTACACATGCCATCCTTGTGGCCCCGCCCACAAGGAGAATCCGATCAATATTTTCGATCTCTATCCTTGCATCCTTTATGGCTTGCTTTGTGGGCAGAAGCATCATCCCGACAAGATCTGAAGTTATCTCTTCAAAGGTTTTCCGGTCTACCCTTGTCTCGAAATCAATCATCCTGCCATCCAGACTTTGTATTGAGGTTAAACACAGGCGTGTCGTCTGTTGGTCTGAAAGCTCAGCCTTTGCTTTTTCACAGGACTCCTTGAGCTGTTGATGGGAAAAACCATTTTTTCTTGGATCAACCCCGTGTATGGCGTAAAATTCTTGAGCCACATGGTCCACCAGTTTTTTCAGAAAATCTTCGCCCCCAAGTTTATTGTTCCCGTTCACAGCCCTTACCTTGAAAAATCCCTGGTCCAGCTCAAGTATGGAAACATCAAAGGTGCCGCCGCCAAGATCCCAGATCAGAACCGTTTTAATGTCCTTTCTTTTGAGTCCGTATGCCAGTGCTGCCGCCGTGGGCTCGCTGATAACCCGCAAAACCTTGAACCCTGCCAACTCGCCCGCCTCTTTTGTCGCCTGGCGGCTTAAATGGTTAAAATAGGCCGGCACCGTGATAACAGCCTTGTCTACCGGCTCATGAAGATGGTTTTCAACATCCGCTTTAATTTTTTTTAAAATAAAAGAAGATATCTGCCGGGGTGAAAACCTTTGCCCGTTCACCAGGACTTCATGGTCGGTACCCATTATTCTTTTTATTGAGAAAACAGCCTTGTCTGGATTTTTTCTTGCATAGTCTTTTGCTGCCTCTCCCACCAGATACTCGTTTTCATTTGTGACTGCAAAAACCGAAGGTGTAAGGTGATGGCCTTCACGATTGGGGGTGTGGCAACGATTCCTTCTATATTGTGCATTATAAACCAATATCTGTATGATTACTAAAGGGTTATAACCAAAAAAAATCAAGTTTCTGCGACCG
>JAHJLN010000169.1 GCA_018821715.1 Pseudomonadota bacterium | reverse complement strand
CAGGATCAAACTCTCCAGTTATAATCCTTATACTATCTAAACTCTTTTAAGTCTTGTTTTTAGACTTAGCTCTTCAAATTTCTCACTGACCAATTTTCAAAGATCAAACTTACAAAGTTCATCCCTTAAGGAGAACTCAAGAAGAATATATGGTTTATGTTTTTTTGTCAATCACTTTCTTGATGTATAAAAACTTTTTTTTATGTTTTTAAGACAAGCCCGGTTGGCAGATTCTCACCAAATTGAGCACTTCTTTCTTTTATGGCAATTTTAATTTTTTCATTGATCATTTTTATATATATTTGTTTTGCATTTCTTTCATGAAGCCATTGAACAATCCGATTTTGGCTTTCCTGATCAATATCCCGCGTCCTGTCACCGGTTTTCCGCGACATTTGGGCTACCATATTTTCTACAGGATCATTTTTTTGCCAGGATTTATTTAGAATCTGATTTATCCATAGAATAACTTGTTTTGATGGCACAACCCTGTCTACTGATCCATACAACAGCTCTCGTGCGCCAATCCGTGACACTGTCCACAATAAATTATCCTGTTTTTTGCCTGGTTTCAACTGGGATAAAAGCGCTTTCCCAAGAACAACCTTATCTTTTACCAGAAGTCTTTCCATATTTCCAGCAGCCATCCACAGTTCAACCTGCTCTTGTGGTGACAGCCTGACGGTGCTATTCCTGCTGCTTAATAATATGGATGAAATACTTTGGAAAAACTGTCTTTGTTGCCCGGCTTTCATCCCTGCAGCAATTCTTCTGATAAAAATCCACCACTCAAGCCTGTTCTGCATGATTTTTTCAAAACTTAAACCTGAAAGATATATTTTCCATAATTTCCTTATGCGTTCTTCATCAAATGCATCCCCGAATCCGGGTCGCATACAGAATCCTGTTAAATTGAACCACTTGGCCTCATGCTCTGCTGAATACCCCCTTGTGTTTCCCAATTCTATAAGTTTGTCTGCCAGGGTACGTAAAAACGATAACGGCCAGTTTGCTTTTTTCTGATCCACAATTTTTTCAATCTGTTTAACAATTCCTTTGAGTTCATCATTAGAATCTGAACGATTATTAAGGGCTTGCTCAATTTGATCACACGCCTGCAAGATTAAATCTTCATCATAGATTTCAATATCACTGGCTTCAACAATCTGCTGCTGGTCCCTGAGCTGAAATGAAAGCCGCCATTTGTGCTCGCTTACACCGGAATGACAATGCATGGCAAGTGTTCCCATTTCTGTATACTCTGCCCCAATTGTTACGGGAATTGTTTTTATATCTGAGCTTTTTCCAAATTTAATAATCGTTTGCATCGGCGTCATGGAAGACATTGAATCATCAATATCAATAATATCCCCTGCTCTGTCACCGGATCGATAGCTTGAACTATACAGATCAAAACTTACCGGCTCATTTGTCCTGACTTCATATTGCATCTGGGAAAGATCAATCATTGAGCCTTCATCCAGACCCCTTTCAATCAGGCAGACTGCATTGGGATTATTTTGGGCTTTAACAGAAACACCTAAATAGTAACTTCTGGGGCTTCCACTGCCCACCCGGACACCTTGTCCCTGCTTTACAAGACCATAGTAGGCAGCACCGATACCGACGGCAAGTTCCGGACTTTTATTTTCAAGAATCTGTGGGGTATCAGTTGATATAGGATTAAACCATTTCTTAATGGCGTTAACGATTCTTTCCTGCACAAGTTCGGGTTTAAGCGTGCCACCGTTGAACAGTATAAAATCAGGCATCGGTGTCTTTGAAAGCAGCTTTTTGACATCATTTCTGTGTTTTTCCAGGAACCATATAATATGCCGGGTAACGGCTGATTCTTTTTCAAACGGCAGGCCGAAGCTTGAGATCTCTTTTCCAAACTCAATATGCTCCAGGCCATCAGACTCAACATCCGGAAAAAATTTTTCAACAAGAATCGTCTCAACATCTTTTTTGGTCAAATCGGCAGCAAGGGTGCCTGCAATCAATGCACGGCCTTCACCTTTAATGGTTATCCTGACCGAAGTTTCCCCTTTTTCCAGAATGCGTTCTTTCGCCTCCCGGCATCGATGGCACAATGTTTTCCACTTATCAGGGGTGAGCATTGTTTTTGATTTAAACTTTGATTCAACTTTTTTGGCCAGAGCCAAATCAATATTATCCCCCCCAAGAATCAAATGATCCCCCACAGCAATCCGTTCAAACCTAAGGGTACCTTCTGATTTTTTAAGACTGATCAAACTGAAATCCGTGGTTCCGCCGCCGACATCACAAACCAGAATCAGATCATCCGGAACAATTAATTGCTGCCAGTCAGTCTCATGATTAATCAACCATGAATAAAAAGCGGCAAGGGGTTCTTCAAGAAGCGTAACCTGTGCTCCCAACCCGGCCATTTTCACAGCTTCCATTGTAAGATCCCTTGCCTCCTCGTTAAAGGAAGCAGGAACGGTAATCACCACAAATTGATTTTCAAAAAACTTGTCTTCATCCTTTACAAAATGATTCCATGCATTTTTAATATGCAGCAAATATTCCGATGTGGCGGTAACAGGGGATACTTTTTCAAATCCTTCAGAACCCCAGGGTAATATTTTAGACAATCTGTCCGCCTGGGAATTGCACAACCAGCTTTTTGCTGAAGAGACCAGCCGGGACGGGATTTTGGAACCATGGTCCCGGGCAAACGTCCCGGCAAAAAGGTCTTCCCGCTTTTTCCAGGGATGTTTTAAGGCTTCCTTGGAAATATCATATTCACCCGGGAGATATAAAAAGGAAGGAAGAACCGGGATTTTTGTAAACTCCCCATGCCCTGTCAGTTGAGGAACATTAAATATTTTTAAGTATGATTTTTTTTCAATATTTTTTTTTGCCGAATCATCCCTTAATGCAACCATATCAACATATGAAACAGCACAATTG
>JAHJLN010000168.1 GCA_018821715.1 Pseudomonadota bacterium | reverse complement strand
GTCAATATTCTTGATATTGGCCAGGCTGTAATTCATGAGCATATTTCCCTTGGTATTTTGGCTGAAATTCCCGATTCAAATGATTTTTCTTCAATCTTTAAAGATATGTTGTTTGAAGGCCACAAAATGGGGCTTAGAGTAGATATAAAGCCGGTTGATTCTGAAAATTATGAAAAATGGGTTCATGCCCAGGGTAAAGAGAGACGCATCATTACCATTCTTGGCAGAACGGTAACCGCCCAGCAGATTTCATCCGTTGCAAGGATCATTGCAGATAACCATTTGAATATTGACAGCATTGCACGCCTTACCGGAAGAATATCCCTTAAAAAACCTCAGGATAATCCACGGGCAAGTGTGCAGCTTTCCGTTTCCGGAAAACCCTTAAATCTGCTTGAAATGAGAAAAAGATTTATGGATATTTCTCAAAAAGCCGGGATTGATATCTCTTTTCATATTGACAATATTTACAGGAAAAACAGGAAGCTGGTTGTCTTTGATATGGATTCGACATTAATACAGACCGAGGTTATTGTTGAACTGGCAAAGCTGGCAGGTGTCGGAGAGCAGGTGAATAAAATTACTGAGTCTGCCATGAGAGGGGAGATAGATTTCAAAGAAAGCTTTCAAAAAAGAGTGGCCCTTTTAAAAGGAATTAAACAGGATCAGCTATCGAAAATAACAAAGGACCTGCCGTTAACCGATGGTGCCGACCTGGTCGCAAAAACATTGAAAGGCCTGGGGTATAAGCTGGGTATCCTGTCAGGGGGGTTTACCTTTGTGGGCGATTATTTAAAGGATCGTCTTGGATTTGATTATATGTATGCCAATGAGCTTGATATTGAAAACGGTGTGGTGACCGGTAGGGTTGTGGGAGAAATTGTGGATGGTGAGAAAAAAGCCATATTATTAAGACAGCTGGCCCAAAAGGAAAATATTGCCCTTGAGCAAACCATTGCTGTCGGGGATGGTGCCAACGATCTTCCCATGATCAGCATTGCAGGCCTGGGCGTTGCATTTAACGCTAAACCGATTGTCAGAAAAGAGACATCCAATGCTATTTCTAGTGTAGGGCTTGACGGCCTGTTGTACCTGATCGGCATCCATGAACGAGAGATTAAGCAGGAAGTCAACCAGACAACAGAGTATTCATATGGATAGAATGCAGCAGCTTGCCCGTGATGTAAAGACGCTTGAAAGCCTGCTTTCTGTGTGTACCCGGTGCGGGATGTGTCAGGCAAATTGCCCTTTGTTTGCCCAGACAAGGAAAGAAGCAGATGTGTCAAGGGGAAAGTTTGCCCTGCTGAACGGTCTGATCGAACAGATGTTTGAAGATGCAAAGGGGGTGAATGAACGGCTCCAAAGATGCCTTCTTTGCGGGTCCTGTGGCCATGGCTGTCCCAGCAATGTGAGTGCCCTGGAAATATTTTTAAAGGCAAGGACCATCATCACTCAATATCTTGGGTTGCCGTTTTCTAAAAAGATATTATTTAAAAAAATTCTTTGTAACCCTGAAACATTCAATGGCATTATGGGAACGGTTGCATTATTTCAAAAAATTTTATTTAAAAAAGAGCAAAACTTTCAAGGAACCTCCTGTGCCAGGATTGCATCCCCCCTGTTGCGGCATCGTCATATTGTTTCCCTCAAAGAGACGGCGTTTAACAGAACGCTTGACGGTCTTGATTACAGAATAAATGGAAAAGGGGTAAAGGTGGCTTTCTTTGTCGGTTGTCTGATTGATAAGGCATTTCCAAACATAGCCCACAGTGTTGTAACGGTGTTAAAACACTTCAATGCCCAGGTGTTCATCCCTTCTCACCAGGGGTGCTGCGGTATCCCGGCAATTGCGTCAGGAGATCTTGAAACCTTTGAAGCCCTTGTGAAATTGCATGTGGATCTTTTTTCAAAAGAGAAATTTGACTATCTGGTGACAGCCTGTGCCACCTGTTCATCAACCATTATAAATTTATGGCCCGGGTTATTAAAACATATGGATAAAACCTTATTAAGCCGGATTGAATCACTTGCCCAAAAAACAGTGGATATCAGCTGGCTGATGGAAAAACGGTTTGATATTTTTTCAGCAATTTCAAAACATGATGCAAAAAAAGAAATGGTAACCTATCATGATCCCTGCCATCTCAAAAAGTCTCTTGGGGTATTTAATGAACCGCGGCAAGTCATCCTTGCTTCCGGCAGGCAGTTAATAGAAATGGCAGATGCCGACATCTGCTGTGGCATGGGGGGAAGTTTTAACCTTATGCATTATGATCTTTCTTCTGAAATCGGCCTGAAAAAAGCCGGAAATATTGTAAAAACAGGATGCTCAACTGTAGCAACCTCCTGTCCTGCCTGCATGATGCAGATTTCCGACATGCTGGCAACCCTGAAGCATCAGGTCATGGTTAAACATCCGGTGGAAATTTATGCCAAAGCGCTCGTGAGTTAAACATATGGTGTAGGATCCTTGATGCCGGCTTGCCTGAATCCTTTTATCCGGTGATGGCAACTGTCACATCTGCCACAGGATCTGCCGGTTGCATCCGGGTCATAGCAGGAAATGGTCAATGCATAATCCACACCCAGTTTATCCCCGGTTTTAATTATTTGGGCCTTTGAAAGATGGATTAACGGGGTTTCAATTTTCAGCACGGCTTCCTTTGTTACCCCTGTTTTGGTGGCAAGATTGGCCATTTTTTCAAAGGCCTCAATAAATTCGGGCCTGCAGTCAGGATAACCTGAATAATCCACGGACGTGACGCCGATATAAATGGATGTGGCTTTTAAAACTTCTGCCCAGGCCATGGCATAGGAAAGAAAGATCGTATTTCTGGCCGGAACATAAGTGACGGGGATCACTTGTTTGTTGATGTCATCAATAGCGTCATGTTTGGGAACAATGATATCATCGGTCAGGGCGGAACTGCCAAACTGCCTTAAATCAATATCAATAATTTTATGGATTTCTGCTCCCAGTGCTCGGGCAATTTTTTTAGATGCTTCAAGCTCAACAGAATGTCGCTGCCCATATCTGAAACTCAGGCTGTATATTTTTTTGCCCTTTGATTTTGCAATGGCCATGGCGGTTGTGGAATCAATCCCGCCGCTGGAAAGGACAATGGCTTTATCGGTCATGTGTTGGTTTAAACTCCTCGCTTATCAGGGCCCCATATGAGTTTGTGCTGCTGTAAAGAAAGTCTTGCATGAAGATTATCCTCAATGATCAGGTCGGCCAGGGCATGGGGTGAGATCTGTCCGAAAACCGGTGAAAGGTGAATTTTTTTTTGCGAGATTCGACTTAATGTATTTTCAATAATAGATTTGGCAAATTCATAGTCTTCCCGGGAACCGATAACAAATTTGATCTCATCTTTTTTTGTCATGAAATTAATATTTTCAAATAAGAAACTGTCTGATTCATTGCTTGAAGGACATTTGATATCCATGATCTTTATGCAGTCAGGATGAATGTGTTGAATGCTTTTACTGCCATTGGTTTCAAGCAGAACCTGATATTTTTTTTCGATGAGCATGGAGATCAGGGTGGATGTGGCTTCCTGAAGCAGTGGTTCCCCACCTGTGATTTCAACCAGATTACAATTAAAGGAGCCGATTTTCTTTAAAATCCGGTCCAGACCCATTGATTCCGGTTCTTTGTCTGCGTAACGGGTGTCACACCAGGAACAATTCAGGTTGCACCCGGACAGCCGGATAAAAATGCAAGGCAGTCCGGCAAAAGTGGATTCGCCCTGAAGGCTGTAAAAAATCTCGCAGATATCAAGCTGCAATTAGACCTCCCGGTAGGCAGATCCACAGCCAGGGCTTTCAAATACCATTACCTTGGTAACAGTGACATGTTCGGTGTTCAGGCGCCGGGACAGCTCGGTATACAAAAACTTGGAAATGTTTTCAGATGTCGGATTAATGCTGCTGAATTCAACCACTTCATTGAGATTGGTATGGTCAAGCTTGCTTAACACATCTTTTACAATGCCTTTGACATCCCTGAAATCAACGCCAATACCCAGTTTGTTGAGTTTTGTACACTGAATATACGCCTCAACGATCCAATTGTGTCCATGCATATTAGAACAGTTTCCATCATACCCTTTCAAAGAATGGGCTGCAGCAAAATGATCTTTTACATAAATCTCATAAACACCCGGCATAACGCCTCCTTAAAATAAATCATCCAATGGATTATATACATGTTATCATAACCTTTGTTCTTAATTAAAAATGTCAAGGGGTAATAACGATAATAAGTTTCAAAGAATCAAGCAGGATAGGGTTGATGAGACGCTATCCTGCCTGATGGGTAGAGCATAAATCAGCGGAGGTGCCCATAAAAATTATGAACTCTGATTATTGCTCAAAAAAAGCTAAGCTGAATATGCCCAAATAATCATAGTTAATGCAGAAATGCAATAGGTGGAAACCCCTATTTTTTTAAAAAAATTATGAAATTTAACAGGATAAAGTGGTTTGCAATTTAAAACCCCCCTTTTTTTAAAAAAAAGGGGGGCAGTGTAAAATCGTGGTAGCGACGCAGGGACTTGAACCCCGGACCCTGCGGATATGAGCCGCATGCTCTGACCAGCTGAGCTACGTCGCCAAAAAACCCAAAATAATTATCATAACTATGCCTTGATTGTCAATATCTAATTTTATTGACCGATATTGGCTTTTTCAAAGTTGGCGACTTTGACCGTAAAATTCTGCAATTTTTCAGGAAGATCAGAGAATACAATCATAAAAGGAACACTGGCGCCGGGTTTTATATTGACATTTGAGTTATGGCTGCCCTCTTTTATTTCAAGAAGCTTGTTAATGTCTAAGATATTCTCTGTTTTGAGCATCTCTTCGGTTATGATATTTCCGCAAAAAGAATTTTTTGTTTTTGCTTCCACCTTGCCTTTTGTAATCAGCGCCCCTATGATTTCAATATGGCTTAATGCAATATTTGAAGGATTTTCCACCCGCCCTGTGATGACAAACAGGGTGCCTGCAGTTGCATTGGTAACAAATCTTCCGTTCACACTTTTTTGATTGGGTACCGGTTTGGCCTCTGATGTTTCAGGTACGGCTTTTTTAAGAAGTTGTTCAATAAAAGGAATTTTAATGTCAGACAGATACGGTATTTTATACCCGGTCATGATACTTGCAATATAGGCTCCGACTACCAGAAAGACGATCAACAGCAACACGAGAACAGGTGCTCCAATAAGGGGTTTCTTTTTTCTTCTTCTGGATCTTGGCGAAGTGTCGATAATGGGTTCGGGTTTTTGAACCGAATCTTTTTCCTGGGTATCTTCTATCTCTATGGTTTCTTCTTCAAGCAACTCTTCTTGTGGTTCAGTTTCCTGTTCTAAAACTTCATCATATTCTGAAAAATCCTCTTCCGGTGTTATGACGGGCGGCTCTTCTTCTGTCTTGCTTTTATCAAGCAAAAGGTCGGCATCCTCTGTGTCAGGTTCGGTTTCCATTTCAAGAGAGATCTCTTCTACTGCATCGTCAAGGATGTCAGGGGTCTCATCTTCAGAATCATCATCAACATCAAACTCAAGTTCAAATTCATCTTCATCGGCTGATGAATCCTTTGCAATGCTTTCTTCAGATATCCGGGACTGAGTTTCATCTTCCATTTCCAAGGCAGGTCCGATGCCTTGGAAATCTAAAGAGCCGGGCTCGTCATCAATGGATTCAAACTCAATGCCGTCAAAATCATCTTCTGAAGCGTCTTCAAATCCAATACCGTCATCCTCAAGTTCCAACCGGTTCTCTTCTGATTCGATATCTTGGAATTCATCATTTTCATCAATGGCAAATTCACTGTCGTCAAAAGAGAAATCATCGTCAACGTCAAGGTCTGAGACTTCCGGATCAAGGGAAGTATCCTCAATCTCAAGATCAGCGCCTTGGATTTCAAGATCAGAGTCCTTTATAGAAAGGTCGCTGTCTTCCATTTCAAAGTCAGAAGATTCTTCAAAGGCATCACCATCATCCATATCAGATTCAAGACCGAGGCCTGCGGGTTCTTCTATCTCTGGTTCTGATTCAAGAACCGGTGGATATACCGTGAAAATATCTTTACAAACACTGCAACGGACTTTTGAGCCGTCTTCTTTGACAAGAAAATCGTCAAGGTTGAAACGTGTTGAACACTTATTACAGGTAACAATCATTGGATTCCCCTTCTTCCTATAGTTTCAGGTCATAGATGGCTGGAAGGTTTCTATATTTTTCATTATAGTCCAGTCCATATCCGACAATAAACCCTTTTTCAAGTGAAAAACATGAATATTCAACATCAATTTTTACCTCACGTCGCTCATGTTTGTCAATTAAAGAGCAAATTTTTATGGATCTGGGGTCTAATAATTTCATGAATTCAATTATTTTAAAAAGTGTATTTCCTGTGTCTACAATATCTTCCACAAGCAGAATGTCTCTTCCTTCAAGCGCTAAGTCGGGTTGCTTTGTGAAAACGATTTGTCCGGTTGAAGACGTTCCTTCATAGGAAGATGCGCCAACAAGATCAATCTCATGGTCAATGGAGATCTGTCGTGTCAGGTCTGCCAGAAAAATAACCGATCCTTTTAACACGCCGACAAGGACAAGATCTTTTGTTTTATAATCAAAGGATATCTGTTGTCCAATAGTTTTAATTTGGTTCTTTATCTCTTGTTCAGAGAATAAGGGAATAAATTGAGGCATGAGATAATTTATAATCCTGTTTTTTCTAATTGTTGAATAAGTTCTTTCTGTTTTGCCGTCAGCTTCTTTGGCATGGTTATATTAACCACAACAAAGAGATCTCCGCAACCATTTCCTTTCATTTGGGGAATGCCGCGGTTGGGTATGCGCATTTTTGACTTGTGGTTTGTTCCGGCAGGAAGCTTGAGATTGATGGCTGTTCCGTCCGGTGTCACAACTTCTATTGTGTCTCCGAGCAGGGCCTGGGTGAGCGACACCTGTTTTGAAAGCAGGACATCATTTCCTTCAATGGTATATCCGTTTGAAGGGATGGGATGGGATTTAATATACAGATTGCCGGCAGGACCACCGTTGGGGCTTATTTCACCTTTGCCGGCAAGCCTGATTTTTTTACCCGGGGTCAATCCTTTTGGGATTTGGACTTCTATTGCTTTGGCCGCGCCACCCTGGTTGATGGTAATGGTTTTTTTTGTTCCATTTATGATTTCTTCAAGGGTTAAAGGAATCTCATATTCAAGATCTTTGCCTTTTGTTTGGGGACGTTGCTGCTGCCCAAAACCCCCGCCCATATTGTGGGAAAACGGGTTGCCACCTGCACCGGAAAATCCGCCGCGTTGCCCGCCTCTTCCAAAGGTAGAAAATCCTCCCCCCCTGGACCCGCCAAATCCGAATTCCTTTAAAATATCACCCAGATCAAAATTTCTGAAAATATCTTCCTGAGAGAATCGCTGCTGAAAATCAGCAGACCCGTAAGTATCATATTGGTTTCTTTTTTCAGCATCGCTCAACACTGCGTATGCTTCGCTTATTTTTTTAAATTTTTCTTCCAGCGCCTTGTCGCCTTCTGTTTTGTCGGGATGATATTTTAAGGCAAGTTTTCGATATGCTTTCTTTATTTCAGATGCACTAGCTTTTTTATCAATGCCTAGAATTTGGTAATAATCATCGGCCATATTTTGTTCCTTTTGTTATTAAATTCAATAATTTTAATTATTTATGCTTATTATAGTAAGTTTGAATTTATTCAAGTCAAGCCTTGCTTTTTGTTTTGAAAGCTGAAATTGCAACCATTAATACAGATATGGCAGCCGGTGTCATCCCGTCAATCCTGGATGCCTGGCCTAAGGATTTGGGAAGGATCAGGCACAGCTTTTCTTTGAGCTCGTTTGAAAGACCATGGGCATTGGTATAATCAAATTTGCCCGGTATGTTTATTTTTTCCAGGTCTTTATATTTTTTTATTTCATTGAGCTGCCGCAAAATATATCCTTCATATTTTATTTGTATTTCAACTTGTTGCTCAGTTCTTATAAAAACAGGTTCCGGCAGCGGACAGATTTCTTTTAAGGCGGTATAATCAAGTTCAGCTCTTTTTAAAAGCTGTTCTAATTTTACGCCATTTGTTATCGGATTTGTGCCTTTGGCAGTCAAAAAATCGTTAACTGCTCTGGTGGGTTTTATTACAGTTTTTTTAAGCCGTTGGATTTCCTTTTTAGTCTGAGCCTGAACCTGGTTGCAGAAGTTTAAGGTGTCCTCATTTACAAGACCCAGTTCATATCCGATTCGCGACAACCTTAAATCAGCGTTGTCTTCCCTGAGCAGCAACCTGTATTCCGCCCTGGAGGTAAACATTCGATACGGCTCTTTAGTTCCTTTTGTTACAAGATCATCCACCATGACACCCATATACCCCTGGGAACGGTCAAGGATAAAGGGCTTTCTTTTCTGGACCTTGCAGGCGGCATTAATCCCTGCCCACAATCCTTGGGCACCGGCTTCTTCGTATCCGGACGTGCCGTTAATCTGTCCGGCTAAAAAAAGGCCTTTTATTTTTTTTGTTTCAAGTGCAGGTGATAATTCCAAAGGATTTACATAATCATATTCAATGGCATAGGCCGGCCTCATGATTTTGGCAGCTTCAAGACCTTTTACAGACCTGACGACTTTATACTGGATCTCCAGGGGCAGGCTGTTTCCAAGACCTGAAGCATAAATTTCCTTTGAGTCCATGCCTTCGTATTCAAGAATAACATGGTGACTGTCCCTGTCTGGAAATTTAACGATTTTATCCTCAAATGAAGG
>JAHJLN010000167.1 GCA_018821715.1 Pseudomonadota bacterium | reverse complement strand
TCCAGCTGTTGGGTAGATGAGATTCCGGGAAAATAACTTAAATTATACCCTGTAGTTGGTACGTTGATTTTTAGACGGCGGGCCTCCTCTAAAATCACGGGTGCTGCAAGTTTTATGGCTTGCTGTAAAATTTTCAGCGTATCAAATGCTTCAAGCTTAAAGGTCTCATGTCGGTTTTCTTCAAAAGTATAGAACTTGAATCGATTGAGGATATGTCTTTGGGAATAGCATGCTGATGAAAGGTGACGAATGGTTGCTGACAGTTCACGATAAAACACCCATTCCTTGTTTTTTTTTGCGCCGTGAAAATCCAGAAAATCTTCAAGGATACGGGAGGTTGTAATCAGCTTTGAGTATAATTTTTTGGTAAAAATATAGTCGTCGTCGTCAAGCTCAACAACAAACAAAATACATTTTAAAAATTCAAAGGAAAAAATATTGGCTTTTTCCTTAAAGGAAATGTCACAAGTAAAACTCATAATCAATCATCCAACGTTAAAATAAGTTCGGTCTGACCAGTTGATAAGCCGAATTCTGTTATCTGCCATCGTTACCTTTGAACAGATCAACGATCATTCATCTAGGATGTACGTTACCGCACACCTCATGCGACCTACCCGAAAACTTGGGCGGACAGCCCTCAAGCGTTTCCCTATTTGGTCTTGCACCGGACGGGGTTTACCAAGCTTTTCCAGTCACCTGGAAAACTGGTGCGCTCTTACCGCACCGTTTCACCCTTACCCGGATCAAACATCAATCCAGGCGGTCTACTCTCTGTTGCACTTTCCTTCACGTCACCGTGACTCCACGTTATGGAGCGTCCTGTCCTATGGTGTTCGGACTTTCCTCCAGGCGAATCACCCAGCGATCGTTTTTCCTGGTCAGACCGAATTTTAAGTATTTATGTAATAAAGGATTCTACTGCATTGCGGGCACGAAATCAATGAATTACCACGCTGTACTTCAATATATAGTTGAGGTGGTATGTTCATAAAACAGCCCATGCACACCTCTTTATTCACATTTATTACGGCAAGTCCCTTATTCATTTTTGATATTCTTGCAAATCGATTCATCAAAGAAGGGTCAAGACTCTTGCCGATCTCTTTCTGCCGGTTAAGATATTCATCAAGAAGTTCTCTGTCATCCACAGATTTTTTTTCAATATCTTTTTGTTCAGCTTCTATTTGATCTTTAAGAAGATTATATTCTTTCTCGCTTTCAAGGACAATTTGTTCAATTTTTTCTTTCTCATCAAGATGTTCTATCAGTTCTGTTTCCAGGGCATCTTTTCTTTTTTTACTGTCATCCACTTCTCTTAAAAAAAGCTGATATTCCTTATTGGTCTTTACCATCCTTAATTTTTCATTGCTTTTAATAATCCGATCATCGACAATGTGAATTTCTCTTTCAATATCCCGGCAAGCGGCCTCAGCACTTAAAAGATTTTCTTTATTTTCTTCTAAAGCATTTCCAAACTGTTTTAACTTTACGTTTAATTTTAATTTTTCCTTTTCAACTTTTTCCAGGACAGTCTTGATTCTGACAATCTCACTTTCAGCTTCCTGAAGTTTGATAAGGGTTTCTATATCCGGTTTGGGAATATCAATCATAATTTTATCCTTAAACTATGGTAAATGGATCTTTTTCTTTGTTAAAGCTTTTTATTTTTATCTTCAGCCCGGCGCTTTGAATCGCCTGGCTTAATTTGCCAGAAAGCAAATCAATGGCCATATGTTCAGAACCAAAATGCCCCACATCAATCAGTCCTTTTGAATATTCTTCAACCAGTCTTGCTTCATGATATTTTATATCCCCTGTGATATAAACATCTGCATCAGACTTTAGGAACACGTCAAGAAAGGAGCCCCCACTGCCGGTACAGACGGCGATTTTGCTTACAGGCAATTGCATATCTCCCGTCACTCGCAGATAGCTCAAATTAAGATTTTCTTTTATTTGATGAACAAATTGTTTTAACACCATTGGAGATTCAAGGACTCCGATTCTGCCGATACCGATCATTTCATCTGTGGGCATCAAAGAAGAGTTATCAATGAAAAATATCTTTACTTTTTTTAAGCCGATCTTTGCTGCAAAATAATCATTCAAACCATCATTGGCCTTATCAAGATTGGTATGGGCTGATATGATACTTATTTTTTGTTTTGCAGAAATTTCAATGGCGCTGCCCGGCATTTTATCAAAGTCAATTGACTTTTCAGGACGAATCATCAACGGATGATGGGTGAGAACAAGATCTGAGTTCCATTCTTTTGCAGCAATCATCAGTGGCATGGAGACATCAAGCCCTATCATCACTTTTTTAACTTCCCAGTTCAAATTTCCTGCCTGAAGTCCTGAGTTATCCCAATCTTCAGCTATATTAAAAGGTGCAATTGTATTGAGTAACTCTAATATATCCTTTGTTTTCACCATGATAAATCCATCTGCAAATAAAAAAAGCGTGGTAAATTACCACGCTTTTAATTTTTTAATATCCAGTTGATATTCTTCAGGCACATTCATATGTGAGTTGAGCACCCCACCCTCTTTTTAGTTACAATCATACAATATCCCTGCCATATCTTTCATTGGTGGGCCCACCTGGGTTCGAACCAGGGACCGACCGGTTATGAGCCGGTGGCTCTGCCAAACTGAGCTATGGGCCCTTTCATTTACACAAACTTGCAATATATATATAAATCCCTATTTTGTGTCAAGATTTAATTCTCAATAAATGTCTTGAGTTTCTTGCTTCTTGTCGGGTGTCTCAACTTCCTCAGCGCCTTTGCCTCAATCTGACGGATACGCTCCCTTGTGACCGTAAAATCCTTTCCAACCTCTTCCAATGTATGGTCTGATTTTTCTCCGATTCCGAACCGCATTCGAAGAACCTTTTCCTCGCGAGGGGTCAGCGTGGCAAGAATTTTCCGGGTCTGCTCCGCCAGGCTGAAATCAATGGCCGCATCAGAGGGGATGGAAAACTTTTTGTCTTCAAT
>JAHJLN010000166.1 GCA_018821715.1 Pseudomonadota bacterium | reverse complement strand
TTATTTTATGAAACAGCGATTGGTCTCAATTCCCTTTTCTCAATAAAAAACTGACATATCAGTTCTCTGCATTGGCTGATACACAAAAAATTAAATCTTCATTCATCATTAAAAAAAATAGCTACAGTTTATCCAGATCCGGAGGAGTTGTGTGCCCTGACGCATCATAGTAAAAAAAGGCAAGGCATAGTTTCATGGCCTTTTCCGCCAATTCTTTTCGTGAAATAGAATCCTCGGCGTCCAGTAAGTATCGTTCGATGATTCCTCGCATCCCATGATAGATAAAGGTTGCGGTTACCTGTGAATCAATGGGGCGATAAACTCCTGCCCGGATACCATTGTCAATCTCTTCTCCAATCAAATCCGTAAACGCCTTGTTGGTCTCTGAAACGATATCTTCGGTGTTTGCGCTCATGGTTAATGCTTCCCGAAGAATGATGGAAAAAACCTCCTTGTTATTGAAAACTTCTTCAAACATCAAATAAAACCGAATAAATAAAAATTCTTCCGGTGGCGGACAATCGGGATCGCTGAGATCCATGGGCTGGCCTAGGACTTGTATCTTTTTGCTGTATGTCTCAACGATCTCCCGAAACAGGCTGTGTTTATTTTTAAAGTATTGGTAAATGGTGCCGCGTGCAATCATAGCTTTTTCACAAACCATTGCAATGCTGGTTTTTTCATATCCATACTGTGAAAAAACCTTTATGGCAGCACTCAGAATTTGCTGTTTTCGATCTTCACCCTGCAATGTAGCCGTCTCCTTTTAAAATAATTGAACTGACATGTCAGTATAAAAAATCTATGGTAATGTCAACACATTTTATAAAGTACAAATAAATCGAGTTTTATCGAAGAATTTGACATTATCGAAAAAAGATTACGCCATCTTGATCTATGACCCTTTGGTAAAGGTTTCGGATTATGTCCTTGAATTGGTCGCGCGGAACCTTTTAGGTTATGATGAAACAGACTCTCGAATTTCGGTTTTTGATGGCTGGTATTGATTTTTCTGAAATAAGGTTGCGAAATTATCAAAGAGCCATGTTCAAATCCTCTCATGTTTGAATTTTGGGTTTACTCTTTTCCTGAAATATCATAGTAGATAAAGCATGATATACGATGTAATACGGGTTCAATAAAAGTCATGAAATTTGAAGATCTGACCAGAGAGGAATCTGTGTCATCCATCCAAAATAAATTGCCGGCCAAATCTTTTTACCTTATGGGGGATATTGAAAAATATGGCACAGGATTTATCAGAATTAGAAAATTTTTCGAAGAATATCAAGATGAAAAGATCATCAACAAAGACAACTTTAACAATCTGACAAAAACAGACAAGGACCGGATATGAAAAAAATTATTGTGGTTGTTGCAGGAATCATCATACTGGCCGTCATTGGAACACCTTTTTTCAATGGTCTTATCATGGAGCGAGTCATTAGACAGGCGTTTGGTGATATCAACAGGATGCATGCAGAGACAGGATCTGATGTTTCAATTGAAATCCAGAAATATGACAGGGGGTTTTCTCGTTCTCAGATTGAATGGAAGATCAGCACAGGCCCCCTTAAAGCGCTGTACGGTGTGGAAGATATCATTTTTGTTGATCGAGCAGAACACGGGTTTTCAGGGATTGTCTCAACAACCAGCCTGGAAAAAAACAAATGGTACACAGAGTTTGTAAACGAAAAACTGAATGGGAAAACTCCCCTTGAGATTAAAACTCAATATATGCTTTCCGGTGATATTAAATCAACACTGACACTGGCGGCCTTTTCCTTTATCGAGGGCCGGGATGTAATTGAGATACAGCCGGGGACCTTGTCAGTCTTCCTTGATAAGGGATTAAAAAATAATACGTCTGAAATGACCTGGGCGGGATGTTCGATACCTGGAAAATTCAAGATGGACAGTTTTTCTTTACAGTCAAAAATAAAAAAGATTTCTCCGGTTATCTGGGAAGGTACGGTTTCTTTTTTTGTTAATCATATAATGGCAGATAACAAAAAAAATCAGTTTGATCTCTCAAAGTTAAAAGGGGAGTATACCCTTGATTACAGCCAGGAAGAACAAGTGGTATCCATTGGGATGGGATATGGCCTGGACACCCTTAAATCCGGGGAAAACGAAATTAAAAATGCAGGTATCCGCATCGGAATTAATCACATTGATGCCCGGGGATACGAAGATTTTGTTAAGATGTATTCACAGATCATGAGCAATGCTCTAAGGGAGATCTCTGCGTCACAACAGAGCCGGGATACAATGAAAAAAGCGGCCGAAAAACAGATGACCCAAATGGGGATCCAACTTTTGGGTGCCTATGAAAAATTATTAAAAAAAGGGCTTGAAATTAAACTCTCGGATCTTCGGGCCCAATTGCCCCATGGAAACATCAACGGCGATGTTGCATTAAGCCTTAAAAAGGACATGACCATGGCCCAGTTCCTTCCCATTATGATGCAGCCGTCGGCAGCGCTGGATATTTTTTATTTAAAATCCGAGATCACCCTGCCCTACCAGCTGATGGAGGGAAACCCGGATCTGATGTCACGGCTGTTTCCCGGCATGCAGACCGGTCTTTTTTTAAAGGTCGGAAACAATCTGGTCCATAAAGCAGAAACCAGGGATGGAAAATTGTTTTTAAATGAAAAAGAGGTCTTTTTAAACTGATATGAAATATTGTTATTTTGACTCCCCTTTGGGACAGCTTTTATTGACCGGCAATACATTGCTTGAAAGTCTTCATTTCCCCAAGGGCAAGACCCGTGTTGAGCCTGAAGAGGACTGGGTATACACTGAAGATATATTCAAAAAAGCCCTGGTTCAACTGGATGCTTATTTTAAGGGGGAACGCACTATATTTGATATAGACCTGAAACTTGACGGGACGTTATTTCAAAAAAAAGTCTGGCAACAGCTTGTTGGCATTCCCTATGGACAAACTATCTCCTATGGCGAACTGGCCAAAAGGATTGGAAATCCCTGTGCATCCAGAGCCGTGGGAATGGCAAACGGGAAAAATCCAATTTCGATTATCGTTCCCTGTCACCGGGTGATCGGTAAAAACGGGAGTCTGACCGGTTTTGGCGGGGGTCTTGAGGTTAAAAAGAACCTGTTGGAATTGGAGAAAAGATATAAAAAAAAGATGCTGTAATTAAGAAAGTATTGATTTATGAATTAAAAAGGGTCATTAAAAGTGAATGATATCATCGTTTTATAAATGAATGGAGCGATCAGTGAAAAATGATTCTGAAAAAAAAATGAATTTACGGGGTGAGGACAGAAAAGAAAGCCTGAAAAGTGCCAGTGTTGAATTTATACCCGGAGATAATGAAATCGCCTATCATTTTAAACTAAAGGATTTTTCTTCAAAGGGACTTGGCATTATTGTCCGTAAAGACTCCAAAGTGCTTAAGTGTATCAAGTCAGGGGATATTCTTACCATGAAATATCATCCTGATGAGGCAACGGCCAATCCTGTGCCCCAACTGACGGAAATAAAACACATCTCAGAGCCTGAGCCGGGAAAACATAAGGATCACATGCTGGTCGGACTTTTAATCCTTGAATAGTAAGATTAAAACGGCCAGATAATGGGGATGAAGACAGAGGCAAAGAAGATCACCAAAATATTTAACGGCAATCCCAGTTTGATATAGTCGGAAAACCGGTACCCGCCCGGGCCGTATACCAGAAGATTGGTCTGGTAACCAATGGGGGTGGCAAAGCAGGCACTGGCACCAAAACAGATGCCGATGATAAACGGTTTGGGGTCCACACCAAGGGAAATAGCCGTTGATATGGCAATGGGAAGTAAAAGTACGGCAGTGGCATTATTGCTTAAAATATGCGTACAGATGCTGGTCAAAAGGATGATGCCGGCCAGAATAAGATTCGGACTCTTACCGTCAAACAGGCTCAAGAAAAAGTCAGCATACAGTTTTGTGGCACCTGTTTTATCCATGGCAAGCCCCAGGGCAAGGGTTCCGATGATTAAAAGCAGCACGTCCGACTGCAAGGACCTGTAGGCATCTTTCAGGCTTAAACAATGGGTGAGTGTCATTAAAAAGACCCCGGTTAACGAGCAGACCATGATATCTGCCAACCCGAAGGTGGCGGCAAGAACAACAATTGCAAAAATGCCCGCGGCCAGGCCGGCTTTTTCCTTATCAATCATGGCGTGATGGATATCTTCAAGAATAACAAAATCCGTACTGTTTCGTATTTTTGAAAGTTTGTTTCTTGGACAGCGAACAAGGACGATATCGCCTATCTTTAGTTTTACATTTTGAACTTTCCGATAGGAATAGTGGCTGGTGCGGCTTCTTATGGCAATAATCTGAATGTCTGAATCATCCTGCAGGTCTGTAGACAGAAGCGGTTCTCTCAGGAGTGTTGACAATGGCGGTACAATCAGTTCAATGATCAGGTCATCTTTTAATCCACTGCCGAATGCCATGTTTTCCTCACCATGGGCAAGTTCAAAAATCTGTTTTTTCAGGCAGGATAAAAGATCTTCTGCCGAGCCTTTTACAAGGAGAATATCCTCCTGCTTGATAAAGATCCTGGTTCTGACAGGATCAAAGATGTGCCCGTTGCGAAAGATTTCAATTACATTTAATCCAAGCATTTCTTCGGCATGGTCAACAATATTGCTTATTCCGATCAAAGGGCTTTTGGCGGGAACAATAAGTTCGGCAATATATCTTTTTTCTTTTCCTTCATCCAGTTCGCATACAGGGGCTGTTCGTCCGGGCATGAGTCTCGGTGAGACAACCACAAGGAAAATGATCCCGATAAGGGCGATGGGAATGCCGATGATGCTTAATTCGAACATTAAGAGCGGTTCATACCCATAGGTGGCTGAAAGATCACTGACAATAATATTTGTAGAGGTGCCGATCAGGGTGCAGGTTCCGGCAAGGATGGACACATAGGATAAGGGTATCAGCAGTTTTGAAGGGGAAAAATCACACTCGCAGCTAAGCCCCATGACAATGGGGATAAATAAGACAACAACCGGGGTGTTGTTGATAAATGCAGAGGCAAAGGCAACGGTTATAAGGATGAGAATATGGGCATAGGTTTTATTTCCTTTTGAAAACCGCAGCAAAAGTTCCGTCACAAAACCTACAGCGCCTGTTCTTATCAGGCCGCGGCTGATTAGAAACATGGCACCAACCGTTATCACAGCGGGATTGGCAAACCCTGCCACGGTTTCTTTGGGTGTCAGGATTCCAGTTAATGCAAGAACAACCATGATTCCCATAGCGGTCTTATCAACAGATATAATTTCTGATACCAGCAGGAATAATGCGGTAATAAGAACAAAAGAAACCAAAGAGATTTGTAAATCAAGTCCAGTCATAAAATTAATCCAAAAAATTTTAAGCTGTAGGGTTAATGACAATTAAATCAATGTAACCATTTTTTTCATTTTTACAAAGCACAAAATTAATAACATTGTTCTTGACAGACGATTAAGGTTTTTCTACAGAACCTGGAAGAAAGTTGGCTAAAGAGGAAAGAATGTTAATAAAAGACAGGTTAAAAGGATGAAATGAAGACTTTTTTTAAGGTGGTACTTAACGGACTTCTCTTTATTATCGCAGGTGTGATCGTCTTCACCACCTATCAGTTTAATACTTATACGCCTCATGCGGTTACCCAGATAGCAAACCCAACCGATTTAAAATATTTTCAGGAATCCTATGTTGATTGCCGCCGGCATTTTATAGATGAAGCCGATAAAATCAAAGAGACCTACAAAGAAGTTCAAATTTCAGCCCTGAAGATTGAAAGCCTCGTGGATCCGGATTTAACCATTGATTATTGTTATATTCCTGCTCAAAAATCATTTAAGCGACTGCTGATATTAACTTCCGGGGTGCATGGGATTGAAGGTTATGTGGGCAGTGCTGTCCAGCAGATGTTTTTAAGTGAACAGGTAAAAGAAAACAGTCTGGATGAACTGGGCGTGCTTATAATTCATGCCATTAATCCTTATGGCTTTAAGTATCAGAGACGGGTCACGGAAAACAACGTGGATCTGAACCGGAACAGCTCGACAGACAACAGTCTTTTTAAGTCTGTAAATAAAGGGTATAACGATCTGAACGCTTTTTTGAATCAAAAGCAGAAAGTCAGTTTAACCAGTTTTGGCCATTTTTTCTTCCAGATTACCGCCATCCAGAAAATAATCAGACATTCCATGGGAACGTTACGACAGGCAGTTTTGCAGGGGCAGTACCAGTATGAAAAAGGCATTTATTTTGGGGGCAAGGCGCTTGAACCCTCTGTAAAAATCTTGACACCATTGATTCAACAGATTGCTGAGCCGTATGATATGGTATTTAATATTGATTTGCATACAGGGTATGGTGAAAATGGAACCCTGCATCTTTTTCCAAATCCTATAAAAGATGAAAAGAAAAAAGCCATGATTGAAACTATTTTTTCTGGCAATTCCATTGACTGGGGGGACAAAGAAGACTTTTATACAGTGACAGGGGATTTTTCAACATATTTGGGAGACATTATTCCGGAAAAACTATTTCTTAACATGGCCTTTGAATTTGGAACCCTGGATACACAGACGACCCTGGGGGCCATTAAGGCATTGCACAACGTGGTCATAGAGAACCAGGGGGTTCAATATGGGTATAGATCTGAAAAAGACGAAAAAGAGGTTAAATCCAGATATCTGGCTGGATATTATCCCTCATCTGAAGCCTGGCGGTCAAAGGCGGTTGAAGATGCAAGGCAGACCCTTTTACAGGCAATAAAAAAATACCGGGAAACCAATATTAGAGAATAGGCACTGCTTGAAAAGAACAGCCATCACAGACAAGATTACCTATGTGGAGCCCGATTCCATGGCCAATTTTTCATCCTGCGCCGGGATTATTGTCCAATCAAAGAAAAAAGTATTCATTGATATGAATATGGGTCCAGAAGAAACCCCTGTTCTGCTGGAACAAGAAGCGCCTGATGCAGCCATCATCACCCACTACCATCTGGATCATTCCATCTGGACTCGATATGTTAATACCCATTCTGAGGCAATTGTTTTTATACCGGAAAAAGAAGCCCCATACCTGACATCCCTTGATTTTGTGATTGAACAGACAGCAGGGCCTTTCGGGATGGCAGAAAAATGGAAAGACTTTGTGGTGAACCATCTGGGATACAGGCCGCTTGAGGTATATGAATGCTATAATGAAAAAACCTGTTTAACCGACATGATGCCTGAAATGGTTATTGTGGAAACACCCGGTCATTCCCCTTCTCATACATCCTTCTATTTTCCCGATGAAAAAATTCTTTTCTCAGGTGATATGGGTCTGGATCGCTTTGGTCCGTGGTATGGCTGGTCAGACTGCAGTATAAAACAGATTGTTGAATCGATTTTAAGGCTGGATGGAATGAATGTTAATTGGGTTCTTACAAGCCACGGCGGTTTATATAAAAAAGCAATTGGGTCAGCATGGGCTGCAGGCATCCAAACCATCCTGCAAAGAGAGGAAAGAATCCTCAAAAAATTAGAAGCAGGAATAAGTAAACAAAAGATTATCCAACAGGGGGTATTTTTTTTAGATAAAGAAAAGACCCCGGAACCCATGAGATCTTTTCTTAATATGTGGGATACAGCCATGTACACCCACCATGTGTCCCTGATCCATGAAGGCGGGTTGATCAAATTCTTTCCCCAGATTTTGGGAATGCCCAAATTGATGCCTAGCACATAAACCCTTCCTTGACCTTTGAGATACCCGGTATGACGGTCTGGGTCCGGTTTATCCCGTGGATCCGCCGGATTCGCTGATCTACAAATTCAGCAATGATCTCGGCATCAGATGCCAGAAAATCTCTTTTCAGGACAATTTTTACAAGGACATCAATGGTTCCATGGACAGAGTGAACCTCCTGAACTTCATCCAGAGCAAATAATTTATCAATGACCTTTACTTCTGTTGACGTGTCAATATTGATCATAATAAAAGCCGTGATGGTTCGCTTCATCTCAGGATAATCCGGAGTGCTTTTTTCAAGCATGGCAGTTCTGAATGCTTCCATGCTTTTTGGAATCAGTCTGTCAATTCCAATGCCATATCGACGGCTGGAGGTTCTTTCCCAATGATGATAAGAAATATAAGTATAAAGATCGGCAACACTTCTTTTGGGAAAATACTTGGTCAGCCCGCCATTGGTAATGATGGTGGTCAGGGGTTTGTAAATTGTGTTATACCAGTCCTCGGCAGCTTTTTTAAAATCGGTTTCAGTGCCGGATATGTTGGTTAAATGATTTTTATGGTTTTTAATCTGATTTTCAAGGAAATTGTATTTTCCAACCTCAGTCAAAGTGATATCTTCAGCTAATCCGGTTGTTTCGAAAAACTTGGTTTTCTCAATATACAAAAGGTTTTCCATGGTATTTGTTGCTGAAAGCAATTCAACCACTTTAGCCTGGATATCAAACCGCCCCAGTTCTTTTGCAGCAGATACCCGGTGGTTGCCGTCCAGAACATAATAATCATTTCTGATTTGATACAGTTTTACAGGCGGCAGGGGTTTTCCGTCACGCATGGCTTTTTTGATATCTAAGAATCGTTTTCCGGACATATGTTTTTTGGGTCTGAACTGGGAGTCAAAATCATAATATTTTCCCACACTGCCGATAATTTTTTCTAGATCAACGGTTTTAACACCATGGTCAATGAATTGAACATCCTCTTCCTTTTTTTGCTGTTCATTAAAAGAACTGACATGGTTTTCCTCTTCATTTTTCTCTGAAGAAAAAAGAAGCTTAAAAAAATTTTTCATGGTTATACCTCTAAAATAGTGTATCCGCAGGTGTTAATCACTTGTGTTGTGTCAAGCCTCGTGATTCTGTCTCTTTGGGTTTCAAATTCTTTGTGAATGTGACCGTGAATAAAATAATCGGGTTTTCTTTTGTCTATTAATTTGACAAAACTTTCAAACCCCATGTGACAGCGATCTTCAGCATCATGAATTTTTCGTGGCGGGGCATGGGTGACCACCATGTGAACCCCGCCTTTTCGCCAGAAGGAAAACCACAGGCCCCTGATTATCTTGTTCATTTCTTTGTCCATATATTGATTTATACCCCCATTGTACCACATGGAGCCTTCAAGGCCCAGAAGATTCAAGGACCCGAACCGGACAATTTTTGCATGAATGTTTTCACAACCCATCGGGTTGGACAGAGAGTAGCGGATATCGTGGTTCCCTTTGACATAAAACAACGGCCTGTCAAGTCTGTCCCTTAAAAACGAAAGGTATTCCGGAGCCAGGTCACCACAGGAAATAATCAGGTCTACAGGCTCAAGCGTTTTGTCTTCAACCCTTTGGGTTAATGATTTATCAACAAAATCTGAAACCGCCAGAATTCTTAAGTTGTGAGGTGTTGTCTTCATTAGCGCTTGCTGATAGTAAGCTTAAAAGTATAAGTCAAGAAGGTTATTCCTTTGTTTTTTTGCCAAAAGGAAATGCTGCTAAGACTTTTGTTCTAAAAGCCTTGCGGGTTAAATACATAAAACCGATTTGAGATAAAATTTTGATAGTTTTTCCCATCTGTTCCATGGCATGGGCGGAAGCCGCACATTGAGTAAAGTTTTTGGAATGGATGGCAATCTCCTTGTTTTCTCCTGTAATGTTGAAAAAGGCGTGCATTGCCGGAACCTCATAGGTGACATCTCCAAAATCAGAAGAAGCCCTTGACGGGGCAAGCCACTCAGGTTTCATGCCATACTCGTCTGCCAGTTTCATAAATGCTTTGTTCAACTCATTGTTGGGTTTTCCGGGTTTGTAGGAATGGCTGATCTCTTCTACCGTGACGGTTGTATCGGTCATGAGGGCTGCGCCTTTTGCGATATTTTCAAACCGGTTTTTCATGGACAATAAAACATTACTGTCAAAGGATCGTAGATAAAATTCTGCCAGAGTATCGTCCGGAATGATATTGGGTGCTTTCCCACCGTCTTTTATCACACCATGGATTCTGCAGGTCTCAGGCAGCTGCTGCCGCCATGCATCCACACCATTGAACAGCAGTCGCACTGCGTCCAGTGCATTCAACCCTTTTTCCGGCCCTGCTGCCGCATGGGCAGACCGGCCTTTAAAACGGATTAAAAACTGCATGACGCCCGCCTCTTCCATGGACTGGGAGGTCGCATGATCGGAGGGGTGGGCCATAAGTACCAGGTCCACATCTTCAAGAGCACCTGCCCGGAGCAGGTCAATCTTGCAGCCCCTTTTTTCTTCAGCCGGCGTTCCCATAACCGTAACGCATCCCTTAAGATGGTTTTTTACAATCAATTCTTTAAGGACAATTCCAGTGCCAAGAGCCACACCTGCGATCAGGTTGTGACCGCATCCGTGTCCGATACCGGGCAGGGCATCGTATTCAGACATGATGCAAATATTAGGGCGGCCTTTACCAAACCTTGCATTAAATGCTGTGTCTATTCCTTTATATTTTTTTTGAATATCAAACTGCCAGTTTTCAAGAAGTTCCACCTGAAGTTTACAGGCCATGGTTTCTTGTTCGGACAGTTCAGGAGTGCTATGGATTTTTTGGACAATAGTTTCAATGTCATCTCGGTATCTGTTGTAATACCGGTTTATTGTATCTTTCAAATTTTCCAAATCCTGGTTAGCCCCGTATTATTATGATAATAAGCCTGTGCAAACTATTAAAACGCACAGGTGTCAATTTGTTGCTACCAAAGAAACAGCTATTCAAAAAAACAATAGAATAGTCAAGTAAATAAACAATCAGTCATAAAAAATAACATCATTGTTTTGGAAAAACAAATGGTATCAGTTTCCAGTTTTGAAACAATTTCGGATAGATCCATTGTATACAAGTTTTACAGCAATGAAATGATGAAGTGTAAATTGTTTTTCTTTTAAAATAGTGATTGACTTTTTGAACCCGTCAAGATATGTCGCTATCATAGTAGCAACAAAATTGGATTGTTGCGGGATTAACAAATAATTCTTGCCATTTCAAGGGATTGTGTTACATATTAGTCTCATTTGAAACAGGGTTTTGTTTTTTAATCATGGCTTTTTAAAGGGTTACCAGAGCAAAAAAGCGGTTGCCAAAATTAGTCAAACTTTAATTAGGAGGAGAAAGATGAAAAAAGTATTAATCTCATTGTTAGCAATGGCTTTTATTATTATATCAGTGCCTGCATTCAGTGCTGATATTGAACTGTCCAAAAAATCAACACTTGAAACCATTGTGAAAAACAAAAAACTTCGAGTCGGTTTTGAATCCGGGTACATGCCGTTTGAAATGACCAATACCAACGGACAATACATGGGATTTGACGTGGATATGGCAAAAGCGCTGGCCAAATCAATGGGTGTGGAATATACGCCGGTCAACACAGCATGGGACGGTATTATTCCGGGTCTTGTTACAGACAAGTACGATATTATCATCAGCGGCATGACCTGCAACCAGGAAAGAAACCTGGCCATCAACTTTTCCGATCCGTATATTGTCGTCGGACAGACCATCCTCCTGAATATCAAACATAAAGATACTGTAAAAACATACAAGGATCTGAACGACCCCAAATATACCATCGTATCAAGACTTGGCACAACCGGCGAACAGGCTGCCCAGAGAATGATCCCAAGAGCGGTCTACAAGTCCTTTGAAGCAGAATCTGAAGCAGCCATGGAAGTAATCCAGGGCAATGCAGATGCCCTGATTTATGATCTTCCGTTCTGCCAGATAATGCAGGCTCAGCACGGCAATGGCAAAACCATTTTTCTGAACACTCCGTTTACTTATGAACCGCTTGCCATGGGAATCAAAAAGGGTGATCCTGATTTTCTTAATTTCCTGAACAATTTCCTTCGCCAGTACAGAAACGATGGAAGTTATGAAAGATCCTACGAAAAATGGTTTAAAACTTCAGACTGGCAGAAAAGTCTTAAGAATTAGCCGTGCAGTTGTTTGATTGATTTAATTTGAGGCCGGCAGGTGGATACAATCCTGCCGGCCTGTTTTTTAAGGGTTGAAAATAAATGGAATTCAAAACATCCAATATTCAGAGGCTTAGCAACCCAACAGCCTATGCGTTTTCAGTGGCAGGTTTTGTGGCGCTCATGCTGTTGGTTATCGGTGCCGTTTATTACGCTACTTATGCTGTTGACTATCAGTGGCGATGGTTCAAGGTTCCAAAGTATTTTGCATATCACGAGACAATCAAGGTGTATGCCGATGGCAACGGTGAAGTGTCAAAGATCGCTGAAAAAGGCAAGATGGTGGACCTGGTTATCAAATATGATGATTACGGAGAAAAAACCTATAAGGTTCCTCATTATTCCTATTCCAATACCCTGATGGAAGGGGACTTTATTACCTCAGGGGAAGCGCTTGCCGAATACCCGGGTGGGTGGAAGGCGGGCCTGATTTCCACAGGATTGTGGATTACCCTGAAAATCAGTGTCATATCAACGATTCTGGGGATTATTCTGGGGATTATCGGAGGGGTGGCAAGAGTGTCCAATACCCCTGTCCTGAAATGGTCGGCCATTACCTATGTGGAAATTATCCGTGGTTCTCCTCTATTGGTTCAGATCATGATCGCCTATTTTGTATTGGGAACCACCATCAACAGCATCCTGATGATGAATGGATTCAATAAACTCGATCCTGAATGGTACGGTATCGCAGCATTGTCTGTTTTTACCGGCGCCTATGTGGTTGAAATCGTCCGGGCCGGTATCGAATCCATTCATCCCGGACAGGTGGAAGCAGCACGATCCGCCGGCATGACCTATTTTCAGAGCATGCGTCATATCATCCTTCCCCAGGCCTTGAAAACCATCCTCCCGCCCCTGGCAGGACAGTTTATCAACCTGATCAAGGACTCATCCCTGCTGGGCATGATCTCCATCCGGGAGCTGTCGAAAGCCACCCGTGAGGGCATTACCACGAGTCTCCAGACCTTTGAGCTGTGGTTTTTATGTGCCGTCCTTTATCTTTTGATGACCTTTACACTTTCCATGTTTGTTCAATATCTGGAACGGAGGACCTCAACAAAATGATAGAAGTAAAAAATATATATAAAACATTTTTTGTTCCCCACGAGGTCAAAGCCCTTGTGGATGTTTCAAACAAAATTGAACTCGGCGAAGTCGTTGTCGTCATCGGGCCTTCCGGATCTGGGAAAAGTACATTTTTAAGATGCCTGAATCGGCTGGAAACAGCCGATCATGGACAGATTCTCGTGGATGGCGTGGATATTTTTGATCCCAAAACCGATATCAATAAAGTCCGGGCTGAAATGGGAATGGTGTTCCAGTCCTTTAACCTGTTCCCCCACTTGTCCATCCTAGGAAATGTGACCGTTTCACAGAAACTGGTCAGAAAAAGGGGTAAAAAGGAACGTGAGGAAAAAGCCATGGCCATTCTTAAAAAGGTCGGCATTGCTGATAAAGCCCACGCGCACCCGGCAAACCTTTCAGGTGGCCAGCAGCAGCGTGTGGCCATTGCAAGAGCCCTTGCCATGGATCCGAAAATCATGCTGTTTGACGAACCCACATCCGCCCTTGATCCGGAAATGATCGGAGAAGTTTTAGATGTTATGAAAACCCTTGCCAAAGAAGGCATGACAATGGTTTGTGTCACCCATGAAATGGGTTTTGCAAGGGAAGTGGCGGATCGGGTCATTTTTATGGATGAAGGAAAGGTGATTGAAGAAGGCACACCGGAACATTTCTTTACCAATCCTGAAAGTGACCGAACAAAGCTTTTCTTAAAACAGATATTGTAAAACAGATAAGCTGCAGACAAACGCAAAAAGCCCGGGGAAATGATTTCTCCGGGCTTTTTGCGTTTTCTTGAAAATACGGCTGTCTTATCGTTGACAGGGTCAGCAGAATTCTCCTATAGTTAGTCATTGGCATTGATAAAAGGAGCACTATATCATGACGAAATACACTATTCATCCCATTGTCATGGGAACAAAAGTTTTTGATAAAAGTATGATGACCTATCAACATGGTCAGGGGGAACCCTATACCATTCCAATTTATACATGGTTGATAAAGGGTCATGATCAGAATATTCTTGTGGATACCGGCGAGATGAACCCGATTCAGTCAAAGGACAGGGAAGATGCCATTGGCGGAAAAATTTATACCTTTGAGCAGGGACTTGAAAAACACGGGTTGTCAGCATCGGATATTAATGTTGTGATTCACACCCATCTTCATATGGATCATTGTGAAAATGATTATAAATGTGAAAATGCAAAATTTTACATCCACGAAAAAGAACTTGAATGCATTCATGATCCCCATCCGCTCGACTACCGCTATCTGGAAGATTATATTGATGATATTGAAGAAAACGGTCAGATTGAAATCATTACCAAAGATCGCGATATCCTGGACGGCATTCGTGTTGAACACACACCGGTTCATACAAAAGGCGGCTTAACGGTTTATATTGAAACACAAAAAGGCATGGCTGCTATCACAGGCTTTTGCGTGATTGATGAGAATTTTTACCCGCCGCCTGAAATTAAAGGCATGGAAATGGATGTGATTCCACCTGGAACCCATGTAGATGTTTACAGGGCCTATGACATTATGAAACAGGTTCAAGCAAAAGCAGATATCCTTATTTCGCTGCACGAACCAAGGTTTGCATCAATAGAATCAATCGGCTGACGATCACCAACTCCACCGCCGACAGGCTCAAAGCTGTCCAGGCGGTGGAAGCGCTAATTCCTGCCGGTATTTTTTTTAAAGACATTCTTCTCGACTTAAGTGATTTGAACGTTGGAATAAACTTAAAAGAAAAACAATCTTATATTTAAGCTTTACAAAGTACCACAAAGTATTACTTTATGTGAAATGAAGTAAACGGATGGGTATGTTCCTAATGATTGAAACCCGGTGTGAATTTAAAAATAAGGAGAGACAGATGGGGAAAGATAAAAGTGAAGAAACAATGGTTAGTGTCAAGGATCGCACCATGTGTGAAGCCACGCAGCAGATGCTTGAAAAGGCAAGAAGAGACGGTGTAAAGCTGGATCTTGACCGGGGATATGAAATGAAACCCTGTCCCATCGGTGTAGAGTCTGCCTGCTGTAAACATTGCTATATGGGACCTTGCAGGTTGAATCCAAGAGATCCCTATAAAAAAGTAGGTGTTTGCGGCGCCACTATTGATACGATCATGGCACGAAATTTCGCACGAAATGTGGCCGCAGGATCGGCGTCCCACAATGATCACGGGCGGCATATTCTGGGGCTGTTCAGAGGTATTATTGACGGTAAAATAAAGGAGTTTGCCATTGAGGACACCATCAAGCTGGAAAAAGTGGCAAAATCCATTGGTATTGAAACCGAGGGAAAAGAGGTCTTAGCTGTTGCAAAAGAACTCTGTGATGAACTTGAAAAAACATTTTCCAATGTTGACGGTGAAATGCCTTTTGTCAAACGGGCACCAAAGGCAACCCAGGAGCTGTGGAGAAAAGATGGTATCATGCCCAGGGGCGCTATGGTTGAAGTCATGGAAATGATGAGCCGAACCCATATCGGATGTGATCAGGATTATAATAATTTGACAAAACAGATCAGCAGGACAGCTCTTGCGGACGGATGGGGCGGTTCCATGGTGGCAACCGAGCTTTCCGATATTATGTTTGGAACGCCTTCTCCAACCCTTGCAGATGTCAACATGGGCGTTTTAAAGGAAGATCATGTGAATGTTATCGTCCATGGCCATGAGCCTGCCATGTTTGAAGGCATGCTGGCGGCGGTGAGTGATTCTTTTTTTATTGAAGAAGCCAAAGCCAAGGGTGCCAAGGGAATTAATCTTGTGGGCATGTGCTGCTCAGGTGCGGAAATGATGTCCCGCCACGGAATTCCCCATGCCGGAAACTTTGGATCTACGGAAGCCATTATGGTTACCGGTGCAGTGGATGCCATGGTGGTGGATATTCAGTGCATTAAACAGGGCCTGGCAGAAGTGGCAAGGTGTTATGATACCCATTTGATTACCACCAACCCGCGGTGTCATATTGAAGGGGCTACCCATATTGAATTTGAAGAGCATGACCCCAGAAAATGTACGGATCAGATCCTGTCAAAAGCAATTGCCAGATTCGGTTCACGCAAATTGCCCATAGAAATCCCGAGGCAGGTTCAAACCGGTGTTCACGGGTTTACCCATGAATACATCGAATACATGCTGGGCGGAACGTTCAGGGGCAGCTATTCACCGTTAAACGACAATATTATTAATGGAAGAATTCGAGGAGTGGCAGGTGTTGTCGGGTGTACCAATCCAAAGGTAAAGCAGGATTCCGTCCATATTGCGCTGGTAAAAGAGCTGATTAAAAACGATGTTCTGGTGCTTCAGACCGGATGTTCACAAATATCGCTTGCCAAGGCAGGGCTTCTTGTCCCTGAAGCAGCTCCCCTTGCAGGCCCGGGTCTTTCGGAAGTCTGTGAGACCGTTGGAATGCCGCCGGTTTTGGGATTGGGTTCCTGCGTTGATAATACCCGGATTCTTATTGCGGCATCGGCCATGGTGGAAGCCGGAGGTCTTGGAAACAGCATTGCTGATCTTCCGGTTGCCGGATGTGCTCCGGAATGGATGAGTGAAAAAGCCCTGGCCATTGGCCAGTATTTTGTAGCTTCAGGAGTCTATACCGTTTTTGGCATAGGGTTCCCCTCCATAAAAGACACAAAATTCCATAATCTTTTGTTTGATGGTCTAGAAAAACAGGGATATGGGAAATGGGGAACAGCCGCTGATCCAATTGAAATCGCGCGAATGATGATTGCCCATATTGACAAGAAAAGAAAGGAACTCGGCATTGACAAGGTCAGGGAAAGAACCCTTGTGGATATGTCAGACCGCCGGGAACTGGCATCTTAAATTTTTTTAACCGTTTTAAGCCCGGCACAATTTGTGCCGGGCTTAAAATAACAACAGCCAAATCGTTATTTTTTCCTGGTCAGCTCTTTTTTGATCAGATATCCCATTTGTTCCAGAGAATACGGCTTTAGCAGACAAGGCCCGGCGCCAAGATTCTGAGCGGCTTTTATTTTTTGAGTAACCAGAAAGCCAGTGGCGAAAAGGGCTTTTTGTTCAGGACAGATGCTCAATATCCTCTTGTAGGTTTCAAGCCCGTCAATTCCCGGGGCCATCACCATGTCAATGATCATCAGGTCGTATGTATTTTCTTTCACAAGAGATACAGCGGTTTCACCGCTGACACAACTGAACGCATCGTATCCTAAGCGGGTCAGTATTTTTGTTGCAATCTCACATTGTTCAGGCATATCATCAATAACAAGAATTTTTTCATTGTTGACTGAACGAAGGGCAGGTGCTTCACCGGGAGAATCTGTTTCAGGTATCTCCAGGGTTGCAGGAAAAAACAGGGTAATGGCAGTGCCTTTTTTGATGGTACTCTTAACATCGATAAATGCATGGTGATCCTTGATGGTTCCCAGAACAACCGCCATGCCGAGTCCTGTACCGCTTCGGCCCATTGTTTTTTTTGTATAAAAGGGTTCAAAAATTTTTTCAATGTCCTCTTTTGCGATACCAACCCCATTGTCGGTAATACAAAGAACAGTATATTGTCCCTCAGGCATATCATCGGGTCGAATGAAGGTTTTTTCAACATATTGATCATAAATATGAATGGAGATATCACCGCCATCGGGCATCGCCTCAGCAGCATTGGAGATTAAATTCATCACCGCCTTTGACAGATGGATGGGAGAGCCTTTGATTTTCATGATATTGAAATCGGAATGGATTTTTATGTTAATGTTAGGGTGGTATGCAAGTAACTTGGCATACTCAGGACTGGCAAGATAATCATCCACAACCTGTCTTAAGTCCACAATTTTGGAAATGGTCACGCCTCTTCGGGCCAGGGTCAGAAGATCTTCAACAATTGCCGCCGCTTTAACCCCTGAGTTTCTGATCATTTCAACAGGTTTTCGCAAGGGATCTGAGTCTTTCATGTCTAAGAGCAGTAAATCCGGATAGGTGACGATCCCTGAAAGAATATTATTCAAATCATGGGCAACCCCGGCAGCAAGCTGGCCGACTGTTTCCATTTTAATGGCCCGATGCAGTTTTTTTTCAACCTGGTCACGGTGTTTAATCTCTGCTAAAAGCGTGTCGCTGAGTTCCCGATAAGCCCTTTCGGATTCCTGTAATCTTAATTGTGCTTTTTCAAGGCTTTTCAGAGAAAGTGATCGTACAAAGACCGAACAAAAAGATAAGAGAGAAAAAAGGGTCAAAGCGGAATAAAATCGAATCAAAAAATCTTTATTTTCTTTAAAAAACCCGGAATCAGACCAACCCATAAAAACCATTATTAAGCCAATAAACGCCAAAGACAGAACACCACCTGTTTTCTCAGGCATCAAAACAAACAGCAGAAAAATTAACAAAAATGTCCAGGGTGTGACCTCAAGCTGGTGTTGAATGCCAATGCTGTAAACCAAATAAACGGTAAAAAGAATGATTTGACTTGTGAAAATATACCTGAGGATGATAATTTTTGTATCGTTGCGGACAGGATGTCTGAAAACGAGTAACACTGCAAGAAAAGCCAATAATTCAATCGTCAGTGTCACAGAAGCAAGAACTCTTCCCGAAAGTATGCAATAGACATTGAATCCTGAAAGAGTGGGGACAAGGACACATAAAAATGCTGTCACGGCATTGGCATGAGACAGAACCTGTCTTTCAAAAAGATTTGGCCTTAAGGTCGGTTTTGGTTTTTTCATAACCGGAATCCTGTTTTGCTTTGCCATTTGTGTTCACACAACGAATAGTTTTTAATTATCAAATTATTTATTTTTTTAAAAGATTGAAATTATTTATTCTTTTAAACTTTTATATGGCAAAATATTTATCAAGTGGTAGAGGGTCTATAAAGAGAAGGTTTCATTCATTTTCGGGATAATAACAATGGTCTTCTTAACTTCTTTTTTTACCATCTCCACAAACGGCCCTATATCGATTGTTTTTGATATCGGGGGGAAAAAATTGTCGTAGTGATGGGGAATAACGATTTTGGGTTTGAGAGACTTAACATAGTTCAGACCGATCTGACAGATATCAGAGTGCCCCTGTAATGGCAGAAGCAGGATATCAATTGGCTTGTCTCCAAGCTTTTTGAGTTCTGCCGAAGATGATCCGGCACTGCCAAAACACTGTACAATCTTATCTTCAATGTTAAATCGCCAGCTTAAAACCCGGCCGCAGGGAAATTGTCGAAAAAGGGGAAGATATTTGAATAATCGAATATTAATTTTTAAAAGAGTGGCAATAACGAGTTTTTTGTCAAACTTAACGTGCCGGCTGAAGAAAGCCTGGGCAGTATAACCTGAAAAGTTGAACATTTTGTTATCCGTAAGAACCGGTTTGATTTGTTGTGTATCCACCTTATGGTGTTGTAAGAATTGAGCTGCAATGCTTGAGCAATAGATATCTGCGTTTGTCTGTAACGCTATTTGGGGAACATCTGAAATGTGATCAAAATGACCGTGGGAGATAAAAATTCTGGAAGCTTTTTTAATATCAGAAGGTGTTATCTCCTGTTTCGGATCGGCATTCTGATTTCGTGACAGATAAGGATCAAACAAAAACACTTGATCCTCTGTTTTAAATTCAAAGCCGGCTGTTCCAAGCCATTTGAGTTTCATTCATTATTTTTCTGCAATACGGACCTTAAATGTATTCATACAATCAATAACATCTTCTGTCTTACCTTCATCCGCAGACCAGAATACTTTTTCGGAATCTTCTATTTTCATCAGGCATTCAGGGAAGAAATCATAATGATCATCGTTAATTTTTAATACTGTGAGTTTATCATCCGGAAAACTTGGATCCGGGATATGATCGATCACTTCCCAGTCATCTGGAATAATGAACTCCGCGGTTATGTTGACTTCAATTGTTTTCATTTTTAAATCCTTAAAAAAAATAGATAACAAAAAGGCAGTTGATTTAAATCGCCGGTTTCTTGATCATACCAATGTGATCATTTTCTTTCAAGAAGAATCCGTATCACTTAAAGCGATTTGATTTTTGAAAATTTGTAATTATACTTTAAAAGTATAGAATGAGACTGGGGGTTTATTAAAACAAATAAGATCATTTTAATATTCAGGAGGGTTATATCATGGGAAAAAAACTTCGTGCCTGTAAAACATGCGGTAAGTCAGTCCAGGGAGACGGACATTTGTGTGATCCGGTTGAGCTGACAAAAGCCTTTGTGTGTGAAGATTGCGGTGCGTCTTCTTTGGATGCGAAACACGTCTGCAAGCCAAAACTTCAAAAATTAAAATATACCTGTGAGAAATGCGGCAGATTATCAGTGGGGTCTGATAAATTGTGCAAACCGGTTGAAATATGATTTTTTAAAAAGGATTTTTCATTGGTTTGGAAAATCCTTTTTTGCCCTTTTTTATGTAAAAACATATTAAATCTCCGGTTTAATTACCCAAAAGTGTTGATTTATATGTGATAAATATCTATAGAAATTAGAAAGCCCTTTGGTTTAGAAGGATTTTTAATTTTTTTAACTATTTATTATAGTTTTGGGTAATGACACAAAATAATATTTTTGAAACAATAAAACAGTCAAATAACCTTCCTCAGCTTCCCCAGGTGATGCTGAGACTGATTAAGGCTTGTAACAATGAAAAAACGAGTATTGAGGAGCTGTCAGGAATTATTTCTACTGATCCTTCTCTAACTTCCCGTCTTATACAGATTATCGGATCACCCTACATTAATTTGCCAAAAGCTGTGAACAGCATAAAAACAGCTGTTGTCTACCTTGGCATAGACACCATCCGGAACATTGCCATCAGCACCTCAGCCATGCATTTTTTCAAATTCTCAAAGGCGGTTCCTGAGTTTGATATTTCAAGGTTCTGGTATCATTCCTATAAATGCGGCGTAATTGCAAGAAAAGTAGCTGAGGAAAATGAGTTTTCCAATCCAGATGAATTTTTTCTGGCAGGCTTGCTGCATGATATCGGTAGACTGGTACTTTTGCAGAATTTTCCCGATGACTACAAGGCGATTCTGCAAACATCTTCCAATGAAAAACAAACCATTGCCGCTGAATTGGAAATGTTTGATGCAGATACTCCGCAGGTCAGTGCATGGCTTTTCAGCCAATGGAATTTAAATCCTTTGATTTCAGATGCTGTGCTCTTTATCAATGAAAGCATTGAACAGATTGAAGGCGCGCTTTCCCATGTAAAAGTGGTGTTTATTTCAAATTTTCTGGCTGAGCAAAAGGCCCTGGAAAAAATTCCAGAGATTCTTCCCCTGACAGACCTTCCTCAGACAAGATTGGAACAGATTGTCATTTTGGCAGAAGAAGAAGTCGCTGAGATGGCAAAAAATCTTGGTATCAAACTGGATGAAGCACAGGATCCTTTTTATGAAGAGTCGTTAACATCAGAAATAAAAGATCTCTCCCTGTTTTACGGCACGTTGCAGAACCTGCTGCATGCCAGGGATATCGATTCCGTACTGGATGTTGCTCAAAATGGATTTAAAATTCTCTTTAATATTCCCAGGGTGTTTTATTTTCTTTTGGAAGAAAAAAAGAATCTTTTATCAGGATTTTGCAGCAGCTATGATAAATCCCATAAGATTATCAAAAGTATTGCCCTGCCGTTATCAAACACATCAAGCCTTTTGGTGAAATGTGTAAAAGAGCAAAAGGTTCAAAACAGTTTGAAAACGCAAGCTTCACAAAAGCTTGCCATCTCGGATACACAGATTATCCGGCTGCTTGAGGCCAAAGGATTGTATTGCATCCCCATATATTCGTCGGAAAATGCATCCGGTGTAATGGCATTGGGGGTTGATGAGGCAAAGGCCAAAAGCCTTGATGACAACAGCGGACTGGTCAGACTTTTTTCAAAACAGACCGGTGTCTGTATTCAGAGTATCCGGTTTCACAACGAGTATGCCGTCAATATTCATGAAAAGAAAATGGATGCCTATGCCACACTGACCGATAAGGTGATCCATGAAATCAACAATCCCATTTCAATTATCAAGAATTATATTGAAACCTTGAGCCTGAAACTGCCTGACAAGCATCCTGTCCAGGAGGAACTTTCGGTTATCAGCGAAGAAATGAACCGGGTTGCAGGTCTTCTGGATAAACTTCGAAGTTTTTCAAGGCCCAAAATAGACGGGTTTGAACCTGTGGATATTAATCAATTGTGTCAAAGCATACTGGATATTTTAAAAAAATCAATTCTCCTGCCAAAACAGATTGAAACTTCCATCAGCATTGATCCTGAAATTCCCATGGTGAAGACAGACCGGAATGGATTGAAACAGGTGTTTATCAATCTGGTTAAAAATGCAGCTGAAGCCATGGATAAAGGGGGTAAAATAACGGTTATCACACGGTTTTTATCAGAGTCAGCTAAAATAATGATTGATGAGAGAAAAAGAATTCCCGGCAGTATTGAAATCGTTATTTCCGACAATGGACCCGGGATAAATGAAGAGATTAAAGAGACATTGTTTGAACCTTATATCACGACCAAAACAGGGACCGCCAACTCAGGGCTCGGGCTTTCCATTGTTCATTCAATTGTCAAAGAGTTGAACGGGAAGATCAGATGTCAGACAGAAAAGAACAAGGGAACCAGCTTTATCATTACTCTGCCGGTCAGTTCATCGAAAAAATAAGGATAAAGGCATAGGGCTATTGCAATATTACAAAAAGAGAATATCGAAAATGGTTGAACCTCTGAAAACCGGTGAGATTCTTGTCAAAGAAGGGTTAATACGTCTTGATGACATTGATATGGCCCTTTCGATCCAGGAAAAGCGTCAGGCATCTTTGGGCCTGAAAAAAGGCCGGCTTTTTGGAATGATTTTATGCGACCTGAATCTGATCACGCCGGTGGATAATTATTATGTGCTTCATAAATACGATAAATTTCTATCCATCCAGTCGGCTTTGGTATCAAAACAGATCATTTCAAAAGAAACAGTGCTGAAAATGGAGAAGGAGTCTTCAGCGCTTAATCTTCCATTCATCAGCCTTATTCTTAAAACCGGTCTGGTGTCAACCAGTGAGATGCAAAAACTGTTGTTTGATTTGTTTCATATTCCGTTCAGGTCCATCAGTGATTTTGTTTTTAATGAAAGAGACAGACAAGAACTGTGTCAGGTGCTCGATAAGCATCTGTCCCTTGAAAACAGGATTATCCCGATGGTTTTAAAGGACAATACCATATTGTTCGGTATTACAGACCCTGAAAATATATTATTCATCCACAAGTTGAATGACCACTGCCCCCAGTATCGGTTTAAAGCCTTGTTTATTCCTTTTTCCGGATTTTCATGGTTTTATAAAATTATTTATAATGGCAGGAAGGAAAAAGCGCCATCAGATGAAAAACCAGTCGACCTTTCGCTGCTTTTGAGTTTTAAAACATCTATCAGGGACCCAGAACAGGAAAATGAAGCCATCCGGACGTTGTATGATAGATATGAATTGCTGCGGCAATTGATCGGTAACCCAAAGCGTGAAAACCTGCAGAATGAATTTAACGCGTTTATTCTTCAAAGCCACAAAAAAATTACCCGGGACTATAAAAGTCATGGCATTACCTTCTCCTTAAAAAGGGAAGATCAGGATGTCAAAGTGGTTGCATTTCCAAAAACATAGGTAAATCAATATGGCAAGAATTATTACAGTCACCAGTGGAAAAGGCGGAGTCGGAAAGACCAGTATCAGCTTGAATTTATCTTTATCACTGGCTTCGGAAGGATTTAAAGTATGTCTGTTCGATGCAGACCTTGGCCTTGCCAACGTGAATATTCTTACCGGCATCTATCCTAAAAAAGATCTTGAATCCGTGATTTCCGGACAATTTTCCTTGAATGACATCATGATCAAAAATTACCAGGGGATTGATATCATACCGGGAAGCTCAGGCGTGGAAAAAATAGCAGACCTGACCCAAACACAGACCGGAACTTTGATCAGTGCTTTTTTAGACCTTGAAGACTATGATTATTTTATCTTTGACACGTCTGCCGGGATTTCTTCCCAGGTGCTTTCCTTTTGCATGGCATCCCATGAAATTATCCTTGTGGCCACCTGTGAACCCACTTCCCTGACCGATGCCTATTCCATGCTGAAGGTGCTGTCAAAGTATCAATATGATTGTCCTGTCAAAGTTGTGATCAACCAGGTAACGTCAGGCAAATCCGCTCAAAGAGCCTATGCCGGGTTAAAAGAAACAGTAAAAAAGTTTCTTCCCATCAAAGTGGAACCATTGGGAATTGTGGCATCAGATAAAAATGTCCGGGCAGCGGTTATTTCCCAGACCCCGTTTTTTTTACTTTTCCCCGATACCATTGCGTCAAAATGCATTAAAACCATTACCGACAAACTGATAAACAAAGCAGGTCAAACAGGGGATATGCCGCTTGAGATTTTCTGGGACAAGTGCCTGTCTTTTCTTGAGACGCATTATAAACCCAAAAAAGAACCTGCTCCCCAAAAAGAACCTGTTGAAGAAACAGCGCCTGTTCAAGAGAAAAAGGAAAACCACCCACAGATTGAGAAAGCACTTTTGCATATTGAATTAAAGCTTTCCTCACTGATAAAAGAGGTGGGTGACATTAAACGATTTCTTGAAGCTCACACGTTCATCCCAAAGAAAGACAATGAAAAAGCGCTTGCACTGCCGGAACCCAAAGAGATTTCTCTTGATTTTGAATCCTGGCTAAAAAGAAACAGCAAATAGCAAAGGGTCTTACGATTCATCCTGAAAGATGAATAATACCCCTACAATTTTTTAGCTCTTTTGGATCATAAAAAGGCAGCCCCCGGAATCACCATCATACAAAGCCACACCATTCTGTAGATATCAGAATATTGCACTTTCCCTTTTACTCTTCCAATTTCCAATGATTTTTCCTTTTTTATATTTTTTATCGGCAACTATTGCCACAATATCTAATGATTTTGCAACCTTATTATACTCAGCCTCAAACCCATTTCAGAAAAACTCTTTTTATGATACATGCTGTCAAGGATTCAAAGACACAGATTATTCATAAAAGGGGAGCAGTATGAAGGATTTTCGGCAGATACTTGAAGAAATTCATGAAGAAGTCAAACCTGTCATCACCCAGGGAAAGGTTGCAGATTACATTCCCATGCTTGCAGCAGTACCGTTAAAAAAATTCGGGATGGCTGTCCAGACGCTGGATGGAAAATTATTTACCATCGGAGACGCAGAGGAACATTTTTCCATCCAATCCATTTCAAAAGCATACACGCTGACCCTTGCGCTCCAGTTTGTGGGTGAAGAGATGTTATGGAAGCGAGTGGGCAGGGAGCCATCCGGCAACCCATTTAATTCACTTGTCCAGCTTGAATATGAAAACGGAATTCCCCGGAACCCTTTTATTAATGCCGGCGCACTGGTACTGGTGGATATCATCCTTTCCCACTCAAAGAATGCCGGCCAGACCATACTGGAGTTTGTCCGGGAGCGGTCAGATAACTCGAACATCAATTATGACAAAGAGGTAGCAGCATCTGAAAAAAGTACAGGATTTCGGAATGCAGCCCTGGCAAATTTTCTGAAAAGTTATGGGAATCTTCACAACACTGTGGAAGAGGTCCTTGATACCTACTTTCTCCAATGTTCATTGCGCATGAACTGTATTGATCTTGCCAGAAGCTTTTTAGTCCTGGCCAATCACGGGTTGTCCCCCTGGTCAGGCAAGCAGATATTAACCAAAAGCCAGGCCAAGCGGATTAATTCCCTCATGCTCACTTGCGGGACCTATGATGCGGTTGGTGATTTTGCCTATCGTGTGGGCTTGCCGGGAAAAAGCGGTATTGGCGGCGGGATCATTGCCTTTATTCCGGGTCTGCTATGTGTAAGCGTCTGGTCACCCGGTCTTAATTCAAATGGAAATTCTCTGGCCGGAACCCTGGCGCTTGAGTTATTTACCACCAAAACAGGCATGTCGATATTTTAATGCAGAAAAGCATGCTGACAAAATCCATAAAGATCATTGAAAATACCGGTCAAAGTGATAAAATGTGCAAAATTTGAACAAAGAAGGTAAACCGGTTGCAAGGAAAGAAAGGACAGTTTGTGAAATCCACGGCCCTTGAGGTGAATTTATCCGACACAAAGGTTGATGTTGTCATTGACTCAAAATATGAGGTTTTTCTGGACATTGTTTCATCCTATGTGGGGATCAAAAACCGGATGAGCATTTTTTTACAGGAATTGTCCCATCCCTATAAAAACTGGGAATTTATTGTCAGCGAAGCCCGGCATCTTTCCCTTAACTATTTTTATCTATACAAAGCGCATCCAGCGGGAGACAGAGCATTGGAACTGTTTGCCGATATTTTTCTGGCATCATTTGAATCAAATTCCAGCGCAAAGGTAAAAGCAGGCGCAGCAGATAATGTCATGCTGTTTTTGCAGCATATTGTCAAAGAATCTGACCAGGAACTTGACAGGTTTCTTCCGGTGATTGAAAAAGCGGTCCGGAAAATTGAAGCTTACGAGGACGATGCCTTTTATTTTTTTGTCAGATCCTATTATCAGCCGGATAAAATTGCAAAAAATCTGCTGGACTGCCTTAAGGGGGATGAGGCCATTTTTAAGTCGCTGAACCGGTTCCTTGTGAAGTTTTATGATTGTTCCTTCCGTTACTGGCTGGAGCAGGAGGACCCGGTTTCCTGGATTGGCCGGAGTATGGATTTAAATCAGCTCAGCAGTGGGTTACAGGCGATATTAAAAGAGGTCTCCAATACCACCATATTGGTGTGGCAAAAAAAACTTGAAACCATTATCCAGACATTGGAGCAGGAGCATTGCAGGGCAACTCAAGAATTAATCCATCTGGTGAGCTATCAGAATTTTGTCAGCCGGGTTTGGGCGGTCCCTCAGAAAATAGTGGCCGAGAGTGGGGATGATACAACAGGTTTTCACCTGAAACTGACCTTTCTGTTTTATATTATTCATATTCCCGGACTTTCCTCCATCCATGTTCAAGCCCTGCGGGATATTAACACCACCCTTACCCACCTGATCGGTGATGAGGATTTTAAAAAAGATGTCAATATTATCAACCAGACGTTTTCGCTGCTCAAAGAACATAAGGGCAAATACCCGGAAACCGTTCTGGACTGCATCCATAAAATTGGCGATGTGGTTTACAAGACATCGAAAATTGACCTGATCAACCATTTTATTGATCGGGCGGTTGACCACGGATTCCAGTTCCCAATGATCGAAGGAACAGGCGAGGACTGGCAGATAAAGAGCAACAGCGCTCATGTGAAAAATATCCGGGCCTTTCTATACCTGATCGGCCAGCAGCCAAAAAAGTCAAGGAGACTCTTATCAGCCCTGATCATATCCTTGTCCATCGGTGGTGTCTTTATCAAGGATACGGATCTGTTCCCAAGGGATATCACTAAGTTTTTGAATTCAGACATTGAGCCGGTGTTTAACCTGGTAAAACAGCTGTCACGGTTATTACCGGCCTTTTTTAACGAAATCGGTGCCGAGGGCCAGCTCCGGGATATTTCCACCCAGCTGGATGAGTCCTGTCAGCGAAAGGACAGGCTGATTCATTTTTTAAGAAAACAATGCCATGTGGAAAGCTCAAGCCGGATCGTTGATTTTATCGAACAAGTGATTCTATTCTGGAAAACCGGGAATAAAACAACGCTTAAACCCTATGTTCCCCCGTCGATTTATGAGGAGATTGAAGCGTCAGGACCTTTTATTGACGGGCCGCAAATAATATTAAAGTATCTGGAATCAAAGGAGATATCCCAGCCCAACGACTACCTGATCTATACGGAAGATGCCGTGTGCCATCTGATTGATGGGGTAACAAATGTATCAGACCTTGACCGGTCAAGGGTGAAAATGATTTTCGGGTTCCACAGGCTTTTAAACCAGAAATATCGGATCGATAACCTGGAATTAAAAAAATATCTGTCTTCCTTTAATTCTGAAAACCTGCCGGATACCCAGAAGCTTCTTTCTGCTTTACAGGAGAAAAACCTGGAAAATAAGATCCTGTCATTTCTTTCTTACATGAAAGAGCTGAAAACCATTATTCTTTCAGATAAAATTTATGAGGCCAATGAGGCGATTTATCATAAACGCCATTTTGCCGTTGATATTCCCTCCATGTACGGCAGTTACAATGAAGCCAAATTTGATGCCCTGGGGCTGACCCTCAGGGTTGAAAATATTTTAAATGTATTGTTTGAAGAACTGATCAACAGCATTGATCTTCAGGTGATCACCAAGTCCACTTTTAAACGGATTTACGGCATCCTGAACCTGTTCCGGATGGCCCTGGAACTGGATGGGATTGTTTCAAACCAGCTGGATGTCCAGATGGATTTTTTAAAATTTTCCGTGGACATCAGGACCTGTACGTTTACCCAGTACCTGGACATTTTTAAAGGGTTTATCCGGGCGGTTGCCGATATCATTAACGATCATTTCAATAATATTCATTCCAGCAATTTATCCCAGATAGAAGCAAGGATTGGAAAGGATCAGATCCTTAAAAAGTATCTGCCGAACGACTCTAAAAAGCGAAAATCCAAACTGGACCAGCGAGTGGCAGAGATTTTTTTCATGGACCGGATTGCAACTTCCCTCGGGCTTCAGCAGCTGGATGTATTTTTAAACAGGATTTTGCATACCCTGTTTCAGCAATCTGAAAAACTGTCGCAAATCCATTTGAGCCGGCTGTTAAACTATGATCCCAAATGTTCGGTCATTGAAGTCGGCAGCTCAGATCCCATCAGCAAGAATATTATCTTCCTGGGAAACAAGGGATTGAACCTGATTAAATTAAAAAAATTAGGCATAGAAGTTCCCGAAGGGTTTATTATTACCACGGAAGTCTTTAAGTGTCGTGAAATCATCAATCATTACAAACCGGCCAACATTAATTTTAAAAAGTTTGTAACAAAGATGGTGGCCAATCTTGAAAAGCGAACCCAAAAGAAGTTCGGCAACCCTGAAAACCCGTTGCTGATATCTGTCAGGAGCGGCTCTTCCATCTCACAGCCCGGGATGCTGGACTCATTTTTAAATGTAGGACTGAACGAGGAAATTGCAGCAAGCATTGGAAAGACAAGCAAGAACCCCTGGTTTGCCTGGGACTGCTATCGGCGCTTTATTCAAGGGTATGGAATGGCCTTTGGCATTAAAAGAGATGAATTTGACCACATTATTTATTCTCAAAAAAAAGAGTATGGGTTGGAGTTTAAGCGATATTTTTCCGGTGACCAGATGAAGGCTGTTGCCCTGGCATATAAACAATTGCTGCTTGATTCCGGGATTGAACCGATTGAATCTCCGGTTGACCAGCTGTTTCTGGCCATTGACCAGGTTTTTTCATCCTGGGACTCCAAAAGAGGAAGGGATTACCGGCGGATCATGGGGATATCGGATGACTGGGGAACAGCTGTCACGGTTCAATCCATGGTGTTTGGGAACCTGTCCAGGCAGTCGGGATCAGGTGTCGTGTTCAGCCACAGCCCGAAGCTTCCGGGAGATACCATACGGCTTTGGGGGGATTTTACCATCGGCAACCAGGGGGAGGATGTTGTGTCAGGCCTTGTAAAAACCCTTCCCATCTCAATCGTTCAAAGAGAGCTGGAAGAGCGGGATTCAAAGATCAGCCTTGAAGAAAGTTTCCCCAATATATATTTGCAATTAAAAAAAGTCGTGCATCGCCTGATTTATGATGAGGGCTGGAATCCCCAGGAAATCGAGTTTACCTTTGAAGGAGATGCCAAAGAGGACCTTTATATCCTTCAGGCAAGGGAGATGTCCTTAAGGGATAGAAAGAAGATTGTGGATTTTGATGTGAGCCCGGAAATCCTTGACAAGGCATATCTTGCCCAGGGGATCGGGGTCAGTGGCGGTGCCATGAGCGGCAGAATCGTTTTTACCCTGGAAGAAATTGATAAGTTCCGGAAGAGTGATCCGGAAACCAAACTGATTTTATTAAGGAACGACACGGTACCCGATGATATCCTTGAAATTGATGCCACGGATGGAATTTTGACGGCCAGGGGGGGACTTACTTCCCATGCAGCGGTGGTGACCTATAACCTGGGTAAAACCTGTGTGGTGGGGTGTGAAAATCTTGTTTGCAATGAACCCAGAAAACAGTGTATGCTCAATGGCATAAAAATGGTTACAGGCGATTATATCAGCATTAACGGCCAGAAAGGGTCTGTGTATAAAGGCGCAATCAAAGTAAATTAATAAATAAGCAAGCTAAAAAAGAGGGATGGAAATGAATACAAAAGCTTCTACAACGCTTGGGATTAACGGGCTTGGAAGAATAGGAAAGCTTTCTTTGTGGCATCATGCCGGCAGAAAGTATTTTGATACAATTGTGATTAATGTCGGCAGGGAAGTGGGTAACTCTTTTCAGGATATTATTCATTATATCGAAAGAGATACAACCTATGGCCGACTGGATTCATTTCTTCACGGATATCAGGCAAAGCCTGTGATCAGAGAAGTGGATGAAGTGAACGCTTTAATGACGGTGAATGGCATCAAGGTAAAAATACTGCGGCAGAACAGGAATCCAAAAGATATTGACTGGGCCGGTCACAATGCCAAAATAGTCGTGGATACAACCGGCCAGTTTCTGGACCCTTCCCTTGGAGCGGATGAACCCAAAGGCTCCATCAGGGGCCATATTGAAGCCGGTGCTCAAAAGGTGATTGCTTCAGCCCCTTTTAAGCTCAAAGAGGGGGTCGCCATGCCTGAAGATGCCGTGACAACCGTCATGGGAATCAATGACAAGGATTATGATCCGTTAAGGCATCAGATTATTTCCAATGCCTCCTGCACTACCACCTGCCTGTCTCATATGATCAAGCCGTTAATCGATTATTTCGGCATTGAACGAATCCTTTCTGCGTCCATGGCAACCGTGCATGCGGCTACAGGCTCCCAGCAGGTGCTGGACCGGCTGCCCAAAACCGGTGCCAGGGATTTGAGAAAAAACAGGTCTATCATGAACAACATTATTCTGACCACAACAGGTGCTGCCAAGGCCTTGCAGCTGGTCATCCCGGAAATGTCGACCATCGGGTTTATTGCCGAGTCCGTACGAATTCCGACCGCAACGGGTTCTTTGATTATTCTGGTGATGAATTTCCAGGAAGAGCTCAATAAAAAACCGATTCGAAGAGACATGATCAATTCAATTTATGAAACAGCAGCAACGGCCAATACAAACGGATACCTGATGTACACGGATAAACAGAATGTCTCTTCCGATATTATCGGAACACCAAAAGCTGCCGCAGTGATTGAAGGCCATGAAACCCATACCCGTACCGGGGCCATTAATATCAACCTTGAACATGTACGCGGAATTGACAAAACCATTCTTGACATGATCAAAGATCAGGTCACCAGTATCCAGGTTACCCAGACAGTGATTTATGGATGGTATGACAATGAAATGGCAAGCTATGTCAACATGCTGGGCGATAGAACAGTATCCATTGCAGAAGCCATGCACTAGGAAATTTATTATATTCATACTATCGATGGGAGCTTTGTTTTTTTCATCTCCTTTGGGCCATGCAGGTCCAAAGGGGGTGCCGTTTTCCATTGGTGAAGAAATCAACTACACGGTCAGCTGGGAAACCATCAAAGCCGGAACAGCAAATTTCAAGGTTCTGGAGTTTACAACAGTCCATGGGAAAAAAGCGTATCAATTCATACTGGAGGTTAAATCAAACCGGTATATCGATATGCTGTACAAGATCAGGGACCGGCTGGAGGCAGTTACAGATATTGAAGTTACCCATTCCCTTTTATATAAGAAGACACAATCGGGCAAAGCTAAAAGACAGGTAATGGTTGAATTTGACTGGGAAGCCCAGACAGCCGTTTATTCCAATTTCGGCGGAAAAAGAGACCCGATCAAGATCCCTTTGGAAACCGTTGACCCGCTTTCAGCCTTTTATAAGATGCGGACCTTAAATTTTGAAGCAGGCAATGACCTGTCCTTTCCGGTCACGGACGGGAAAAAGCAGTTCATACAGGAAGCCAGTGTGATAAATAAAGAAAAAATCACCCTGCCCTCAGGAACCTATGACACCTATGTGCTGGTTCCCCAGGTGAATCATTTTTCAGGCGTATTTACAAAAAGTAAAGATCCCACGGTAAAACTCTGGGTCACGGCAGATGATAGAAAGATCCCCGTACGAATAAAGGTAAAGGTATTTATCGGAAGCGTTATCTTTGATTTTGTTTCAGTGAAATAGAAAGTGCACAAATCATGAAAAAATTTCCAGCAGCATGAGTGCTGCCCTGGGAAATTAATCTTTCCTGACATAGGTCCTGATCAGAATTAGCCTGTTTTTGTATAACATACCCTTTTGGGATGTTATACCGCTCAAACCAGCACTATTGTCGAAAAAAGTTGCTACTCTCATTTTTTTTTGATAACCGTCAAGTGTTATTGAATCAGTTATTTTTGCATGTTACTCAGAAAAAAATCGGTGAATTCATTGTTCTCCAAAAAACAAATGGAACTAAAAAAACATAATTAAACGAGATAAAAGCATGGTTTTGTGTCTACTATAAGCTGGAAAGATCAGAGTGATGGGGGCATGGTTCAAGCGATACAAGGAGATATTATTATGGATCATATTGAATTAAAAGAATTGTATAAAAATACATTTAATGCTGTTTCTGATGGATATGGCCATTCAGCAATGCGTTTTTTTTCAGAGACCGCTAATGAAGTCTCCTTATTTTTAAATCTGAAGGGAGATGAGCATGTAATTGATGTGGCCACAGGAACAGGTTATGCGGCACTGGCTATTGCTAAGGATTTGCCTGATGGACAAGTGACTGGTATAGATTTTTCCGAGGGTATGCTCTCTCAGGCCAATAAAAACAAAAAAGACCAGGGCATACACAATGTCACTTTTATTGAAATGGACATGCAGGCTATGGATTACCCGGATAACCATTTCGATGTGGCAGTAAGTGCTTTTAGTATCTTTTTCGTCGAGGATATGAAAAAACAACTCATCCATATTGCGAATAAAGTGAAAGATGGTGGAAAAATCCTTGTTACAACATTTTTTGATAATTCATTTTCCCCGCTTGTAAATCTTTTCATCGACCGCCTTGAAGGATATGGCATTGAACCGCCAAGCCCGGCTTGGAAACGAGTAGCAACGAAAGAACAATGCACATCTCTTTTTAAAGAAGCAGGATTTCAGAAGATAAACTGTGAGCAGAAGAAATGTGGTTACTATCTGAGAGATACCTCTGACTGGTGGTACATAATATGGAACGGGGGCTTTCGGGGATTGGTAAATCAACTTTCCAAAAATGATTTTACAAAATTCAAAAAAGAGCATTTAGCTGAAATCAAAGAACTTGCATCCGGCAAAGGAATCTGGCTCGAAATGAGTGTTTTATATACTTTTGGTGAAAAGACGCATAACAAAACAAATTAACTCAGCTGCAAATTCCGCTGCGCTCCCTTGTACCTTCCCTTCAGTCGGCGGCCTGTGAGCTTAAACAGTTATCTGCAATAAATACGAGACAAGAAAATGAATAAAACAAAAGTGATACTTGGTATATTGATTACAATTGCAGGTGGTATCATTATTGTAACCAGTATGGTCTTTGCTATTATTCATTTTTCAGGGAATTTATACAAAGATATTCAGACTTTTAATATTAATTTGCATGCTTCTTCAAAACCCTCAATAACGACAGAATTTTCCATAAAAGAAAAAAAAGATTTATCGCTCTGGCTAAAACTTCCCAATAGACAAATTGAAAACAAAGATTTTGAAATTGATGTTTCTCTAATCAGGGAAAACGATATTGAAGAAGCAAACTTCAATGAAAATTTTATAAGGCAATTCTCATGTTTGAAATGAAAAGATATGTCAATCTGGTAAAACTAATCATCTGGATATCTACTATTTTAATGATCGTATCGATAAGTACGTCATGTATGTCTGGTCCATTAAGGGATAAATGGAAACAAAAACAGGCGTTTAAGAATCAAGACAATGCAGATATCTCTGATGCAGCATGTGATACAAACATTCCCCCAATTATGAATGGGTATGGCTCAAACGGAAGTTATGATATGGACATTCAAAACTTAAGCAATCCCATGTGGAGAGGGAAAGCCATTTCTGTTTTTTCCCCTAAAGGAGCCTCTGGCAAACACCCTGTGATTTTTTTCTCCCACGCTTTTGGGGCAACGGATTGGCAGAAAGTGTATTCCCCTTTGATGAAACATATTGTCAGCCTCGGGTATATGGTTGTTTTTTCACCCTATCCCACCGTTATGGCAAGTTTTGATAAACGCTATGATACTCTGTGGAGCGGGTTTGAGCTGTCTGTTGCGAAATTTGGGCATAAAATGGATCTTACCCGTGTCGGCTTTGTGGGGCATTCTTTTGGTGGAGGTGCAACACCTGCCATGGCGTATAAGGGGTTGGTTGGCAAAAAATGGGGGAGTAAGGGGGCATTTTTGTATATAATGGCACCTTGGTATTCATTTCAAATTACTTCAGAAAAAATGGAAAAATATCCAGACCATGTCGTTTTAATTATGCAGATATATGATAAAGATGATGTGAATGATCACAGGATGGCCATTGATGTTTTCAAGAGTATAAAATTACCGGCTTCTCAAAAACATTTTCAATTTATTCGTTCTGAAAGCTTCAATGGATGTGAGCTTGTGGCTGATCATGCAACCCCGGCCAGAAATCCATCTTTGCGCTTAAAACAATATGCAGTTTTTAAACCATTTGATGCCGTATCGGATTATGTTTTTGATGGCGACTCTGGAGGGAATCAATACCTTTTAAATATTGCTAAAATGGATAAGATCAATAGTTACAGACCATTATCAAATGAAAAAGACCCAAGGCCGAAATTCCCGGAAAGTATCTATAAGTTTTCCTGGAATGACCGAAACAATGAGCGCCGGGGGTTAGAAAAATGGTAAGTATTGCCATGGAACCGAGAAATATGGGGACAATACTTAATTCGAACAACAATCAAAATGAAGCGGATTTCACCGCTTATTTGGGATGTTCTTTTTAAAAAAATATAATGCTTAATAAAGGGAATAATCATACGAGAATGCAGCATGATTTTGTGTCTACAATTTTAAAGAACGATTACGGGTTGAATTAATAGTGCTCCCACGGCATTGGGACAATGCCGTGGGGCCATGGCTTTACAAATCAGCGGATAAAATTGGTCATTGTTTTGGCCACCGGGGCAGGTGCAGGGACCTGGTCTTTTGCATATTCCAGGGTTTTCATGATCCATGCCATGTTTCTTCCCAGAACCGTCATGATCTGCTTGCCCTCGCCATCCTGCTCCATCTCGCCGGGATTGGCACCATGGACCACGTTCCAGTAATTGGAACTGGGCATGATCATCTCAGAATAATTGATGTAGTGATTCAGGGTGTCTATGGTGGGAAGGCCTCCTGACCGCCGGACAGCTGCAACAGAAGCCCCGACTTTATGCCGGAACAGGTTGCCGTTCACGGAAGAGACAAAAAAAGCCCTGTCAAGAAAGGATTTCATGGTCCCGGCAACGCCTGAAAAATGGACCGGGGAGCCTAGTATTATGCCGTCAGCCGACTTTATTTTCTGAACCCACTCATTTACCGGGTCATCCCCAAAGGCGCAGGCTTGGTTCTGATTTTTGACACAGGCGTAGCAGGCTTTGCATCCGTGAATAATTTCCTTGCCCACCTGGACCATTTCTGTTTCAATGCCGTTATTTTCAAGCTCGGCAAAAACCGTGTTCAGAGAACATGCGGTATTTCCTTTTTTTCTTGGACTTCCGTTAAATCCAACAACCTTCATATTCGATATCCTTTTTTTTAAAATGTTTATTTAGCGGGTTAACCGCAACAATTAAAACTCAACCTGATGTTATTATTGTGTTGATATTTTCTGGATGGTAACGTAGTAACTAAATACATAAAAAACAAGTACGGTATTTTTTGTGACGTAGTTACAAAAAGTATACTATAAGGATGCAAAAATGCCTGAACCCTGCAAGAGTAAAGAAATTAACGACAGAAAGTACAGATGCTTTTTTGAACTGACCCTGGGTATCATTGGCGGGAAATGGAAGCCTGTGATCCTTTTTCATATTGCCGTGGAAGGCATCATGCGCTTTGGGGAGCTGAAAAAGAGCATTCCTGAAATCACCCAGCGAATGCTGACCAAGCAGTTAAGAGAGCTGGAAGCTGACGGCCTGGTTCACCGGCATGTGTACAGGCAGGTTCCCCCAAAGGTGGAATACCACCTGAAACCGGCGGCGGTGAAGCTGATTCCCATTTTACTTCAAATGAGGGACTGGGGCGTGGCCTATGAGAAAGATCAGATGAGCAACTCTGTCATGGATGAAGGGTATGAGTGCACTGGGGAACCGGTGGTGGCTTCAATGTACCGCGATATCATCAATGCCTGACAGCCCTTTATGTCCATTAAGTCCAATTTATTAGACATATTGGTTGAAATATTATGAAGAGTTTAATCCAGCTTCCTGCGGAATTTGATTACAATTTACTGCTGCACGCTTTAAACGACTACAAAAAACCAAGAGATAAGATCAGAGGTCTGATCAAGAATAAGGATATCGTAAGGGTTAAAAAGGGCCTTTATGTGTTGGGCAGGGAATATAATAAGCCTTACAACAAGTTTGTCCTGGCAAATCTAATCTACGGGCCTTCTTACATCACAGGTCAAACCGCCTTAGCATTTTGGAACATGATACCGGAACGTGTTGAACTCATTATCAGCATGACAACGAAAAGAAACTGCTGTTCAATTGTTTAAAGGAAGATTATGTTTGATAAAAAAATTGAACAAATGCTGGACAGGTATCAATTACATACGGTTCATGATCATGAGAATGCACTCAAAGAGATCATACAGGAAATCGTTTTACTTGGATTATGGCGGTCAAAATTCTATGAAAAGGCTGTTCTTTACGGTGGGAGCGCATTACGAATTCTGCACGAGCTGGACCGTTTCTCTGAGGATTTGGATTTTTCATTAATCCAGCCGGAAAAAGCATTCAATATTAAAAAATATCTCGATGCGGTAAAATCAGAACTCGAACTATGGGGTTTTGAGGTTCATGCAGAAGAAATAGACAAGAAGAATAAAAGCACGATTGATTCGGCTTTCATCAAAGCAAATACATTGATCCGTTTATTAAAAATTGATTCGAATTTGAAGACCCATAAAAATGCTCTGATGAAGATAAAACTGGAAATTGATCAAGAACCGGCAATCGGGTTTACCAGTGATCTCAAATATCATCTCCACCCGATCCCCTTTACCATTAAAACCATGACATTGCCCAGTTTGTTTGCAGGCAAAATGCATGCTTTGTTATGCCGAACAATAAGAACCAATATTAAAGGACGGGACTGGTATGACTTAATCTGGTTTGTGAAGAATAATATTCCATGTGATTTGCACTATCTAAAGAATAAAATGGTACAAACAGGCCATATTGATTTATCAGAGGTGTTGACCAAAGGAAAACTTGTTAAACTGATATCCAAAAAGACTAATGAGATTGATTTTTCCCTGGCAAAAAACGATGTTGAACCATTTTTAAAAACTTCAGGGCAAAAAGATGAGTTGAGCCTTTGGTCTGATGCTTTTTTTAATGATTATCTAATTCAAGAAATTGATGTGCTGGTAAATAATTAATTAGAAGTTCCTTTAATATCAACAAACAATAGAAGAAAAGAAATTGGAAGACCATGATTTTTAGTTTAATTCGATTTTTGAGTGTTATATTTTTAATCACATTTACATGCCATTATTTTTTGTTTTTTTCCTGGTGCCGTTTTTTTGAAATTCATGGCCTTGTAGCAAGACGTTCCTTGTTTTTAATTCTGTTTTTTTTATCCATTACATTTATTTTGTCTTCCATTGTTATACATATGTCCAACAATCCTTTAACCCGGATATATTATCTGGTCTCGGGAACCTGGATGGGACTGATGAGCTTTTTACTTTTTGCGACTGCTGTTGTCTGGATAGTGAAAGGGGGATTATGGTTTTTACCCCATGATCTCCCTGTTAAACGGATCATTCAAGGTTTATCCTGTTTTTTCTATGGCCTGGCCATTGTTTATACAGGATATTGTCATTATCAGTTTTATAAAATCAAAATTACACTCTTAGTTGTGCCTGTTCAAAATTTACCGCAACAATGGCAAGGTAAAAAAATAGTTCATCTTTCCGATCTTCATTTAGGGGGAGCAAAGCATTTAGCATTTTTAAAGAAAGTGGTTTTTCTGACCAATGAACAGAAAGCTGATTTGATTTTGATCACAGGTGACCTGTTTGATGGGGCTACAAATTTTCAGGAAAGATATGTTTCAGATTTAAATAAGTTTAAGGCAAAACACGGGACTTTTTTTACCAGTGGAAACCATGAAATTTACTCGGGAGTTGAAAAGTCACGAAAAGTGATTTCAGATTCAAAAGTCATACTGCTGGATAACAAAGCGGTTGTGATTGAAGGCCTTCAAATCTTAGGGGTTTCATACCCGGAATTAAAAGATTTTTCTTACTTTGATTTTAATGATCCAAATGTGTTTACAAAAAGTCTTCCCACGATTTTGTTATACCATACGCCAACCAGCATAAAAGAAAAGCGTAAGAATCTTTCTGTTGTGCAATCTTCAGACTATCTTGCTCCGGACACATTTTTTTCTGGTACCATAAAGCAAAATATTTCATTACAATTATCCGGGCATACCCATGCCGGACAGTTTTTCCCCTTTACCTGGCTTACCGGTAAAGTGTTTAAAGGACTCCACTATGGCCTGCACAAAATTGATGATTTCTATATCAATATCAGCTCAGGCACAGGGTCATGGGGTCCGCCTTTAAGGTCTGGTTATTTGTCTGAAATAGTTGTGATTACTCTTGAAAAAGCATGATTGAAGCGTTCTTGAGCAATGAAAATGCCGACCTTGTCATTGGTTCTTCTCTCATGTTTGCCTTATCCTCTATTTCAGAATATCTAAAATCTGGTTTATAAAACGTGATGCCAGGGGGTTACTCCCCCTTATTCCACACCATCCATAATCTCTTGCTGCATCAGTTTTTTTATCTGCATATATTCTTAAATGTCAATACCTTATGCAAAATAAATAGATCTTGCAAATCCATAAAATAAGCGTATACTCGCCTGCTATCATAATAAGATGATTTAAATTTGACACCATCATTAACATATAAAAGGCATATACAAATATGGGATCTTTACTGAACCCTTCACTGAAACAAAGGAATTGTATACCTTCTGTGAAAAAAAAATTTCCCCGATATACGGCATTTCTTGTCAATGCCTCTGCCAGGAGAAACAAACTCCTTAAATTAATTGCCATTGTCTGCATTGCCGTTACAGGATTGATAATCGGGTTGATCTGGGGCAGAACCCCATGGCTGCATACCGCCCTTGAAAACCATCCGTGGACAGAACCACTGGCCTGGGCCTGGATATTCTTCCTATCCCTGGTCTTGGCTGAATTAACATGGCGGATTATTCTCGCGATCCGATATCGTCCTGTTCCTGACTGTTCTTCTTGGGCTTTGCCCAGGTGCACGGTGGTTGTTCCTGCATTTAATGAGGGCGCACAGGTATATAACACCCTCAAATGCCTGGCTGCCAGCCATTATCCCAGAAAAAAACTCCAACTGATTGCCGTTGATGACGGCAGCCAGGACGATACCTGGCACTGGATAAAAAAAGCAAAGCAGGAACTGGGCAGTGGGCTGACCGCTATCCAGTTGCATCGCAACCAGGGGAAGCGCCACGCCCTTTATGCGGGTTTCAAAAAAAGTACCGGAGAAATTCTGGTCACCGTGGACAGTGATTCCATGGTTGACCCGCTGACGTTGAGACATCTGGTTGCCCCCTTTGTCAGTGATAAAAGGGTGGGTGGCGTTGCCGGCAACGTCCGGGTACTGAACCTGGACAAGGGGATTATTCCCCGGATGCTGGAGGTTGCTTTTGTATACAGTTTTGATTTTATCCGAGCCGGCCAGAGCGTTGTGAACTCGGTCATGTGCACTCCAGGAGCGCTTTCTGCCTATCGGCGGGATATTGTCATGAAGGTCCTTCAAGAATGGCTGAATCAAAAATACTGCGGTCGTTCTGCCAACATTGGCGAAGACCGAGCCATGACCAACCTCATTCTGAGGGAAGGCTGCCACGTCCTGTTCCAACAGAATGCCATGGTGCATACCGACATCCCGGTTAACTACAGCAAGCTGTGCAAAATGTACCTGCGCTGGGCGCGGAGCAATGTCAGGGAAACCCTTGCCATGAGCCGGTTTGCTTTTGGCAGATTCCGGGACGGATCCATGCTGGGAGCAAGAATCAATCTTTTGTCCAGTTGGCTGTCCCTGGTTAAAGCGCCCCTTATTCTGGTTCTGACCGTGGGGGTGCTTCCTCTGGATGTCGTGTCCACTGGTGTCAGCCTTATTACCGGCACCTTGATCTTCCAGAGTCTTCCTGCGGGCCTGTATGTCTGGAAATACCGGAATTTCAATGCGCTATGGTCCTATGTGTATGGATTCTACTGGTTTGCCTGCCTGTTCTGGATCAAGCCTTACGCTCTTTTGACATCCCACAAATCCGGATGGTTGACCCGTGAGTTGACTGTGGATCCAGCGCCTTGGGCTGCCGGCACTGCATGGCCAGGGGCCAGGTCAACGATCCGGCCGGCACAGGCCAAAGAATGTCGGTGATAATGAAAATTGAGGATACTTAACTAGTTTAATTAATAGAATCAAAGGAGAAAATGTGATGAAAAGCAGAATGTGGATGAGTCTGGTAATGGTTGCGCTTGTATCCGGACTTTTTTTAACGGTTTCATGTGCAAAGAAAGCTGTTGTGTCTGATGCAACCACCACAGAGGCACAGGCCAAAGCCGCTACAGAAGCTGAGCGCCTTGAACAGCAGAAAATTGAACAGCAGAAAATTGATGAGCAGATGGCCAAAGAAAAAATGATCAAAGATGCCATGGCCAAGGCGGAAAGCAATTTTATTAACAAGGATGTCCTTTTTGCCTATGACAGTTCTGATCTGGATGCAACCGCCGTGATGCTGCTCAAAGAAAAAGCAGCATGGTTAAATGCAAACCCCAGTGCCATAGCAATCATTGAAGGCCATTGTGATGCGCGTGGAACCAACGACTATAACCTGGCACTGGGCGAACGCCGAGCTTCAGTGGCAAAGGCATATCTGATCAACCTGGGGATTTCAGAATCTGTTTTGGAAACGATCAGCTATGGCGAAGAACAGTCAACTGGCAGCACGGAAGCGGCCTACAGATTGGACAGACGGGCTCACTTTGTGACCAAACCATAAACAATTCTCCAAAATCAAAAACATTACCTCCAACCTGCTGCAGGTACAACATGTTGCACCTGCAGCAGGTCTTAGCAAGTTAAGGCAAGAAAAAAACTATTTGCATTAGCTTTAACTTTTATCTTGATGACTGTAATCCCCCTGTTCGTCATTCTTAAAATTTTACGCACAGATATTTCCGGCTATAATATTATTGAAAAATTATTCAACCCGGATGACGTGATTAGCCGCAGGTTTTTGATTGGGCATCAAGATTTTTTTCCTTATTCCCTTGACTTTGAGTTGAATAAATACAACAATCGACTCAAATATTGAGCTGATAAATAAGTTAATCGACTCAAATATCAATGTCACGGAAAGGGGAATCGACCCATCATATGAAATACATTTGGCAAAATAAATCCTGGCCAGGTTTTAAATGGGACAGTGCCAAACTGTTAAAGCCTTTGGGCAATATCCGATTCAGCCAGGGATCTTTACTCACTCAGATCAAGGAGCTGGGGTTTGAAATCCAGCAAACAGCACGGGCAGATATTCTTGTTGAAGAAGCATTAAAGACGTCAGCGATCGAGGGTGAAAAATTAGATCCCGACGCGGTTCGATCTTCGGTTGGGCACTGGCTTGGCCTGTCAGATGCTGGATTAAAGGAAGTAAGAGACCAAAAAATCGAGGGCCTTGTAGAAATTTTACTGGACGCGACAGGTAATTATTCGAAAGCAATGACGGTGGAACGAATTTGGGGTTGGCATGCAGCCCTTTTTCCAACCGGTTACTCCGGCAGGGTAAAAATATCTGTTGGTCAATGGAGAGATGATAGTAAGGGACCAATGCAGATTTTTTCCGGGCCTGTTGGACAGGAAAAAATTCATTTTCAAGCACCCCCTGCAAAAAAGATTGATAATGAAATGCAAACATTCATATCCTGGATAAATACAAAAGATCAACTGGATGGCATTATCAAAGCCGGGCTTGCTCATATATGGTTTGTTACAATTCATCCGTTTGATGACGGTAATGGCCGTATCGCAAGAACTTTGACTGACATGTTACTTGCGAGAGATGAAAACAATCCAAAAAGATTCTATAGTCTTTCTTCACAGATGATGGCTGAGAGAAATGATTATTATGACATTTTGAAAGCCACACAAGCAGGTACCGGTGATATCACAGAGTGGTTGCAATGGTTTCTTGAATGCATGAATAGGGCTATTCTGAATTCCAATGCTTTATTAAAAAAAGTAATGACAAAAGCACGGTTCTGGCAGGAATTTGCCCAGACAAGACTGAACAATCGTCAAACCAAAGTGATTAACCGGCTGCTTGACGCGGGTAATGGCGGTTTTGAGGGCGGGTTAAAGAACAAAAAATACATAGGAATCGCACATACCAGTCGTGCTACGGCCCAAAGGGAATTAGCCGATCTTGTTAATAAAGGTATTTTGATCAAAATGCCAGGAGGCGGCAGAAGTGCCAGTTATGATCTTGATTGGGAAAAGTGGTCTCTATTGATATTGATTGGGGAAAATGTGGGGTCAGTACTGCATTTAAAATCAAATCTGAAAATGGAGAAATCTTGTGAGAAAAACACATCGTTTTATTTGTAATACCGTCAGTCTGGCAGGGGTTTTCCTTTTTGTTTTTGTCTTGATACAACCCTGTTCTGCAAAACAGGCCCTGCATGTTCCGGAACTGCTCCAACCTTGGGTTGAGTGGGTGCTGCATGACAAAAAGGAGCAATTGGAATGCATTCCGTATTATAACGATGCCGGCAGATATCAATGCGCCTGGCCCTCTGAACTGTCGGTGACCTTAACGGATCAGGGCGGAACTTTCAAGCAGTCCTGGCTGATACACCATGAAACCTGGGTGCCGTTGCCGGGCAGCAGCACCCAGTGGCCACGGGCGGTTCAAGTGAATGGAGAGCCTTGGATCATTCTTCAGAAGAACAATATTCCCGGCGTATTTCTTCAAACCGGAATGCAGACGGCAACCGGAGCGTTCACCTGGCCCGGGCTGCCTGAAAATCTCCAGATTCCGCAGGAATCAGGGCTCGTGTCCTTGACCGTTAACAATAAAACGGTTGCCTTCCCAAATCTCGATGCCGCAGGCAGGCTCTGGTTGAAAAGTGTACAGACCGAAGAAAAGATTGAAGACCGTCTAAAAATAGAGAGCTTCCGGCTGATAACCGATTCCATTCCCTGTCAGGTGCTGCTTTATTTCACCCTGGATGTATCAGGATCTGCAAGGGAAATTGCACTGGGCCCCCTTTACTCATCAAAAAAGTTTACCCCGCTTTCCATAAAAAGTCCCCTGCCTGCGAGGCTTGAACAGGATGGAACACTCAAGATGCAGGTGCGGCCCGGGCAGTATCATATCAGCTTAAACCTGCGATATTCAGGGCCCATGCAGGCGCTTGTGTTTGATCCCCCGGATGACGGGTTCTGGCCCCGGCAGGAAATATGGTCATTTAATGCACAACCCGATTTAAGGCTTGTTGAGATCAATGGAGTACCGTCAATTGATCCGGTTCAGACGTCCCTGCCTGGGAACTGGCATGCCTATCCCGCATACAGAATATTACCCGGTGAGTCCATGCAATTTACACAAAATAAACGGGGGGACCCGCAACCTGCACCTGATCAGCTGGCATTGGACCGAAGTCTCTGGCTGAAATTTGATGGCACAGGATATACGATTCAGGACACCATCAAAGGGCAGAAAAATACCAATTGGCGGTTGGAAATAGATCCGTCCATCGCTCTTGGAAGAGTTGATGTGGATGGAGCCGAACAATTGATTACCCAACAGAAAGGATCTGACAAGGCAGGGATTGAACTTCGCAACGGCCGGATAAATCTTGTTGCAGACAGTGTTTATCCGGGGAAAATTTCAAATCTTCCTGCCACAGGATGGGATCATGATTTTCAAGAGGTCAAGGGACGTCTTTACCTTCCCCCTGGCTGGAAACTCCTGAATGCAACGGGCATTGATAATATTCCCCGCACCTGGATTAAAAAATGGACCTTATTGGATTTTTTCATTGTTTTAATTTTCACGATTGCACTTGCCAAGCTCTTCTCAAAACCGCTGGCCGGGATTGCGTTTTTAACCCTGGTCTTGATCTATCACGAACCCGGTGCACCGGTCTATGTATGGCTGGCGCTGTTAATCGGTTTTGCTTTGCTCAAATACCTGCCTGAAGGAAAATTTAAAAAAATGGTGAAATTCTACCAGGGAATGGTTGTTTTATCCCTTGTTGCCATTGTCATCCCCTACACTGTACAGGCCCTGCGCATTGGAATGTATCCCCAGCTGGAAAGACCCTGGACATCAATAACTGAATATGCTTCAAAAAAGCCTCCTGCATCGCGCATGGCCACACAGCTGGACAGCGTACAGGAAATGGCGCCGCAGGAGATGCTTTTAAAGGTAGCACCCGGAGCCAAGAAGGCTGTGGATATGAAAAGCACGCCAGCCGCCTATTATGGATCCCAGGTCATGCAGTATGATCCCAAAGCCCTCACCCAGACAGGGCCAGGCATGCCCAGGTGGCTTCCTTTTGAAACCATTCCTTTCAATTGGACCGGACCGGTAACCCGGGATCAGGCAGTCTCGTTTACCCTTATCGGTCCGAGAACAAATCTGGTTCTGAGCTTTGTGCGGGTCTTTTTCATCCTGTTGCTCGCGCTTGGCATGTTCGGGATCAGATATAAAAAAGGCAGTGGCATTAATTTCACCGGCATGAAGGCGTTAAAGATGTTTTCTTTTCTGGTGCTGTTTTGGCTGAGCCCGGGTCTTGTGAAAGCCGCTGAAATTCCCTCCCCGCAAATGCTCGATGCCTTACAGGAAAGGCTGCTTGAAAAAGATGACTGCTTTCCTTCCTGTTCAAATATTTCAGATGTTCATATTAAGATCCTTGAAGATGAACTGATAATAGACGCCCATATAGACTCAAAACTGTCGGCCGTCATTCCCATCCCGGGGCATGTAAAACATTGGCTGCCAAACGAGGTAATGATCGACGGCAGTCCAGCCAGGGGAATGTTAAGAAAGGATTACGGGTTATGGATGATGGTTCCCCCGGGGAAACATATCGTGACCCTGCGCGGGCCTATCCGAAAGCAGAATATCCTGCAGCTGCCCTTTGTCTTAAAACCCCATGCCGCTGTCATTACTGCTAAAGGGTGGTCTGTGGAAGGCATGCACCCGGACGGTAAGTTTGATGCCCAGTTGCAGTTCAAACGAATTGTGGAGCAGGACAACAAGCACCAGGAAGTCTTGGAAACCGGGGTTCTTCCATCCTTTGTCCAGGTTGAACGCACGCTGCTTTTAGGTCTGGTCTGGAAAGTTCAAACCACCCTCACCCGCCTGAGCCCCGCCGGGGCAGGGATCATACTTGACATCCCTTTGATACCGGGGGAATCGGTTACCACTGAAGGGGTCAGGGTTACAAACGGGCTTGCCAAAATCAATTTGCGGGCCGATGAGCAATCGATCACCTGGGAATCCTTTTTAGAACCATCGGATCAGGTCCTCCTGACACATCAGCAAACCAATACCTGGACTGAAATCTGGAAGGTTGATGTGAGCCCGATATTCCATCTCACGTATGAGGGCATTCCGGTGATCCTGCATAAAACCGGAACCCGCTGGTATCCAACATGGCATCCATGGCCCGGGGAGACCGTCAGCCTGAATATTTCCCGACCAGCCGGAATTTTGGGGCAGACATTGACCATTGAAAAAAGCCATCTTGAATTGCGGCCGGGCCGGAAAACCACAGCGGCAAGACTGATGCTGTCCATTAAAAGCAGCCAGGGAAGCCAGCATATCATCAGTTTGCCATCTTCTGCGACATTGCAGGAAGTCAGCATCATGGGGAAACTTCAGCCGGTACGCCAGGACAAACGGAATGTTGCCCTTCCCATCACCCCGGGTCAACAGGATATTGTGCTTAAATGGATTGAATCTCAAGGCATGACGATGCGATACAAAAGTTCCAGTGTTGACCTTGGCGCCCCCAGTGTGAACGCAAGTATTGACATCTATCTGCCCAGGGACCGATGGCCCCTGTTTATCGGAGGAGACCCCCTGGTTGGGCCGGCAGTGCTGTTCTGGTCGGTTATCATCATTATTGTGCTTGTGGCTGCAGGATTGTCCAGGACCGGCTGGGCACAGCTCAAATTTTATCACTGGCTTCTGCTGGGCATTGGTCTGTCCATGAGTCATCTGGCTGCAGGATTTATTGTCGTGGCCTGGCTCATTGCAATGGATCGCAGAAAGACGTGTGATCACTTTATCGGGCACAAGTTCAATTTTATTCAGATCGGGATCATTGTCCTGACCCTTGCTGCAATAGGGTCCATGGTTTACGCCATTTCCAACGGACTGCTGGGGCATCCGGACATGAACATTGTCGGAAACGGCTCCAACAGAGGCCTGCTGCGATGGTACCAGGATATAAGCCTTTCCATACTGCCTCAGACATGGGTTTTTTCAATCCCCATGCTGTTTTACAGGATTTCAATGCTCGCCTGGGCCCTCTGGCTGTCCTTCTGGCTCGTGGGAATTTTAAAATGGGGCTGGCAGCAATTTTCCAGACCCACCATCTGGTATGCGGTACCGCTTCGAATAAAAAAAACGGGCAAAACCGATTCAACCCAGGAAAAAAAAGGATGATTTAAACACCAAGGCTGTCTTGCTCAGGAAACAATAAAAAATTTCCAGCAGCATGAATGCCTTCATGGGAAAACAATTTGTATTCATAGTGATCTTCGGTTTTTCGCATGCCGATTTTCACTGTGTCCATTCCCTTTAGAATTTCTTTGTTAAACTGCATGACAACCTGCTGGACTCTTCTTTTGTCATCAAAGGCAAGGGAGGTCAGATTTTCTAAAAAATCAAAATAAAGCGCATTGTTCACATGACCCAGGGGGTCATAATCTGAAGGCCGAAGCCCGATTGTTTTGACGGTTTCCGGCTCAAAGTTCAGGTTTGGCCTCCAGGTATCAATGTCCAGGTCAAGGGCTTTATCCTTCTCAACCGTGTACCAGTTATCGGCCTCTTCGGGGACTTGCAGAATCTTTTTACGGTTAAGGTCGATAAAAAGCCACAGACTGTTGGCAGACACTATTTTTTCCCCTTTGCTCAGGATTTCAAAGTCACGATACGCCCGAAATCCATTTCCGCCTCTGTACCAGGTAGAAATTTTCAATTCATCACCAAATCCGGGGAGCCTGTGGATGTGAATGCCGATGCGATGGAGAACCCACGCCTTCCCCTGATCCATAAGCCATTTCAATCCGCAGCCTCTGGTGTCTGAATGGATTCCGACAACCTCCTGGAAATAATTCAGCAGCGGTTTTAAACGAAGCGTGAGATTGGAATCCAGTTCAAAAAGCCCGATATTTTTTTCAAAATCAATTTTCACAGCATTGCCCTTTAAGAAGTTCTCTACTTTTTTTGTTCGCCTTCAAACACCAATGCAATAAATTCGCAGACACAGGCGGGTTTTGAGATGTTTTCAATCTGAACCTCACAGTTCCAGGTCACCTTGGCACCGGCATCTGAATAATCTTCAATCTCTTTGATTGAAGACAAAAGCCTTACCCGGCTTCCCACCGGAACCGGATGAGGGAACCGGACAGTGCTCAACCCATAGTTGACGCCCATTGTCATGCTTTTTATCCGGATCAGGTCGGTTATCATTGAGGAGATCATCGCAACCGACATAAACCCATGGGCAATGGTGGTTTTAAAAGGGGATTCTTTTTCTGCCTTTTTTGCATCAACATGGATCCATTGCCGGTCAAGGGTTGCCAATGCAAAGGCATTGATCATCTCCTGGGTGACGGTTATCCAGTCTCCTTTGGGAAGCTGTTTTGCCTTCATTTTTTTAAAGGCTGCCAGATTTTCAAACTCAAGTTTTGCCATAGGTCTTTCCTATTTTGATGTTTTGCCGGATTCAGTGCCATAGGGGTAAAATCCCTGGCCTGATTTCCTCCCAAGGTTTCCTTTTTCCACCATTTTTTCAACCAGGCCGGTATCAGAATACAGATAGCTTTCCCCCAGTGATTTCATTGATTTTCCAATGCGCACAATCGTATCCAGTCCGGCGTTGTCTGCAATCTCAAAGGGCCCTGCCGTCCATCCATAGCCAAGACGCATGCCTGTATCAATATCCCGGGGTGTTGTGATGCCGTTTGCAACCAGCTCCTGGCACTCCCGGAATGCGGCTGCAAAAACCCGGTTCATCACAAATCCCGGGATGTCTTTTGTGACCTTGACCGGATATTTGCCCAGGTTTTTTACAAAAGCCATTCCCTGAGCAAAGACTGCCTCAGAGGTCATTTTCCCCCGGACAACCTCCACCAGCCCCATTAAGGGGACAGGTCCAAAAAAATGCAAACCCATAAACCGTTCAGGATGCTTTAAAGACAGGGCCAGCCGTGAAACCGGAATGGAAGAGGTATTGGTTGCAATTTTGATCTCTTTTTCCACCCGATCCTCCACCATGGCCAGAATCTTTTTTTTAAGGGACTCATCTTCAACCACAGCTTCAATCACCCAGGATATCTTCGGGTCGGTTTCAAGGCCTGTTTCAAATCCCTGAGCTGTTTCAAGGCGTTCCAGCACTGATGCCGGCGGTTCCTTTATCCTGCCCTTTTGATGCAGCTTTTCAAGTGACCAGGCAATGCCGGCTTTTGCCTTTTTGAGGGATTTGATTTCTGTATCACACAAGATAACCTTATATCCGCTCTGGATGCAGACCTGGGCAATGCCCGATCCCATAAACCCGGCTCCGATAACCATCACTGTGTTCAAACATCACCTTCCTTTACGATCCTTTCGGCAGTGTTGATCAGGGTATTTACACTGAATGCAAGGTTTTTAAACCGCTTGTCTGCAGTCTGGCCATGAAAATAGCGGTAATAGATCTGCTGGACAATGGTGGCCAGCCGGAACACGCCAAAGCAATAATAAAAATTAAAATTTTCAATTTTTCGGCCCGAAAACTGTTCATACCGGCAAACCATTTCTTTCCGGGTCAGGGCTCCCGGAGCATTGGTGGGTCCCATGCGCAGGGCCTGCATTTCTTTTGGGTCCCCTTTTTGAACCCAGTATCCAAGCGTGGCCCCCAGATCCATGAGCGGATCACCAATGGTCGCCATCTCCCAGTCCAGCACACCAATGACGGTGAATGGGTTTTCAGGGTCCAGGATCACATTATCGAATTTAAAATCATTATGAAGGATGGCAGGGGGGTGCGCCTCCTGGGGCATGTTATCTGAAAGCCAGTCCATCACCTTTTTTCCATCGGGAACATCAGGAGTCCTGGCAGCCCTGTACCGCCTGCTCCATCCGTCCACCTGCCGGGTTACATATCCGTCCGGTTTACCAAAGGTTTCAAGCCCGATTTTCTCAAAATCAATGGCATGCAACTGGTATTGAACCTTAAGGATATTCTCAAACAACCGGGTTGTATCGGCTGGGGTCAGGGCCAGCTGTCCGGGTAAATCCCTGCGAATGATGATCCCCTTTAAGCGCTCCATTAAATAAAACGGACTGCCTAAAATACGTTTATCCTCACTATAGGCAAGGGGCTTCGGGCAATAGGGATACGCTGTTTGAAGCGCTGTTAATATCCTGTATTCACGTCCCATGTCATGGGCGGTTCTGGCTTTGGTCCCATGGGGAGGGCACCGGAGTACCATCTCTCTATTGCCCGCCAGAATCAGGTAGGTGAGATTGGAATGTCCGCTTGGAAACTGCCGGATAACAATGGGGCCGGCAATCCCCTCCATGTTCTCACGGATAAATGCCTCTATTTTGTTTTGGGGCAGTTCTTCCCCCTTTCGAATATCAGATGCTTCGTCGCTCAGTTCCATTGTTTTTTCCTTTGCAGTTTAAATCGTTGCTGCCACACCCAGATAGGTTTCAACAACCTCCATAATGAATTCAAAATACCGGTCCACCGATATTGTCCTGAATTTGGAGCGTTTCAGATACCAGTCCTGGAGCATGGCTTTTATGGCTTCTGCCGTCAGGCTGGTGTCCCTGTTTTTAAACACCTTTTCCGCCTGGCCTTGAATCAGCAGTTTTTCTAAAAGATTTCCACTCCAGAGGTCACTTTCAATGGCTTTCTTTTTTTCTTTAGGACCCAGATTTTTAGCCTCCATAAATGAAAAATAAAACCAGGGCTGCATGATTTCGCTTAAGAACAGATGGGTCCTGATCATGGCCCGAAGTCTGAGGATCGGCTGTGTTTGCTTTTCAATCTCTTTTTCCAGCATGCGGCTGACAAATGCTCTGCGCTGGTTTTGCAGCATTCCCAGAAGATCGTCTTTGCTTTTAAAATAGGCATACAGGGCGCCCAGGGAGATTCCGGCTTCCTGGCTTAACTCCCGCATGGTCATGGCCTGAAATCCCTTTTGATTGCTTATTTTCAGGGTAGCCTTAAAAATTTTTTCCAGATTTTTTATAATGGTCTCTTCTTTTTTAATCTGAATGCTCTCCCGGTTTTCAGCCAGCGTTTCAAGATAGAGTTCTTCTTTTGAAATTGTCATCATTTCTTTGAAAAGTGCATAATCCATTGGTTCAGTCATTTGATAAACACCTTGTTTTAAGTTAAATTGCCGGTCATAGTAATCAGGTCGGCCAGGGGGTTATTCAACCCTGAAAAAAGATTCATCATATTCAGGCCTGTCTTTATACCGGGCCATGAAAAATCCCGGGAGTTGATCAATATGTTTGAACAGTTCTGCATCTACAGGGATACCGGCCTTGTGAAAGGCGTTGACAATATCATCCGGATCAGGCGGGCATCCTTTTACCGGGATCATCTCCTTGATATCCGGATTTTTTCTGTGGGCCATGAACATGCATTTTCCCAGAAGAATCGTTTTATTCATTCCCTTTGTCGGCGTCATCATTTTCCCGGTGAGAACCTCAATTTTATCAAAGTCATCTCCTGTCCAGGCAGACCGTATGGCCGTCAGCACCACACCGTTGACGCCTGAGCAATAGGTACACATGGAGGTGTCATATTTCCGGTAATAGATGCCTTTTATCCCCTGTTTTGCCAGGGGTACGGGCAATGCTCCGTCTGCATCTTCCTGATAGGGAAAATCATATTCATGCTTCCGGGAGATGTCATCTAAGGCCAGCCCCGCGATCTCAACATCGGAAAAATCAAGCGGTCTGTCATGGTTTTTGGCTGCATGGACAAGATGGGGTATTTGGGACGGATCAAACCCGAGGATCTTTGCCCCGACCTTGTCTGCTGCAAAGATATCGGTTGAAGCGATCAACAGATTTTTTCGATGCATTTTCCCGTCAAAACCCGGGCCCCGTTCCAGAGAGTAAATACCGTCAATTAAGGTGAACACCTTTGGCAGCTTGTCCGCAAGGCGGGCAACATGATAGTGAAGGTCCTTTGTTGGATCAGGGCTGTGGCATTTTTTCCGGGAATTGATATCGATCAGCCCTTTCAGATTTTTAATGCCGAGGCTGACCATGGTCTGATTGTGGGCTTTTAAAACCGGCAGGTCCACGATAAGATCACTGTCCAGTGCATCCTGATTGAAATTAAGAATAATGTCGTCACCCAGGTCGATTTCACAAAACCCACGTTCCATTACATTTACATATTTTATCCCATACCGCTTTTTCAAAAGGTCATACCCCAGGGTTTGAAATGCATGCGTCGGCGTTTCCCTGTCCCCGGGGTTCCGTGTGACAACCCCTTCTCCGATGGTGATGTCATCTATGCCGCAGTCCTTGAGCAGGATCACCATGTCCTCTATTACCCTGGAGGTGGTAATGACCCCCCATTTGGGAAATGCAACCTGGCGGGTCCAGAACACGATATTGGGTTTAATAAATACTTTTAACCCTTTTTTAAAGGCAGAACGCCCTTTGCACATTTCCACGGCCCGGGCAACCGATTCAATCGGTTTTTCATACGTTACAACAGACACACACGACTTTTCCATCTTGTTTCTCCTTTTACCCTGTCTATTGTTTTGTGTAATCATACCAGCCTTTTTTCGTCTTTTGACCATATTCACCCTTGACATAATGTTCCACCCGGCCTGCAAGATAGGAATCCACAAAATCATCTGCTTTTTTCAGCAGTTTTTTGCTGACATCGGTGCAGACCGTATTAAATCCCTTGAGTGCGGATTGCAGACAGATCTGATGTCCCATATTACCGGCACCGATCACACTGATATTTTTAATATCCTCTATGTTCATGTTTTTCCCCCTTTATGTGCTATAGGATTATCGGTTTATAAATGGTTCGTTACAGGCCGACAAATTCGTCAGTTTCTCCCTGGATTAAAATTTTGTCGGCCAGTTGGCCAGCCGGTGTTCCCCGATTCCATTTCTATCTGTATCCCCGGCAATCTCCAGGGCATCTGTAATGTATTTTCTTGTGTGCCGCGGATCAATGACATCATGGATATGAAACAGCCCTGCGGCACCAAAAGGGGAGGCATCCTCCACCATGGACCGGATCAGCTTTTGTTTCTGATCTGGATCAGCCTCTGTGGACCCGTGAACCACATTGGCTGCAATGGCCGGATCAACAAAGCTCATTTCCGCCGTGGGCCATGCCACAAGGAAATCCGTGGCACAGCCCGACCCGCTCATGTTCCAGAAGGCCATGCCATAGCTTTTCCGGATGATGACGGAAATCTTTGGGACACTGATCTGCCCCAATGCATTCATATAGTTCATGACCCTTGCGGCAACCCTGTTTTTTTCCGCCTCTTTTCCCACCAGAAAACCGGGAGTGTCATGGAAAAAGACAAGGGGGATATTGTAGGTATCACACTGGCACAGGAAACTTGTGACCTTGTCGATGCCGTCGGTATCCATGGCACCGGCTAAAAAAGAGGGCTGGTTTGCAACAATCCCGACAGACTTCCCGTTTATCCTGGCAAGGGCCGTGATGACAGATTTGCCGAATTCAGGCTTTATCGCAAAAAGGCTTTGGGTATCCACAATGCAAAGCAGAAGGGTGTGCATGTCATAGGTGCGGCTTCTTTTTTGAGGCAGAAAATCAAGGATCTGTTCCATTTTTTCCCCTGAACCGTCCGGCACGGGGAAGATTGGCGGAAGCTGGCTGCTATGGGAGGGCAGATAGCTTAAGTACTGCCGGATGATGTCAAAGCAATGGTCTTCATTTTGGGCAACCCGGTCCACATTTCCGGTGATTTCACTGTGGACTTTGAATCCGCCAAGCTCTTCATCCGTTACTGTCTGGCCCAGGGCCATTTCAAGGACTCTTGGGCCTGAAACCCCCATGGAAGACCCTTTGACCTGGACAACAAAATCCGAAAGGCAGGCCATCCAGGTCGGCATCCCGTAACATTCACCCAGAATGGCCGTCACCATGGGGGACTGCCGAATCCGGCTCATGATTTTCAGATAACTGTCAAAGGAACCGCCGCCAAAAGAGGCAAGCCCTTTTGACCCCATGATGTCCGGCATCCTTGCACCGCCGGCCTCTCCCAGGTAGATCATGGGAATCTTCTTGCGGGCGGCATACTGCTTTAATTCCCCCTCTTTTCTGCCCGCTATCCTGCTGGTGGTTGCGGCCATGACCGTAAAGTCATTGGCTGAAACCGCCACCCGACGGTTATTTATTTTTCCGTACCCGGTAATCTTGCTGTCTGCAGGCGTTTTATCCGCCAGTCCCGGCATATCGGAATGGGCAAACCGGCCCACCTCAAAAAACGTATCCGGGTCCAGCAGGCGGTCTATTCTTTCCCTTGCCGTATATCGGCCCCGGGCATGCTGGCGCTGGACCTTATCCGCCCCGCCCATTGCCTGCACGCGTTCTATTTTTGTTTCTAAAGTTTCAAGTTGATTTTCAAACGGCATTTTTTTTCTTTCCTCAGAAAGGGTTCAATTGTTCATGTAATCCCTTAAAATTCTCTTGGCCACAGCGGTCTTGTGAACTTCATCGGCGCCGTCGTAAATCCTTGCCCCTCTTTCATGGCACCAGAAATGGGCAAGAACCGTATCCGAAGACATCCCCAGGCCGCCGTGGATCTGGATGGCCGTATCCAGAACCTTTTGAAGGGTATTGGCCACAACATACTTGATCATGGAGATTTCCTTTCTGACAGACGCGGCACCGTGATTATCGATCATCCATGCGGCATGGAGAACCATCAGTCTTGCTGCGTGGATATCTGCGGCGCATTCGGCAATCCAGGCCTGGATGATCTGCTTTGATGCAAGTTTTTTGCCCGGTGCGATGGTTCTTTGTGCTGCCCGCCGGCACATCAGGTCAAAGGCCCGGTTGCAGATCCCGATCCACCGCATGCAGTGGTGAATCCTGCCCGGGCCCAGTCTGTCCTGGGCCATGACAAATCCCTGTCCCTCGCCCCCCAGGATATTTTCCCTGGGAACGCGGCAGTTCTGGTAAATGATCTCGCCATGACTGAAATAGCCTTTTCCGGCATGACCCATGACCGGAATGTTTCTGACCAGGTTAAACCCTTTTGTGTCGGATGGCACGATAATCATGCTGGCCTGAAGATAGGTGGAATTCTCAGGATTTGTTACAGCCATGACAATGGCAAATTTGGCACCATCGGCAGAGGAGGAATACCATTTATGGCCATTGATCACATACTCATTTTTATCCTTTACCGCCGTGGTCTCAAGCATTACCGGGTTGGACCCGGGCATGTCGACTTCCGTCATTGAAAAGCAGGATCTGATTTTTCCCTCAACAAGGGGTTTTAGATAGGTTTCCTTCTGGGCAGGGGTTCCGTACATGTGCAGGATTTCAATATTGCCGGCATCAGGGGCCTGGCAGCCAAAGACATAATGGCCGAGAATCGACTGGCCTAAAACTTCTGAAACAAAGGCATGTTCCATAAGAGAAAGTCCCATCCCCCCGAATTCTCTGGGGTGGTTGGGCGCCCACAGTTCCATCTGTTTTACTTTATCCCTTTTTTTATGAAGTTCTTTTTCAAAGGCGGCATAATCATTTGAGTCAATATCTTTTTCCAGGGGATAGAGTTCTTTTTTAACAAACTCGTCCATCATCTGCACGATGACCTGCGTTTTTTCCGGTATTGAAAAATCCATTTCCCACTCCTTATTTATTTAAGAATTCTTTTGTGTTTTAAGAAAACATTCATTTTTTTATCTGTGTAAATCATATTTACAGATGCCGGGAAACCCTGTCAAGAAAAAAACGAACGTTTGTTAGATTTTTTTCTTGACACTGCAACCATTTGGTTTTAAATAAGATATATAAAAACAATGAACTGGATGTTTTTATCGAGCCTGATACACTATTTTTTTAAAGGGGATGAACAAAGATGAAGCTTCTGGTCTGTGTCAAGCAGGTTTTGGAATCTGAATCAGGTGTCAGGATAAATGATTCAGGAAAATGGATTGAACGGTCAGGTTCTGCAAGATTTGAAATGAACCCGTTTGATGCCTGTGCTGTTGAGGAAGCGCTGCTGATAAAGGAGAAATTTCCCGATTCAAAGGTCCACGCCATCACCGTGGGTCCGGACCCTGCCAGAGACACACTTTCAAGAGCCCTTGGCATGGGAGCCGACGAGGCCATCCATATCGTTGACAACACTACCGGTTACAGGCCGCCGGTTGTTACCGCCTCATGGATCGCTGCCTATGCCGGGGACAAGAACTATGATCTGATTTTGACCGGGATTATGTCTGCCGATGAAATGAACGCTCAGACAGGCCCCGTGATAGCGCAGCGGTTATGCCTTCCCTGTTGTACGGCAACCTTGCGTGAAGAGATATGGCCAAATGAAAAAAAAGTATCAGTTGAAAGAGAAATAGAAGGGGGGGCAAGGGATATGTTTGACATCAGCCTGCCGTGTGTTCTGACCCTCCAGACAGGAATCAACTGCCCGAGATATCCCAGCCTTTCAAAGGTGCTCAGGGCAAGGAAAAAAGAGATTGATGTGATTCAATCGAGTTCCTTTGAAAAGATTGAACCTGTTGTTACCCTTGAAACCCTTCAAATTCCGCAAAAGAAAAGAAAAGGAATTCTTCTTACCGGAACCCTGGAAAACAAGGTGGATCAATTGATTGATCTTCTGGGCAAAAAAGCGCTCCTGTAAAAAAGGCGGAAAAACGCATGACAAAAAAAATAGCCATCATTGCAGAGCATAAAAACGGTAAAGTAAATCCCGTAACCTGTGAGCTGTTAACTCTGGCCAAAAAAATCCAGGGTTCAAAAAGCTGTGACATTTGTTTTTTTATCATTGGAGACGAAGTAAAAGCCCTGGCCCATACCATCAGTACAGCCACAGGAAAGAAGGTTCATGCCATCCGTATTCCCGGTCTTTTACACTACAACGGGGCAATATACAAAAAAGCGTTGTCAACCCTGTTTACTAAAAAGGCGTTCGATTACATTCTGGCACCCCATTCAACCTCGGGAATGGACTATGCTCCGGCGCTTTCCATCGCCCTTGGAGGCGCTTGCATTACAGGAGTGGAAGATGTGATCAAAAAGAATGGAAAAACAGGTTTTATACGATCCATGTTTGGCGGGAAAATATCAGCACGGCTTGCCACAGAATCCTGGCCCCTTGTTCTTACCCTTCAGCCCGGTTCTGTTAAAGCCTTTTTTCCGGATAAAAAACACACAGGACATGTTGAAAAAACAGTTTTTAACTGCAATAAAGATAAAATGGTCTTCAAAGGAACAAAGCCTTCTCCTTCTAAAGGATCTGATCTTGGCAGAGCCCGGGTGATTGTTTCCGGCGGCCGGGGAATAAAAGAAGCCCGGAACTATAAACTCATAGAGATGCTGGCAGACCTGTTTCCAAGGTCTGCAGCAGGCGGATCACGGCCCATCTGCGATTACAAATGGATCCCCTACAGCAAACAGGTGGGAATAACCGGCACCATAGTGTCGCCAAAGCTGTACATTGCCTGCGGCATATCCGGCGCTGCACAGCATGTCGAGGCCATAAGGGATGCCGGGTTTATCATCGCCATCAACACGGACCCGGATGCGCCTGTCTTTCAGGTTGCCGATGTGTGTATTGTCGAAGATCTCATGGAATTTATTCCATTATTAATTGAAACCATTAAAAAAAGAGGAGAAAAGACAGATACCCCCCGCCACAAGTGCCGAGCAGATGATGGACCTGGCTAAAAAAAGGGGAAAACTCTAGCCTTAATATTTGATTCAAGAAAGATGACGCCTTTATGATGTTAACTGATTTATTAAAAAAGCGGGTTTCCGTTCGGGCCTTTCTGGACAAACCGATCCCTGAAGAAACCTTAAAAAAAATATTCACACAGGCTCAATTGTCGCCATCCAATTGTAATGTTCAACCCTGGCAGGTTTATGTGGTTTCCGGCGCAACAAAGGATGTGCTCAAAGATAAACTCATTAAAGCAGTCATGAGCGGCAAGGAACCGAACCCGGATTTTGACTGGGGGATGCATTATAAGGGCTTTCATCGTGACCGCCAGGTTGAATCGGCAAACAGTCTTTACAGTTCAATGGGGATTGAGCGCAGTGATAAACAGTCCCGGCTGGCAGCCTTGATCCGGAACTGGACATTTTTTGATGCCCCCCATGCCCTGTTTTTTACCATGGAAAGATATCTAAACATCATGGGGGCGGTGGATATGGGGATCTATGCACAGACGCTTTCCCTGTTGATGACCGAGAAGGGGGTCTCGAACTGTTTTCAAGGTGCTCTGGGGCAGTTTCCCGATCCAGTAAGACAATTGTTAAATATTCCGGACAATCTGGGCATTCTCTTTGGCATGTCCTTTGGGTATGCTGATGAAAAAGCTTTGGTAAACACAACCCGAACACACCGAGTCCCGGTTGAAGATTCAGTGGTATTTTGGGATTAACCCCGGTTTTTTTGGATCAGTAACCCCGGCAGGAGGTTTATCTCTATCGGCTGCACAGGGCCGGGAGAAATATTTATTGATTGGAATTGACATTGTCACAGGCTTTTGTAATCCTTTAAAAATAATCCAGTGGTTGTTTTAAATGGATTTGAATTCAAATAAAGGAAATTTTCTATGATGAGAATTAAAAAGATAAACCAGTTGACAGCAGGCATGGCGGTGCTGGCAATGATAATGATTCTGGCAGGCTGTGGCAGCACGAGTGTTAAACGGGTGGATGTGGACAAGACCGTTGACTTGAGCGGACGATGGAATGATACCGATTCCCGCCTGGTTTCCGAGGAAATGATAAAAGACGTCATGGAACGGCACTGGATCGGCACACACAGACAGGAAAACAAAGGAAAGAACCCCTCCGTGATCGTGGGAACGGTGAGGAACCGAAGTGATGAACATATCAATACCCAGACCTTTGTAAAAGATCTGGAGCGTTCCCTGATCAATTCCGGTGAGGTCGATCTGGTAGCGGACAGCGGCCAGAGAGAAGAGGTCAGAACAGAGCGTCTGGACCAGGCATCCCATGCATCCGAGGAAACAGCCAAGGAGGAAGGCCGGGAAATAGGGGCGGATTTTATGCTCCAGGGAGTGATTAATACCATTACAGACCGGGTGGACGGAAAGCAGGTCAAATATTATCAGGTTAACCTGGAACTGATTAATATGGAAAATCACAAAAAAGTATGGCTCGGTGAAAAAAAGATTAAAAAAGTGGTGGAACAAAAGAAAAACTGGTTATAAATTTGTACTGCTTTTTAAAAGAAACGGTCTCAGGAATTTTGTCTCTTCTGGTTCCTGTTTTGGTCCTGGCCGGCTGTGCCGGCCATGTGTCATATGATGCCCTGTCCGCCCATTTATCGGCCGGAGACTGTAATGCAGCCGCCCGTTTGATTGAAGACAGCCGTGGTGATTACGGGACCCATTCCGAACTTCTCTTTTTCCTGGATTCCGCCATGGTCCATATGCAGTGTAAAAATTTTCAAGCGGCCCAGGAACGGTTCCATTCTGCAGAGGATCTGGCCCAGCAGCTGTGGACGACAAGTCTTTCCCGGGAGGCGGTCTCATTGATTTCCAATGACTATTTAATTTCCTACGGCGGCGAGGACTATGAGCGCGCCATGATTCATCTGATGTCAGCCATTGCCTATCTTGATGCAGAAAATTTTGAAGATGCACTTGTGGAATGCCGCCGCCTGGATTCTTTGCTTACCCTGTATAATGATCGGTATGCTGAAAAAAATGTATATAAGGAAGATGCCTTTGGCCGGTATCTTTCCGGCATTCTCAATGAAGCAGACCATAATCTGGATGCTGCTTTTATCGATTATCAAAAAGCCCTGGAATCCTATGCAGATTACGAACAGTTTTACCAGACTCCGGCACCGTCTTCCCTGAAAAAGGATTTTTTACGGGTGGCCCGGGCAGTGAACAGGGTTGCGGATGCAAGAAACCTGATCCCGGGTGATGTGCCGGACAGTGAGATCCTGTATAAAACGTCCCGGACCATGGGGGAAATTCTGGTGATTCAACTGACGGGAAGAGCACCGGTCAAGGTAGAGGACAGGGTACACATCCCCACTATCCATGGTCCCATTACCCTTGCTTTTCCAAAATTTTTGCCCGTGTCTTCTGCACCACCCAGGACGTCGTTTCTTTTGCGGTCAAGAACAGAGCAAAAGGAGATCCAGGCAGATCTTGCGGCAGATATAACCGCCATTGCGTTTAAAAACCTTGCAGATCACAGGGCACGGATTATTACCAAAACCATTGCCCGGGCAGCAGTTAAACAGGCAGTGATTCGACAGGCTGCAAAAAAGGTTGCAAAAAATGAAAACAAGGATACCCAACAGGCCATTGAAATCGCATTGAACCTGATGAATTTATTTTTAGAACATGCTGATTTAAGATCCTGGCAGACATTACCGGCCAGAGTTTATATGGCTCGGGCTTTTGTTGAGCAGGGGGCTTATGAGCTGGAGATTCCGTCACAGGTCAATGGGAGACGAAAAATAAAAAATATTATGGTGACGGCGGGTAAAATACACTATATTATTGAAACCGATTCTCCGGGTCTTTAATCTTGATCAGCCATTATAAATGAAAAGGAGAGTTCAATGACAAGAAAACAGAGCTGGGGAAAAGAAATTCTGGTAAAGCTGGTGATTCTGACGGTTACACTCCTGTCTGGGCTGCTGCCGGCTCCCGGTTGCAGCAAAAGACCCGGCATCACACCCGTGGCGGATACTCATCCTGAATTCCCGGCAGCACGGTTTCTCCGGGCAGAAGGGTCGGGCAGCACAACAATAGATGCCCGGCGCCAGGCGCTGGCTGAGCTTTCTTCTGTCTTTGAATCCAGGGTTGTATCCCAGACCACAAGTTTAGCGAAATCCTCCCTGGGTCCGGATAATGCAGAGCTGTTTGAAAAGAAAATAGAATCACGGATAAATATTATCTCTTCGGTCCGGCTTGAGGGTGCCAGAATTGGAAAGACCTGGTTGGATGAGGCCACAGGTGACTTTCATGCCCTGGCCGTCCTGGACCGGGTTGATGCAGGCAAAACCTGGAACAATGACCTTGAAAGCTTGGACAATCGACTAAGGGCGGAAGTTACCGCCCTTGAAACGGCTGAGGGGCGGCTGCCGAGAATGGCTTCTCTGAACAGGATCATGTCTCTTTGTCTTGATCGCAATATCATTGAAAGCCGGCTGATGGTGGTGGACTATCCAGCTTTATCGGAGCAGGACCTGGATCTGGCGAAACTGACATCTGAGCTGGCAGTCATCCAGTCAAAATTCAGATTTTACGTTGATGTTAAAGGGGAATACGGTCAGACTGCTGGAAAAATTTTATCCCAAACTCTGACCCGTAATGGGATTTTTATTACACCCATAAAGGATAAAGCAGATGCGTGGATCACAGGTCAGGTTGAGATCACGCCCTTGAACCTGGACAATACCAAGATCAGTTTCGTAAGGGCCACAGGAGACGTGCAGGTGATTGAAACCGGTACTCATGCCCTGTTTGCAGAAATAAATGAAACCATTCGAAAGGGTCATCTGGACCGGGATGAGGCAATCCACAAGGCGGTGACGGCAGTTTCCCGGCAGATGTCCGATCGGCTTGCCGCAGCATTGGGGTTGAGTGAAAAATAAAGAAAGGAGAGGGTTCAATGATCAGAAATAGTGTGATTTTCCTGGCTGTTCTACTGGCCACAAGTTTAATGGGTACAAGTTGCAGCAATAAACACATTGACAATGATGTACTGGAAAAAGAATTTGAAAATGCACCGAAATGGGTGTTGACCGGCCATGAAGAAGGCTTTTTTTCAGCGGTTGGGTCGGCCAGAATAGGTAAATCCGGTATGCAGTTTGCCAAAACCGCTGCCCTGGCCCAGGGCCGGGATGAACTGGCCCGGCAGTTGTCTGTCAAGGTTGAATCCCTTGTGAATAATTTTGTCCTGCAGACCGGACTCGGAGACGACCAGCTGGTGGACCGGCTGGGTAAACAGGTGAGTCATCAGGTGACGCAGAACACGTTAAGCGGGTCCCATCAAAAGGATGTGTGGATTTCCCCAAGTTCGGAACTCTATGTCCTGGTCTTTATGGAAACAACTGCGGTAAAGCAGTCTGTAAGGAACCAGGTTATTTCTTCTTATAAAAGTCAGGACGCTGAATGGCAGGCCTTTAAGGCTCAAAATGCCAGTGCGAAACTGGACCGGGAGATCGAAAACGTATTTGGAAAATAGGGTTTTTATGGAAAAAGGACAATCGTATAGATCGTTATTAATTGTGGAAGATGATAAAGCTGCTCTTACCAACCTTGATAAATTCTTTACATTAATGGGATATCAGGTCAAGACGGCTGTAGATGGTCTTGCTGCATTAAAAGTTCTTCGAGATAAAGGCAATAACTTCCACTTATTAATTACAGATCTGGTAATGCCGAATATAAGCGGTGTGGCTTTAATCACCAGTGTGAAAAAAGAATTTCCCGACATGAAAATAATCGCAGTTACAGGGTATGGTGAACAAATCAGTGACCTGGCTCTGGCGGCTGAGGCTGAGGCTGTTTTTCTCAAACCACTGGATTTGTCTAAATTGGAGAATTCGGTTAACAATCTTCTCAGGGAATATACACCAAATACCGAAAAAAGCTTTAAGTAAAAACCTGGAACTCGGTTGGCAAGGTCGCTCTAAAATATTGAAATAAGCGTCAGTATAGGTCTTGCCATTCAACGACTTGACCTTGCAAGACCCAAACTGCCGGAATCGACCAAAAAGCACAGGGTGTTTTCATGATGCAGATGCTTTACGCGAAAGCGAGTACAACCGAGGAACCGGATGCGGGAAAACTGCACGTCCGG
>JAHJLN010000165.1 GCA_018821715.1 Pseudomonadota bacterium | reverse complement strand
TTGGATACCATGCGCTTAGCCGATATGGTTCCGGAAAAACACCATAAAAGAATTTTCAATGTCATGCAGGATCTTTCCCAAAAAGGGGGCCGAATCGTCTTTGAAACTGAAATCTTAACAAAAAGAAACAGGCTTGTTTATGTTGAATGCCATGCAAAAAAAATAGTTTTTAAAGACCAGGAAGTTGTATTAAGTGTTGTTCGAGACGTTACGGATCGTAAAAAAACTGAGGAAGCTTTAATAAGAAGCGAAGAAAGACTTTCACTGGCGCTTGAAGTCAGTCTTGCCGGTGCCTGGGAATTGAATCTGAAGACCACAGAGTTTACCGTTGATGTAAATCAATTCAAATCCCTTGGCTATTCTGAGATAGAACACCCCAAAAAAATTTCAGATCTGTTGAAAATAATAGATCCGAAAAGCATAGACACTGTCAAAAAGCGCTTTAATGATTTTATCCATGGGAAATACCCGGATTACACGGATGAATTTTTGGTTTTGACTAAAACCGGTGAACAGCGCTGGATGCATAACAGAGCACGAGTGATAAAATTCGATAAGGATCAAAAGCCGATGATGGTAATTGGTACGGCCATTGATATTTCCGAACTAAAGCGGGCAGAACAAGCATTAAGAAAGAACGAAGAACGGTACCGTACAATTCTGGACAATCGAAACATTGGTTATTTTGAAATTGATCTTGATGGGAATCTGCTCTTTTTTAATGATGCTTTATGTGAGCTTATGGGATACGGTTCAGATGAACTGTTAGGGCTCAATTATAAAGTCTGTACGGATAAAGAAACATCAATAGAGATAGAAAATAAATATAAAAATATCTTTAAGACAGGCCGGCCGCTGGAAAAATTTGAATATGTGATCAGAACAAAAGACGGTGAGTCACGAATGGTTGAAACATCCGTATCTTTGATAAGGGATTCAAGTGGACTATCAATTGGATTCCGGGGCTTAACAATAGATATCACTGACCGGAAAACAGCAGAACAAGAAAAGAAAAAACTTGAAACCAAACTTCGCCAGGCGCATAAAATGGAAGCGATTGGGACCCTGTCCGGCGGCATTGCCCATGATTTCAATAATATCCTTTCCGGTATTTTGGGGTACGCTCAATTGGCAGAAATGAATATTGAAAATTATGTTAAAGCAAAGGGCTGTATCGCTCAGATTGTAAAAGGAGCCAAACGGGCGGCCGGACTGACCCAACAAATACTTTCTTTCAGCAGGCAGGCAGAACACGAAAAACATCTGCTGAATTTTTCAATCGTGGTAAAAGAAGCGATTAAATTACTGCGATCCTCAATCCCGGCTACCATAGAAATCAGAGAAAATATTGTTTCTGATGCAACCGTTTTAGCAGACCCTACCCAGATCCATCAGGTAGTAATGAACCTTTGCACGAATGCGTACCATGCAATGCGTGTCACAGGGGGAACACTGACCATTGAATTAAAGGAAATCGAACTTTTCGATCAAGACAATATCCCTGATCTCAATATATTGCCGGGTAAATATCTTAATCTGGATATCAGTGACACAGGCCACGGTATGGATGAAGAGATTTTAAGGAAAATATTTGATCCTTATTTTACCACTAAAGAAGTTGGAGAAGGTACCGGGCTGGGTCTGGCATTGGTGTATGGAATTGTTGAAGAGCACGGGGGGTATGTGAAAGCCGATAGTGTTCCTGGGAAGGGATCAATATTTCATGTCTTTTTCCCCATAACGGCCAATGATATAATTTCCAAGGTTCAAACGAACACTTCACAACCATTAATCGGAGGCTCAGAAAGGATAATGGTTGTTGATGATGATGAGAGTATCCTTTTATCAACCCTGGAGTTTTTAAAAGATTTCGGGTATGAAATGAGCGGTTTTTCAAATGGGGCACAAGCCTTCAAAGCATTTGAAAAAAATCCAGATCAATTCGATCTCATTATTACGGACATGACCATGCCTAAAATGACAGGTGATCAACTCTCAAGCAGGGTATTAAAAATTCGAAATGATTTGCCTATCATGCTCTGCACGGGATATAGTGATAATATTTCTGAAATTAAAGCCTTAAAACTTGGTATTAAAGAATACCTTCAAAAACCAATAGACAGTCAACGGTTGCTTTTGTTGATCCGTGAAGTTCTGGATGGAAAATAGAATATGTTCCTCCGGGCAGTTTCAAAACCTTGCTACGCAGATATTTGAGAAGTGTTTAAAAAGACAAGGTGGTGATATATATAAATACTTTGAAAAAAGGAGCAGCTATCATGTCAAAAATCAATGATCTTTACAGTCAGATTATAAAAAACATGGGGGTCCCCGGTTTATCAATCCCCTTGAGTGCAGTGAAGTTTTATAGAAAGAAAGAACCCCTCCCGGACATTGTCACCGCTTACATTCCTTCAGGATTGACGTTGACAAGCTGTCAGGCTGTGAAACAGGCCTCTCTGGGAGACTGTGTCTGTCTTACCAAAGAAACGATAGGGTGTATTGCCGCAGCCATTACGTTTGGCCTTGTGGATGAAAATCAGAAAGAACCCATGCTGGGCTCACGCGTGTATACTGATATCATGAAAGATCAGTCCAAAAATAAAGAAAAGTTTACACCCCCTTGCCCCAGTGATTTTACGAAAGGCATTGTATATGCCTGCAAAGCAGCAGATAAACCTGACTTCGCTCTTTTCGGCAGCGAGGATTCCGGACGGTATAACAGTGTTGATACTGCTAAAAAGGCGATTAAGGATATGATGTCAATTAAACCCGCTGACACCGATGCTGTTTTTTTATACTCCAAAGAATTTGATGAAATGGACCTGGAACCGGATGTCATCGTTCTCAGTGTGAGACCCGTAGAACTTGCACGATTGATCCAAGCCTATCAATATATTACAGGAAAGAGGGTTAACTCGAGTATGGGCGGGTTGCGTGTGGTGAATTCTGATCTGATCGTAAGGCCCTATCTTACCGGGCAAATAAATATCTCGACATATTGCCTTGGTGCACGGCTTATCGCTCAATATGATGCAGACCGACTTGGCATCGGAATGCCGTTTAAAGATTTTCAGATCATTGCCCAGGGAATGGAAGAATCCCGCACCGGATTTCCTTTTCATCTTTACCCTGGCTCAGATGAATCTGTGAAAGAAAAAATCTAAAACAAATGCTGAATAATTACACAAAGACCTATATCAACCAGATGGCCAGAAGGACCCGGACCAATTTGACGGAACGGCATTTAAGGGTTTTGGAGTTTGCTTTTAATTATTATGAAAAAAACAAGGTCGGCCCCCTGTACAACAACATAGAACGATATACCGGGGTTTCCAAACAAGATATCAGCAAACTTTTCCCGCACGGCCTTAATTCTGTTTACACCTGGATTGGAATCCCGATTCATTCGGTGAGCGACACCTGTAAGCCCGTTGCAGACATTGATGTTGATGAATACAGGGAAGTCTATTTTGACCATAACGGAACCACATATCTACGGGATGAAATAAAACCGTATTTGGAAAAATATATTAAAGGTGAATACGGGTATGGGAACCCATCTTCAAGCACATTTCTGGGGAAAAGTGCGTTTGAAAAAATAACAATGGCCAGAAATGAAATTGCATCCAGCCTATCGGTGAAACCCAATGAGATTACCTTTACTGCAAGCGGCTCAGAGGCCAACAACCTTGGAGTCAAAGGCATTGCATTTAAATATCATGAGACCAAAGGGCATATTATAACAACCAATATTGAACATTCTTCAATATTGGAATCTGTACAGTTCCTGGGCATGCTCGGATATGACGTCACCTTTCTGGATGTGGACAAAAATGGCCTAATTACAGTGGAGGCCGTCAGAGAGGCATTAAGATCCAATACCATACTTGTCGCCATAATGGCGGTGAACAACGAGATCGGTATTATCAATCCAATTGAGGGAATCGGTGAATTATGCAAGCTTGCGGAAGTTCCTTTGATGGTGGATGCAACCCAGGCCTATGGAAAGATTGAGTTGAAGCCCAAAGAAATGGGAATATCACTTATGTCGTTTTCCGGGCATAAAATATATGCCCCTAAAGGTATCGGGGCATTATACATTGATGAAATGTATTCAGTTGTTCCACTTATTCACGGTGGTGGTCAGGAATTCAATAGAAGATCCGGAACTGAAAATGTAGGTCATATTATTGCTTTTGGTAAAGCTGCTGTACTGGCTCATAAAGAGATGAAGTCCGAATATAAAAGAATAACGAGGTTAAGGGATTATTTTATAGAGCAGCTTAAAATAATAGTACCCGGACATATTATCAATGGTTCAATAAACAACAGGGTCCCCCACAATCTGAATGTTGGTTTTCCGGGAATAGACAGTGGTACTCTTTTAATCAGCCTGAATAAAATAGGTGTCTATGTTTCATCCGGCTCTTCATGCAGTGCAGGCAGTAAGGAGGCCTCACCGATTATTCAAGCCCTTGGTGTCGATACAGACTATTATGGTACGATCCGGTTCAGTTTTGGGTTAAAAACAAATAAAAAAGATATTGACTATCTATTTAAGTATCTGCCTGAGATAATAGAGCAAATAGCGGATGAACCACAGAACTTTTCGAAGGGAAAATGAAACCATGGACACATCCATCAAAGTTTTGATTATTGACGATTTTGCTACAATGCGTCGTATTCTAAAAAATGTATTAAAACAGCTTGGGTTTAAAAATCTTGTGGAAGCCGATGACGGAACAACCGCCTGGGAGATCCTGGAAGGACAGCAGATCGATTTGATCA
>JAHJLN010000164.1 GCA_018821715.1 Pseudomonadota bacterium | reverse complement strand
TGACCGGATAACGGATGAAAAGGATGGGTGATTTGGAAGGTTGCTTTTGTACCCGCTGTATCGGGTGTAGTTGTTCTATGTTTCTTAAATTTTTTGAATTAAACGAGCCCAATTCTGCCTTGCTTGGTTGGAAGACAGCTCATTTGACATAATTGTCGGGATTACATCATCAGATCTTTTTGCCGGGACATAAACCATTCTTTCCTGGGAAAAACAGGCTCGAATGATATATCTTGCCAGATTGCCAAGTCCGGCTTTATCATCAGGTTCAATCCGATCACCAATATACACATTAAAGCCGGAGTGATACCAGGAAAGCATATTTTCAATAATAACGTCATTTATTTTCCCCTCTTTCTTAAGCATTTTTAACACTTCATACTGGAAAGCTTTTTCCAAGTCTTCCAGCATAAATAATGGTGCTGTTCAGCCATTCTCCATATTCAACAACCCTTTTCTGATGACATGAAGGACAAAAAATGCCTGCGTTTACAGGAAAACGCCAATAAATACTCATGACCACAATCTTCGCATTTGACCCTGGCAAATCCGAAATAAAGGTCACCACAATCCAGATATTTGTAAATCACAGTCATGACATATGTCCTCCAATAGCCATAACGGGATTTATACATGTCATCCCATACTTGTTCCAACGCTTCAAAATGATTTTCAACACACTTGTAGTAAGCGCTTGCTTTGGGATTGCGCGGCTGATAAATATCAAAATCATATGGGGATGATTGTGCCATACTAACCCGGAAATAATGGTAAATTTTTCAAAGCTTCTCATTTGAAAAATATAAACAAAAATTTGATATTCAGAAAAATTCAATAAAAAAATGAACCGGGTATGACCGGTTATTTTGGTTCAAAAAGCAACTGCAAGATTCCCTTGACTTTGAGTTGAATAAATTCAATAATCGACTCAAATAATGAGCTGATTGATGTATTAAACGAGTCAAATACCAATTCCATGAAAAGGGAGACCGAAGAAAGATCATAGGTTTTTTCATACGCCTGAAGGGCAATTAAAACGCGGGCGGTCATGTAAATGTTACTGTCCGAACCCTTTGGCTATGGTTAAGTCCTCAATTGAAAATTCTCTTTTAATTTTATAAAAAAAGACCGAAAGTATAATGGTAACATGAAAAAGGGCAATTATGATTTTTAGGAGATGTTGTGATGACTTTTGAAGATATTAAATCAATAACCAGGATAACATTACGATTCAGATTTTAAGCCAATGTTGGCATTCATTGAGGAGGTTGCAATTATGATAGATAAAACAATGACACGAAGGCAGTTTAATAAACTTTTGACAGCAGGTGTGATGGTTTCTGCTGAGGGCTTATTGAATAGTAGCCTAGTGGCAACGAGTTTTGCAAAAACCAGTGATATACCTGCTCTTGGAAGTTACTCAGCAACAAGTTTAATCAAGGCAATCAAGAATAAGAAGACGAGTGCAACTGAATTGTTGAAATATTTCATAGATAGACATAAGCGCTTGGATACAAAAATAACTGCTGTTGTTACAACAGATTTTGAAGGTGCTTTGAAACGAGCCCAAAAAGCTGATGAAGCCCTAAGTAGAGGTGAGACTTGGGGGCCATTGCACGGTCTTCCCATGACGATCAAGGATAACATTGAAGTTGCTGGGATGGTAACCACTTATGGATCTTCTTATTTTAAAAACTACAGACCAACTAAAAACGCTGATGTTGTTCAGTCCCTTTTAGATGCCGGTGCTATTATATTTGGCAAAACCAATTTACCAGCTTTTGGAAAGGATACTCAAAGCTTTAATGATGTTTTTGGTCAAACGAACAACCCATGGGACCTAACAAAGACTCCAGGCGGTTCGTCCGGTGGCTCAGCCGCTGCTCTATCCGCTGGATTAACTGGATTAGAAATCGGAAATGATATAGGCGGTTCGATTCGTCTCCCGGCTCATTTCTGTGGCGTCTATGGGCATAAACCAACTTATAATATTGTCTCTATGCATGGTGGGAAAAAACCCTGGGAAACAAAACATTCAAATTATCCCGCGGATATAGATTTAGCAGTGAAAGGTCCACTTGCACGAAGTGCTGATGATTTAAAGCTGGCAATGGATGTTATCGTCGCTCCTCCTTCTTATCAACGTAAAGCCATCAAGATCAAACTACCTGATTCACGCAAGTCAAAGCTGAAAGAGTTTAGGGCTGGGCTGTGGATTGATGATTCACTTTATCCTCCGGACAACGATGTGGGAAATTGTTTGCAGAAAATGGTCACTGAATTGAATAAAGCAGGAGTCAACCTTAAAGACAAAAAACCTGATATTGATTTGAAACAAAGCCACTGGTTAAGAGGTGACTTGGAAACAGCGGCTACAAGCCATTTTCCACCATCAGGAAAGTATGAATGGGCCATGAGTCAAGTAGAGACACTTAAAGACGATGATCATAGTCCGACAGCCAGATGGGTACGAGCAATGACCGGAACTCATCGTGATTGGAACAAACTTAATGATGAACGAGCTGTCATGAGGCAAAAATGGGAAGACTATTTTCAGGATTTTGATGTGCTATTATGTCCAGTTGCCAGGATCGCTGCTCACGATCATGATCACACTAACATCGCCTCCCGGACGATCCAGTTTAACAATGAAACATTGAATTATTGGGACGTGGTTGGTCCCTGGAACTCGTTAAGCCTGGTCTCTTATTTGCCTTCTACGGTGGCTCCCATCGGCTTTACGCCCAATGGTTTACCAGTAGGTGTCCAGATTATTGGACCTTATTTAGAGGACTATACGTCTATTCAATTTGCAAAGCTGCTTGAAAGAATGAACGGAAGTTATATACCGCCTAAAGGATTTGAATTCTGAATTCATCTGGCTAAACACCGATCCACAGAGATGGAAATATCATTCCAAACAACAATTGGGAGCCCCAAGATGGGGTAACCCCAACCTTCGCACTAAAAAGCGCAATCTGTTAGCACGTCAACCATTTAACTACCTGAATAATATACCAATTATCCCTTGCCTACCAGCAGTTTCTCACCGTCACGAGTATGCTGCCATCTGGGAGAGTGGCCAAACTGCGGGCAACACGTTAAGATCTGTACCAATTCTGGATTTAACAAATATTCAATTTGATGGAACCCCTCAGTACCCCCAAAAGCCTGAAATTGAAAGATTCGGGTCTTTGTTACCGCTTCCATTAGAGACCATCCCAAAACGGGGGCTAATTCATCAAAGCTTGAGGCACTGAATTTATTTCTTCCCCTGATGTCATCATTCCTGGATACCACCGCTGAAATGTATCACGTAGTTCATGATTAAGTGTTTTTGTTCTGAGCTGCAGCATGTTATGTGCTCCTTTCCGGCTCCAACGCATTTGCTGTTTTTTAACCATTCGCCGACTGACAACTTCATTCACAGTTGATTCAACAAAAGCTGTGGAGATGGCCTCTCCGTAATGATGCCGGTCTCCATAGTTCGGAATTAATTCTTTATTATTGTAGATATAGCCTCTGAATTCACGAACTGCTTTGGCAAACTTAGGCAAATTGCCATATTCCAGGTCATCTTCAAAACATTCAATATCAAATAGCATGTCATCCAGGACCTTCAAAGTTTTAAATACATTTCCATGCCACAGAAACCATTTTATCCGTTCCAACTTATTTTCAATGTTTTTGAATTCCTCATGGGAAGCAAGCCTTTTAGACATTTGCTTCATGCTTGTGATACGCATTGTTACATGGAACCAGTCAAGAACATGTTCAGCCTGGGGGCTCATGTAGAGTTGAAGATCCCGAACAGATTCCCCTCCATCTGAAAGGAATGTAATCTGTTGGTTAAATTGAAACCCTTGACTCTTAAGCGTTTCAAACAAACGTCTTTTGGACTTTTCATCATAAGTTTTAACGAAACCAAACCGCTTGGAATCCTTTTCTTCTTTCATGCTTTTACCAACGATCACCTCAAACCAGCCTGCTTTGCGGTTATCTCCTTCTCTGGCATGAACAAAACCACCGTCAATACCGACTGTGATGGGCGAGTCAGGCTTGGGCAGTTTTTCCCAGTCCCTTTCACACCCTTCGATAAACGTCCATTGTTCCTCATCCAATTCATCCTCAAGCCTTTCGGCAACCTTCATAGAGTTGTAATGTAGGGTGCTTTTGCTGATATCTATAGGTAAAATTTCATTAATGATATCTGCGGTCAAACCAAACGACATCAGGGATGGCCATTTGGACTCCAAATAAAGAAATTCAGGAGAAGTCCTTTCTGGTAATGCCACTGCCAAAGGACTGAAACTTTTTTTTAAACGAGGCTGGCAATTGCAAGAATAAAACCGGGGACTATCAAGCTTCAGCTTTCCAAAAGGAGTCCTGAAGGAAATATATTTTGCATCTTTGAGGGAATGTTTTGAACCGCAATTGGAGCAGTGCTGGCTTTGTTGGATGTATTCTGCCACCTGGTGATCGATCATCTCTTTTTGCATCTTGGCCAATAGATCCTTTCCTTCTGCAAGCGTAAGGCCCAATGTTTCCGGCAATAAATCTCCTCTGGTCAGGCAGGCAACGTCATGGGTGAAGGTCTCTTCACCGGTCTCGTATTCAATGATGATTTGGACTTTCATTTTCATCTTACACCTCCTCGATTTTCCACATCCAGTCATCAATTCCCTGTGAATATTGCATTAGCCAGCCGTTTGCACGGTTTCGATCAAATTTATCCGCTTTTAACCAGTATTTGAACTTTTCAATCTCTTCTGACCTGTATTCAAGCTCATCGTCCACAATAATTTCCAATAACCTGGTTTCTATGTGCCAAAAATATCCCTGCAATATTGGCCCTTTTGATGAAAGGTGCTATATGAGAACTGATATTCAAATATTTACTATTTCAGCATAGATATTTTTTTACATATGAATGAGAAGGAAACCATACCTGTTGTGACTTTAGAGAATGATGAACTGAAACTGGCCAATGAATTTGTCCGGAATACGGGCTGTCATATTTTTTTAACGGGAAAAGCCGGTACCGGCAAGACCACCTTTCTTCACAACCTGAAAAAAGATGCAACAAAAAGAATGATTGTCACAGCCCCCACCGGGGTGGCAGCCATTAATGCCGGGGGGGTTACGCTTCATTCCTTTTTCCAGCTGCCCTTTGGCCCCTTTATTCCCGGCAGTGAGGCCTATGAGAAGAACCGGCAGCGCCAGTTCAGGTTCAGCAGGGAAAAACAGCAGATCATCAAAAGCCTTGATCTGCTGGTGATCGATGAAATCAGTATGGTCCGGGCAGACCTGCTGGATGCCGTGGATGCAGTGCTGAGGCGCCATCGACATAATGATCACCCCTTTGGCGGAGTGCAATTGCTTATGATCGGTGATTTGCACCAGCTTCCGCCGGTGGCAAAGCAAGATGAATGGCAGGTTTTACAGCAATACTATGAATCGGTTTATTTTTTCAGCAGCCAGGCCCTTGCCCGGACACAATTGTTAACCCTTGAACTGATGCATATTTACCGGCAGTCGGATCCCCGGTTTATTAAGCTGCTCAACAGGGTGCGCGACAACCGGCTGGATGAATCTGCCATTGCAGAACTGAACCGGCGATATATTCAAAATTATATGCCCGATGAAGACCAGGGCTATATTACGCTGACCACCCACAATAACAGTGCTGAATCCATTAATAAGAAGCGGCTTTCGGCCCTGCCTGGAAAAACATATCGCTTCAATGCCGAGATTACCGGGGATTTCCCGGAACATACCTTTCCAACCCCCGGCACCCTGGCACTCAAGCAAGGGGCTCAGGTGATGTTCCTTCGAAATGACCCGTCGGGTGAGAAACAATATTACAATGGGAAAATCGGCAGGATTAAAATGGTTTCCAAAGACAGTATCAGTGTTTCCTGCCCGGGTGAAATTGATGAGATTCTGGTGAAGCCGGTGGACTGGGATAATATCAAATACACAGTGGATACTGAGAGCAAGGAGATCAAGGAGGAGATCATCGGCAAGTTCAAGCAGTTTCCTTTGAAACTTGCCTGGGCCATTACCATCCATAAAAGTCAGGGACTGACCTTTGACAAGGCGGTTATTGACGCCGGGGCCGCCTTTGCCGGCGGCCAGGTGTATGTGGCCCTAAGCCGGTGCAAAACCTTTGAGGGAATGGTGCTCAGTTCTTCTATCCCCTCCCGGGGGATTGAAATCGATGGGGCCATCCTTGAGTTTGTTGAAAAAGCCAGGGAAAATCCGCCATCTCAAAGAGTGCTTGAAGCATCCAAAATCAGTTTTCAGCAGGAATTGCTTCTGGAATGTTTTGATTTTCAATTACTGAATAACCGTCTGGGCTACCTTGTTCGGCTGTTGATGGGAAATGCCGGTCTGGTCCAGGTGTCTGGTGTAGCAGATATCCGCCGGGTTGCAGAAATGGCTCAAAAAGATATTTTTGCAGTCAGTGACAAATTTAAATTCCAGTTGCAGCATCTTTTTGAAAAAAAAAGCCTGCCAGAGTCTGATCCCCATATCCTTGAGCGGATCTGCAAGGCATCCGCCTGGTTCAATGATAAATTTTTCCAGGCGTTTGATGATTTGACCCAGAAAATGGTTGTGGAAACAGACAATAAGGAACTTAGTAAAAAAATCGGAAATGCCCTGAATAATCTTACACAGGAGATTGCAGTAAAATTGGCCGGTATCCAAAGCTGTAAAAAAAGCTTTTCACCGTCTCAATATCTGCGTGCCGTATCAACTGCCGGGATTGACATTGTCCCCAAAAAAGTAAAAAACCCCAGGGAGCCGGATTATACCCAGTTGGACATTGACCATCCAAAATTATTCCAGGCGCTTAAGGACTGGCGTTCCCAAAAAGCAAAGAAAGAAGGGATCGCCCATTTCCAGATTCTTCACCAGCGGGTATTAATCCAGATCGTGGTCTGTTTGCCAGACAATGAGACAGAGTTGAAAACAATTAATGGGGTGGGCAAAAAAACCATTGAAAAATATGGTGAAGACCTGTTGGGAATAGTGAAAGAATATCGTAAAAAACAGGGGATAGAGACGGTGAAACTGCCGGAGCCCAAGGCATTGCCAAAAAAAAAGGAGTCGGTTGCCAATACAAGACAGATCAGTTTGGATTTGTTCAATAAGGGATTCTTCCCTGCTCAGATTGCAGAAGACCGGTCCCTGGTGGAAAATACCATCCTGGGGCATCTAAGTTTTTTTGTGGAAAAGGGTGACCTGGATATCAACAAGCTGCTTTCTTCTGAAAAACAAAGCATAATTAAAAAAAAACTTGCCCAGACCCAGGTATTACCAAAAGCCTATGGCGGCGGCATGAAAGCCATTAAAAATGAATTGGGAAGTAATTTTTCCTATGGTGAGATCAAGCTGATGCTGGCCCACCTGGCCTATCTTGCAAAAGAATAGTCAGGGCAATGGTTTTTTTAACAGCAGGATGGGTACATTTTATTGTTTTACCGAAAAGCTGCCTTCTGTATAAAGGATGGTGCCGGATGTCACTGGTTTGTCGACAGTCGGCCAGAGACATCAACGTGATACCGATTTGGGTTACAGAATAAAACCGCTATGGTTCGGCATGGAGACTTTTCAAGATCTTTGCAGCGGAATCCCCATGTTCAGCGAGATAATGAATACGACTGCGGCGAGCCGAGGTAAGTGCGATTTCAGACCCCACAAAGTATGCATTTCCTATAATGAGGAGAAGTATCCCAAATAGCTTTACTAAAATAAGAACATCCATCTTAATCTCCTGTTAGCCCAAAGTACTCTTTTGTTATTTCAATAGGCTGGGAAGACGCTTATTGTCAAGAAAAACAAAAATCTCCATACGCTTCGATTCCTGAGAATAAAAGTTTATTAATGACAATTTTTAGAATATTTTTTTTGGAACAGGCGATGCCACCTATTTAGGATTTTTTTTATACAAAACGGTTTTTTTATTTTACAAAGAGGCATATCTTTGCCTACAGAAAGGAACGGCGCAGTCATATGATACAGTGCGCCGATACCTTACAGTTTTTACCTTCATATCAGGAAGACATACAGCCATCATCCTCGTCAACGACTTTGGAGTAGCATTCGCTTTTTTCTTTATCAGTTTTTGAAGTTTTATCGCATTCGCTCATTTTTTCGACTACTTTTTTTTGGTCTTCAGCATCACAATAGTCTTTTTTTTCTTTTTCAGCACTCATGTAATCCCCTCCTCAGTATAAATATTCTTCCTCACAGTATCCCGCAGGACAATTATATTTAAAATAAAGGTCACCCCTGCGATTGTCAATCGATATTCCATATAATACCATTGATCAAATACAAAGGTAATAAATTATTATTGAAATTTTCAAAAAGAAAACGGGTTGCTCTTTATAATTTGAGCAACCCGCTGCTATTTTGCAATAACGAAAAATTGATGCGTGTTTAACTTGGGAACATTGAGTCGTCAATGTCCACGGCAACACTGCTGGTGTTCATTAATGCATTAAATCTGCCAAGTGTTATGGGAAGCTGTGTCTCTACATAAAACTGCAGGGATTTGATGATTCCCTCATAAAAGGACTTGTCCTTCTTTTTGGCTGTTTCAAGTTTTTGTGCCGCAATGGTCGCTCTCCAGAGCAGCATCCATGCCATGGTGACATCTCCTGTTGCATCCTGGAACGGGTGGGCATTGGCAAAGGCATTCAATACTTTTGCCGACATGGCGGTCTGACCCATGTGAATTGCGACCTCTGCAAGCTTATTCAGGGCCTCTTCGATTTTAAGCGCTTGTTTTTCAAGTTGCGGCAAGGCTTTTGCGTTAACAATCGCTTTTTGCATTTCTCCAAACAGATCCATGATGGGTTTGCCCTTATCCAGGCCCAGTTTTCTTCCAAGAAGATCCATGGCCTGTATACCGTTTGTGCCTTCATAAATCAGCGTGATCCTGCAATCTCTTAAGAGCTGTGCCATGGGGTATTCTTCAATGAACCCATATCCGCCGTATACCTGCATGCCCTGGCTGCAGACCTCAAAAGATCGATCTGTTACATATCCCTTGGCAATAGGGGTCAATACCTCAACAAAGCCCTGGTATTTGTCTTTTTCTTCCCGGGTCGGCGCATGGAGGGCCATGTCAGCACAATACTGAACAAAATAAAGAAGAGATCTCATGCCTTCAACATTGACCTTCATCATCATCAACTGTCTTCTGACATCAGGGTGTCTCATGATGGATACGGATTTGGCATCCGGGTTCATGAATTCCAGGATATCTTTACCCTGAGTCCTGTTTCGTGCATAATCAAGGGCATACATATACGCTGCCGTGGCGCAGGCAAATCCCTGGAATCCCACAAGACGTCTTGCTTCGTTCATCATCAGGAACATGGCTTTCATTCCCTTGTTCTCTTCGCCTAGAAGCGTTCCGATGCAATTTCCTTTGGAACCAAGGGAGAGGGAACAGGTACTGTTTGCATGGATACCCAGTTTATGCTCTATGCCGGTACAGATGACATCATTAAACTCACCCAGGGTCCCATCTTCATTTACACGGTATTTGGGAACAAGAAACAATGAAACGCCTTTCGTGCCTTCCGGTGCGCCTTCTATCCTTGCCAGAACCGGGTGAATAATGTTTTCAGCCAGATCGTGCTCACCGCCTGAAATAAATATTTTTTCACCAGTAATTGAAAAAGTGCCGTCATTATTTCTGACGGCTTTGGATGTCAGTGCACCAACATCAGAGCCTGCACCAGGTTCGGTTAGCAGCATGGTGCCGCTCCATTTGCCGGTGAACATATTTTTAAGATAGGTTTCTTTTTGTTCCTGGGTGCCGAATTTTTCCACAAGGTGACCGGCTCCCTGGGTAAGGCCCGGATACATCATAAAGGGGAAATTGGCGCCATTGAAATATTCAGCAGCGGCAGAGGCAACAGTTCTCGGCATTCCCTGGCCGCCCCATTCAGGGGCTTCGGTCACAGCCAGCCATTCGCCTTCATTGAATATTTTATACAGCCGTTTAAATGAGTCGGGCGTTATGACGTTGCCGTTCTCAAGTCTGCAACCTTGCTCGTCGCCTTCTTTGTTTGCCGGCAGCAATTCTTTGACAGCAAAGTTTTTTGCTTCTGAAATGACAAGGTCAATGGTTTTTTTATTAAAATCAGCAAAATCTTCATGAAGCCCTGAAAGATTCTCTGCTTCGAGTTGTTCATGGAGCACAAACTCGATATCCCTGCGATCGGAAATTACTTGTGTCATTTTAAATACCCTCCTGCTAGTTGTGTTGCAAAATTAATTATTTCTAAAGCGTTGCCTGCTGAATAATGAATTTATACTCATTGATATATTGTAAATAATATTTTTTTTTAAACCACTTTGAACAGTGGTGATAATCGAATTTTTGAATAATAAAAATAGAAAGTTATAAAAAATAATATGTACCATAAATCAAAAAGCATCCTTTGTTTTCATCTGTTTTATAAAAATGAATACTCATTCATTACATTTAATTTTTAACGTGTCAATGATTATTTTTACAAATCCGGAATAATTTTATATAATTCCCCTATGAAAAAAATATTAATAAGTGCCTGCCTTGCCGGGGATAGAGTGAGGTATGATGGGAAACAAGTACCTTTCGAGAATGCTGTGTTGCTTGGTTGGCATCAAAAAGGACTATTGGTAAACGTCTGTCCGGAAGTTTCGGGCGGGATGAAAACTCCGCGCCTTCCAGCTCAAATTGTGAATGGAAACGGCCGGGATGTTTTAAACGGAACAGCAAGTGTCATGGATATACACGGCAATGATGTTACGCTTCAGTTTATCAGGGGTGCTGAATATGCGTTCAGCCTGGCAAAAAAGTTTGGTATCCAGATGGCTGTGCTAAAGGAAAAAAGTCCTTCATGCGGGGTGCATTCTATTTATGACGGCAACTTTGCTTCAACGCTGATTCCCGGCTTTGGCGTGACGGCTGCAATGTTGAGACAAAACGGAATTAAGGTTTTTTCGGAAAATGAGATAGATCAGGCAAGAACTTATTTACAAGGGGGTTAGAGGTTTTTGCTAAAACCAAACCACCGCTGCCTTGTTTTCCCACCAAATTTAGCCTGTTGCGGTTATTCTGTGCAATTATCTTGACATATAAATATTGAATCATTAAACTGTTAGACAGTTTGATAGTTTATAAATATTTTTATTCTAAACAGGAAAGATCTGATGAATATTCAATTCAAAAAGATGAAACCGCAAAAATCATATCAGCATGTGGTGGATGAAATTGTGACGGCCATTTGTGACGGGAGTATCAAAGAAGGAGATAGGTTGCCGTCGGAAATGAAATTAAAGGAGATGTTTGATACCAGCCGGGGAACCATCAGAGAAGCACTTCGGGTGCTGGAGCAAAAAGGACTGGTTTCTATTAAAACAGGTGTAACCGGCGGGGCAAGGGTCCAGGCAGCAAATACAAAACCCATGAGTGACAGTGTGGGCATTCTGATTCGTCAGCAAAAGGTGTCTCTTCATCACCTGGCAGAATTCAGGAAAATGATGGAAGGCCATATTTCAGAACAGGCTGCAAAAATTGCCTCAAAAAAAGAGATTAAAAAATTACAAAGTATTTTGAAAGAAGCTGACGCGCATATAAAAACAAAGCCAACAGACTGGAAAGAATTTCATAAAATGGATGCAAAATTTCACCAGGTTTTAG
>JAHJLN010000163.1 GCA_018821715.1 Pseudomonadota bacterium | reverse complement strand
TTGATAATATCAAGAACCCCAATCCGTCTGGCATAGGCACTGATGATGGGTAGGTGTTGAACTGTAAATCCATCAATATCGGGTTGCTTTTTCATAGTGACCTCAATGCTTTTGTTTATGATTAAGGCGGAGCATAATTAAAATTTCTAGAAAAGTCTAGACTAAATTCAATTTAATAAATGAATTTCATTCAGTGATAAAAATATTCAGATAAGTCACTAAAACAATTACAAAATATAGATATATTGAAATTATTGCTGTTTATAAAAAAGGGGTGTGGAATGTCAGTTATTAACAAAAGGTTACAGAAATTTGCTTGGTCCTACCCTCTTTTAATTTTGTTGGAGCAGGTTCGATCATTTTAAAGCCAATGGTCGAATTAAATTGACTGTTGGTTATTCCTTGCTGCCTGCCCCTCTACTGTGAAAGGGTTGTGATTTTCGAACCAGACAGAGGCTTTTGTTTTTTCTTTAGCAGAAAAGTGGGAAATCCAGGCTGATTGTTTATCAAGGTAATGGGCATAAGCCAGGGCACGCAACTGTCTATTGGGATCTTTGGTATACTTTGCTTCAAATGCAAAAGCCCAAGCATAAATGGGCTGGATGACCTGATGTGATTTTGCCCATTTAAGTGCCTGTTCAAGATATAGAGTTTCACCAGAATCAATATAGAGCCACTCCATTAGTTCTATAATTTGATACCATGAGAAGAATAACCTGTCATTCAGTATAGGATGGTTGTTAAATGCCTGATGAAAGAGGGCCATGGCCTGAGTATGATCCTTTTGCAACCCGGCAAGCACCGCTTTTGCAAGTATCATGTCATAATCTCTTGCATCGATAAACTCCTGGCTTATCATTTTTCCGGCCAGGAGAGTCTTTCCGGATTTAAACGCTGAAAAAACTATATAAGGCATAAGCTGCCTTCCCGCAGGCATCATTATATTCATGGAAACTGATAATTCTTTGAATGCTTCAAATGCCTTATCATATGATTTCTGTTTTAAATACGAATAGCCGTTTGCAATGCATTGATATCTTTTGGGCGGTTTTGCCTGGAGTACCTGTTTATTAAGTACCACCCTGTCCATCAGTTGGACAGGGTGGTACCGGAACTTTTTTCCTATTTCCTTTTGGTCTATGTGCTCTTCGTTAGGGGTCAAATTAATATGGCTCAACTCCAGTTCACCTATATAGTCTACATCTGAAACATCTGGTTTCCGGTCGATCATTGATAACAATGCAAAACGTGCTGGATTATTTGACCTTCCTTTGACTAATTTCTTTTTATCATTAAGCCAACTTTTTAATTCCGCCTTTGACGTTGAATTTGTCCTGTGCCCCACAAAAGCGGATGACCAAATTTGAGGAGTTGAAAATCGGCCGATCAGACTATCAAATATTGACCATGCAGGTTCAGACTGATTGAGAACATGAAGTAAACTCATGTAGTCACGAAAACCATACGGATCATTATATCGCTTTGCACGTTGCTGTGAATAATCGGCTGCCGCTCCAAATTTTTGTTCAAGCAGGCTCAAACGAACCTGGGATGTTATGGACGCGCCACTACCGGTATTCAATTCTGCACTGATTATATAAAAGACCCTGGCAGATTGATGATCTCCCCGCCAGAAAAAATGGCTGCCAGCCATATAGGAATTATTTGACAAGGCAACTTTGTGATACTCAGTATCTTTTTCTGTAAAAGGCAAATATTCCATGTACAGCTCCCTTGCCTTGACATATTCCCCTTTTCGCAGATATTCAAGCCCCAGTTGTTCATAATTATCCCAAAATAAGGAGTTTTCATTGATACCGGTTTTGTATATTTCTTCAAGCGCCTCATACTGTCCCGAAAGCTTACATAGTTTGGCCTTTAGCGGAATCCATTGGGGGTTGCCCAGGAACCTGTTCTTCAAATTCACAATCTTTTCTTCAGAGTATTCTTTTTGGATAGACCGTTTTTTAGTCAATATGGAAATGTCATCAATATCATAATGAATGAACTCAAGTTTCTCTTCCAGCGTAAAACCTAAGTGAATCAGTAACATTAGTCTGTTGGGAGGATATTCACGCCTTATATGAGTTTTAATAAGTGCTCCGGGAAAGGCCTCTTTGAGATAGGGTATCTTTCCGCTTTTAATCTGGTCTTCATAACTATTTAGCAGTTGAGAAATATAATAGGTTGCAAGTTTCGGCTCATCCTGTCCGATCCACCATAAACCCTTGAATCCGTTTTTAATTATTTGATTAACAAGATCGGACTTTCTGAGATCCGTTAGTGATTTGGATTGTTCATACAAATCCTGGATGATACTTGCCTTCCTGACATGAAATGTCGGGTGTCCCTGAAATATGGGCATAAAGGCATTCATCAGCTGAAGAGCGGTTTCTGGTTTACCCTGAATGTGTTGATAAAATTTGGTGTATTTCAGCAGGTTTGTTTCCCCAATGGCCTGGAAAAGTACAAGATAGTCATAATCCGACAGGGTATCCATACCGGACTGAGGAAATAATCTTGTTTCATCAGATCGAATCGCTTCCCAGATATGATCGATAAAGAGCATTTCAAATTCCATTCTTTTCTGCTCGAGCTCTCCGGAAGCCAGGGCAGATTTATAATGGGCTTCCATTGTAACGCCACCAACAGGAAATTCTTTATCCAAAATCGCTTTTAAGGGTATGTTACTTTGGTTGGACCAACTATCGTGCCCCATGAGTTTTTGTGCAACCAGGTATTGCCAGCTTTCAGGTACTGACTCAACCACCCACCTTATTTCCGGGCGTTTTTTAGCAGATGCATAAACAGCCTCAAGATGATACTGTTCGAGCTGTGCCATCAGTTTTTTTACAGGCGATTTGATTTGCTGTATGTACGTCTTCTGAGCTGGCAGATTGGCATTCAAAAATTCCTTAAAGGCTTTCGCCTCAGGTGTACCAGAATATCCGAGCAGTTTAACGGCCTTCGGACGTTGGTCAAGATAAAGATATGCCCGGGCTTTCAGTAGCTTAACGTCAGGAGACGATTCATCTGCCTGCCATAGAAGTGATAAGGATCTGATAAAAAAATCTTTTTGAAGTTCGACGCTGCAAACCGATGGTGAAAGAAGTCCCATAAGCTGCATATAGTATGCCTGGACCAGGGGATGCCTGTCTGATTGTCTGACCATCTTAAGAAGGTTTTCTGGAAGTTTTAGATCGTCGACAATTGCTATAGTTTCATTCTTAAACTCCTCATTGGTTTTCTTTTCTGCAAAACCAACGAAATTAAGAACCTCATCCAGTATGGAGGAAAATGCCGACGACGGAAAATTATCTGGCCCGACAGGAATACCTTCCCAAGATTTACTAATAGATTCTCCTCTTCTCCCTTCAGGAGTGGTCTCCTCACGTATGATTGAGATCCGGTACATGGTTTTCTTTTTTTCTTTGTCATAGTAATGCCCGATAAACCCCCAAAGTATCTTTTTTACCTTCAGCTGAGAGGCGAGTCGATACACATCTTTGTCCTCAAAATAACGGGCAGTGTTCCCCAATGCCCTGTAAACCAGATTGAGGGGAGGTATATTTATTGCTGATCGCTGACGTAATTCAAAGGCCATGCGATTGGTTATGATTTTTCTCGAGCTCAATGCTATAGGCCGTGCCAAATTCTGGAAGGGAACAATAAGAACATCATATTGTTTATCCTTGAAAATAGATCGATAGAGTTCTTTTTCAAATTCAATCCATTCTGATCGGGGGGGATCGATACTGTTTTTCAGATCAAGCAGTTCGCCGTGAATATTATGTTTTTGTCTAATGTCTTCAAGAGGATTGTTTTGCTTGCTGGCATGGGCCAATGAATCTGTTAACAAGCACAATGCCAAAATTAAAAATAAGGTTCTAAAGATATCAGATACCGATTCAGACATTTGCATTCGTAAAACTCCTTTAAAATTCAGGCAGATTTTTGTTTTGATTCTTCGTAGTAAAAAAATTATAAAATCACCGGTGAAATCCGCTACATTTTGATTGTTGAATATTTTTTATGCAATATCAGTGATGTGACTTAAAGGTAAAACAGAAATATTTTTTTCTACAGGGTAACTATGTTCTCCTGGATAGACGATCCAAAGATGTTTTAATTTAAGATCTTCACAGGCAATGCGCATAGACTTTGTAAGTTTGGGGGCCTCATTGAACTTAAATTCTATTCCATATTTTTTACCCTCTTTAAGGAATAACAGATCCAGTTCTGCCCCGCTATAGGTAGCCCAGTAATATACTTCGCCCGGTTTAAGTATTTGTATCGTCTGTTCCATAGCAAAACCTTCCCAGGAAGCGCCCAATTTGGGGTGTCCCAGGAGATTGTGCATATCGGTAATAGTAAGCAGGTGATGCAAAAGGCCGGAATCTCTGAAATAGATCTTGGGTGCTTTTACCTGCCTTTTACTTAAGTTTTCATACCATGGCTGCAACTGTCTCATCATAAAAGTACCTGTCAGGATATCCAGATAGGTCCTGATTGTTTTATCCGTAACTCCCAGGGATCGGCCAATTTCCGAAGCGTTCAGCGTCTGGCCGTGATAGTGGGCAAGCATGGTCCAGAATCTTCTCATTGCTGCAGCTGGTATTTTGAATCCCAGCTGAGGGATATCTCTTTCCAGGAAAGTTCGAATGAACGCCTCTCTCCAGCTGATACTCTTTTCTGTTGAACCGGCAAGATATGAAAGGGGATATCCTCCGCGTAACCAGAGATCTTGAATATTGCTTTTATCAGTTTCGATGAAATTGAAACCCGACAACTCGATAAATTCAGTTCGTCCGGCTAAAGTTTCTGATGCATTTTTTATAATGTGAGGCGAAGCACTACCAAGTATAAGGAATTTGGTACGTCTGTCCGGCTTGTCTACCAACACACGTAAGGTTTTGAAAAGTTCTGGTTTTTCCTGGATTTCATCTATAATCACAAGACCTTCAAGAGCCCCAAGGCTTAATTCCGGGTTTTGAAGACGCTGAAGATCCTGGGACGATTCCAAATCAAAGAATGTGGCATTAAATTTCTTTTCAAAGATTCTGGCTAATGTTGTTTTTCCACATTGCCTCGGTCCCAGAAGGGATGCAACAGGAGTTCTGTTTAGTGCTTTTTCCAGTGCATTTATATGTGATGGTCTTTGAATCATATTGGTAATTTATCATTGAAAATTCGGAGTGTCAATCCGAATTTTCAATGATAAATCTACTATAACCAAGGAGTTTTCCCTTTAATATAACTTTCAACCGCTTCAAACGGATTTAAATAGTCTTTTCTTTCGGTTGATAGATAAGAAAAACTGCATTGGTTATTGCCATTTCCATGGCGTTATCTGTCCTGGAGAGTATAATCCTATGGCTATCCGCTTTATCTCATTAATGCTGCCGGTTAGTTGCCGATTTCCGTTTTTCCCCAGAGAAAGCGATTTGGATCCAAGATACCAGGGACAGGACTTTAGGATAACCAAGTATCGTTATCATATGTTGCAAGGAGAACTTGCTCTTCGGGTGCGAGAACTTGTTCGCCAAACTTGTGAAAGATTTGAAATACATATTTTGAGAGGGGTCGTTAGTAAAGACCATGTTCACATCTTGGTGTTAGCACCACCAAACATCTCTCCATCAGATATCATGCGAAGACTTAAAGGAAGATTGTCTTGTAAGATATTTGAAGAATTTCCCCATGTAAAGAAACGGTATTGGGGGAGGCATTTTTGGGCACGAGGATATTTTTGTGTGACATCTGGAGAGCTAACAAAAGACATGATTCGTGAATACCTTGAACATCATTTTGAGAAAGATCCCAATGATCAGTTTGATATTGAATGAACCAACCGGCCTAAGCCGGTATTGCAGGACTTTCAGTCCGCGAGTTTAAACCCACCGGCTTTAAGCCGGTGGTTGTTTAGTGTTTTTGTCGAATGTAGATAATATTATACGTCTGCTTTCGATAATTTTGAGATTTGTCAAGCCTGCTTCACTGGCCACTTATAGGGTACGAGCATAGGTACTCTTTTTTGATAGTCACGATATCCATCCCCAAATTCGGAAACAAGGTCCCTTTCCTCCAGCATCGTCCCGATGATGATCCAACCTGTCCATAAGGCATTGAATAGGAGCCTGTCATGGCTGAAGTGCGGATTCGCCCAGATCATGACCAGAGAGAAAAAATAAAGAGGATGACGAACCCACAAATAGGGGCCCTTAACCAAAAGGGGCAATGTTTTTTGGGGCTTATTACGGATGAGGCGGCGTATATTCAGGGTGCCGAATGGATCGAAAAAACCAAGCGACTTGACGCCCCAATAAAACCCGACCATACCAAAAATGAACAATAACCGTAAGATCCAGTACAAAACATCTTCTGCGGATGAGATTAGACCTGTTTCTTGCCACAGGGCTATCATAAGGATAAGGGGTATGCTCGACGTAATGGAATAGAAAGCAGCGTAATAATCAGCTGGTACAAAGTTCTGAATCCTGCGGCGCATACCTTTGCGTACTAAAATGCTGTGTTGTAAAAAGAACAACAAACAAAGTGCAGCATCAACCGTAAGTGCCTGATATTTTAGCAGTCCAAGATCAACGAAGTTGAATGGACCGAAGAACAGAAATGCATAAAAAGGGAGCAGGGAGCCTGCCCCCAGGACAATCGTGACATAAAGTAGTATATAATTTTTTGGAGGGCTCATTTTTATCACCTATTTGGTTTTGAAAACAATTTGATTGAGCTCTCCGCCTTTTATAAAAATAAAAAGCGGAGAGCAGGCAAATTTATTTTTTTTGCGCGAAAATTTTGACGCTGGCGATAGAATCAAATAAACTTTTGCCAGCTCCCTTGGTCATGCCGGTTTCCTTCCTTATTTTTTCCGCCATCGGATCGTTAGCCCACAGTTCCGCCGGAATTTTTGTTTCCTCGATAATACGTACATCACTGAACCCGGCATCAGCTATCATTTGAAGATACTTTTCTTTCTTTACCGCTCCAGCTATGCACCCAACATAGGCGCTTACGGATTTTACAACGTTTTCAGGAAGTTCTCCGATTAGCATGACATCAGATATCATGATTCTGCCCCCCTTTTTAAGGACGCGATAGGCTTCCTGAAAAACCTGATCTTTACACATCGACAGGTTGATCACGCAGTTCGAGATGATTACATCAACCAAGGAATCGGCCACCGGAAGGCTCTCGATTTCTCCCAGCCTGAATTCAACATTGGCATGACCCATTTTCACGGCGTTTTGTCTCGCCTTTTCAACCATTTCCGGAGTCATGTCGACACCTATGACCTTCCCTGAAGGCCCCACCTTTTGCACTGCCAGAAAACAGTCCATGCCTCCGCCGGAGCCAAGGTCTAGAACGGTTTCGCCTTCTGAGATGGAGGCGAGCGCGGTGGGATTTCCGCATCCCAGACCCATGTTGGCATTATCCGGAATGGATTCGAGTTCATCCTCGGAATACCCCACTTTGATACTTGCTGCGCGGGCATTCGACTTTACCGATCCGCAGCAGGACGTGGAAACGTTTTGCGCTATTTTAGCGTATTCTTCGCGAACGATTTTTTGTTGATCATTCTGTTCCATTTTCTATCCTCCTGATCTGGTTGTTTTAAAATAATGTTCCAATCCTCAAACATACAGACGGCAGGAGATAAAAAAGGACGCAAAAAAATTATGAGAAGCGTTGTCCGGAAGAGCCGGTCAATGTTCGGAAAGCTTTTCAGCGCGGAAGGGATTATTCGATTCCCTTTTGAGTATCGTTTATTTTTCGCTGATAATGATAGATATTGCCATAGACATCGGAATGAAACTCACAGCATTTGCAAAGTTCTTTTTTCAATAACGTTCTTGCCCGCTGAATCCTGGATTTGGCACCGGACAAGCTTATGGCGTGCTTAACCGCAAAATCTTTTTGTGTCATTCCTTCAATATCAATTGAAACAAGCGCGTTTTTGTATTCTTTTGGTAAAGCATCGATAAATGGCTTTAATGCGTTTTTAATTTCCTCGGATCTATCCACATCGTTATTTTTATCCGGAATTTCAGGTAACGTATCGATATCAATAGTGGCAATTGTCTTTTTTCTATAATGATCCGTTATCGTATTTCGGGTGATACGATATACCCACGGAACAAGTTTTTCGGTATCCTTCAATTGATCGATATTTTTTTCTATTTTCATAAAGACTTCCATCAGGATATCATCCGCGTTATCTTCAGGCTTAATTTTCTTTTTAATGAATATTTTTAACTGCCGCCCGAATTTCTTCCAATCACTCTCGTTGCAGTTACATATAGTTTTCATTTGAGTATCCATTACAACAATAAATCGATTGCAGGTTCTGGTGCTAATAATATCATTTCCTGTCAGCCTGGATGTAGTTCATTCTGCGTCAAACTACGTTTATATTAAAGTGGCAATTTGCTCAACCTTTTTGAGATAGTATTTAGACTTCTTCTCAAAGTTGTAAAAATCAGGAATGTTGAACACAGAAAAATATTAGATTCTACGCCCAGAGCAAAAGGCAACACAACTTGCCAAAGTCGTGACTCCCTGAAAAGTGATGATTTTTAACATCAGTGTTCACCTTCCCAGTCGATAGTGCTCTCCAGATTCATTAGGGTCTCAAGGCTTTTATTATTTTGATCTCTCGATTCTTTCTCAAGATCTGAAAATGTAAGATATTTGTGTTTTGATTTAAATCCCATTGATGCCTCCATTTGTGATTTAGAAGTGTATTATTTATATCACAAATGAACTATATATTCAATAATTTTAATTGGTTATAATAATTTTATTGAAGTGTTTCTGGATGTTTTATTTCAATTTTGTGATTTATGGGTGTTTTCTGCTCCGAGTTAATCAAAGGTCTCGAGGGTTCTCTTTAATCATTTTTTTGACTATTTTTTGAACTTTTATATCAATGGACGGCCTGCCTGGTTTTTGAGATTTAAATTTCCAATACAACTTAAAACCCTTTCTGTGCCAACGTATTACCGTATCCGGCTGAACAACCATCAATACATTTTCCCAGTCATTCCAAAGGCGGGAAAGAATGACCCAGAAAAAGCGATCTCTTTTACGGATTTTAGGGCGACGAATCGATTGCTTCATGACAGCAAGTTGCTGCCGAAGGGCGAGGTTCTCAATTGCAAGTCGTGAATTCAATTTGCATATCAGAAACATGATAAAAAATGTGAAAATTATAGTCTCCATAATGCTTGATGGCTCTAACAGGCACTACCCGAATTGTCAATAATTTCAGTCAAGACGGATTTTTGCGAGGCACAGGGGCTTGAAATCCTCGGTTATTCTATTAGGTTAAGCAATATGAGAATGAACTGCTTCTGCATGGAGCTTTAAGCCAAGAGCAGCAATGACTTTAAGGATAGTATCAAAATTTGGATTTCTATCACCTGACAGCGCCTTGTAAAGGCTTTCTCTTGACAATCCAGAATCCCGTGCAACTTGAGACATACCTTTAGCGCGTGCAATATCACCAAGAGCTTTTGCGATAAATGTTGCATCACCATTTGCTTCTTCAAGACAAGCTTCAAGATATGCAGCCATTTCTTCAGGGTTGCGGAGATGCTCAGCAACGTCATACCGCGTGGTTTTTGTTTTTGCCATTATTACACCTATAATTCCTTTGCCAAGCGTTGAGCAGTTCTTATGTCTTTGCTTTGAGTACGCTTATCTCCTCCAGCAAGTAGAACCACAATTTTTTGTGTCCTGTTTTCTTGTAATAAACACGGTAACCAGGACCATAATCAATTCGCATTTCAGAAACGCTTTCACCTACTGGCTTAACATCCCCTGGACTACCAGCGCCTAAGCGCTCAATTCTGGCTAAAATCCTTGCACGAGCACGAATATCAGACAAACCATCAATCCATTTGGCAAAAATTTCAGTCTTTCGAATTTCAATCATGATCAAATTGTATCCAGGTGGCTACGAATTGTCAATAAAAATCTATTCAACTTTGTTGCTCAATCGTGGCGCCGCCGCCGTGAACACCCGCCATCACCAGTGAAACCCGGTGCATGTTGATTGTTGAATTTTTCAGCCAGGGTTGTCAGGCAAAGCTTTCTTACCATAACTTTTCCTGTCTGCATTTCCCTGTTCAATATCCAGCAAAAAATGGGTTGTTATCCTATCTCAAATTGCGCAGCAGAATTATTTCCTGGATGTTCTGTCTGCCCTCGATAATGCAATGGACAAAAACATCGTTAGACGCATATTTGACAGAGAGTTAACAGGCTTTACAAATATCTTGGAATTGTAAGTTCGATAAAACCACCAATTTCAGATTTACCTTTTTCTGTAAGTATTACCTTATTTTCTTTTATTTCGATCCATTGATACTGTGATTCAAGCAAGTCTATTTCTTTACTAACAGCAGCATAAGTATTGTCTTTCTCGATATCTATCTCTTTTTCAAGATATGCTTTTTTGATTAACAATTGTAAAGAAATAGGAAGCCGTGCAAAGACAAACATAGGGTGAGAGTCTATCTGTTGCTTTATATGTTTAGTCAGTTTTTCCAAATCTGTGATTGTCTTTGACTCTTTTATACTTTTTTCAAAAGAAGCCATGAAATTTGCTTCATCGGAAAAATCAGAAGGTGCGTATAATTTTGTGTGGTGAAAGACAACCAAAATAAAAAAGACGAAAAGCACAATTACCGGAAACCCTACCAAAAACCAGATGAAGATTTTTAGAATCTCAAGAGGAGCGGATTCTAAATTTGACATCACATACCCCGCTATTCCGTAAATAAGTACTTGGAACAGCGCAATAATCCCTAGAGGATTTTTTGCCAGTTTAACCGCGATATTTCCAAAATCTTTTGTTGTTGTCATTGGATTTCATCCGTTTGTTAATTAAAGAGTTTAACATCTGCGGCTTGCCCGACAGCATGTTTTTGTTTTTCATCACCATGCTGTAATATTTCAACAAATGTTTTATGCTTTATACTCAGGTTTTAATCCCCAACCAGACATACATGAAAATTTTATCATTATTACTGGTTTCGCCATGGCCCAGTCAACGACATACAATCTTGATGTTTATCAACAGCGCAATTCTGAAGCAAGCGCATATTACAAGTGCGTTGAAAATCACTTTGTAGAACTGGAACAAGCATACCCTAAAGGGCAGAAACTGGAACTATATGTATGCATCTTGCCTCGGTTTCTTGCACACCTATGGAATGACATGCCACCCATAGTGTGCATCTGCTTTTAATTTTTTTACATTTTTCAACGTTGGCAGTGGTGTCATCCAGTCAAATCGCTTAATGGCAATGTATTTTAATCGCACAAATACTTTCTCACCGTCACCTTCAGATTCTCCAACATAGTTCAACTGGATTCTTGCATAATCAAATTTATTCTCAATAGAACCATATGATAAGCAAACCCTCCACGTTTGCTTATTTGCGATACGTTCAGCGCTAATAGCTTTGTCCTCTAATCTTTTATCAGGAAAAATACTATTCCCGATCTTTCTTGCGTGAAGGATGAGGTCCTGATCAATATAGCCTGAATAAATGACAGGATGTTTATACGGGCTCGCATTTCCAATGGCCTCATCAACGCTGAGTTTAGTATCGTGTATGAACAATTGGGCGTCTTTATTGCAAGGTATATCGCTGAAAGTGATCACCCCGTCCTCTGAAACGCATTTAAAAATATTGGCAGAGGCACTTGTGGTCATCAGCATCATAAAAAACAGATAAAACAATATCTCAAGATATCTTTTTCTGCCCGTCATACCAATTTTCATTGAACCTTCCAGTGTCCGATTCTTACTCGATTCATCTTTTTTGAAGTCTCCATAGCAGGAGGATCAAAATAATTCCGCCTTAAAAAGGTATAGATCGTTTTTAAATAAACATGAAGCGCACCGTCTTTGCTTCCCACGCGGTATTGTATTATAAGCTTCCACTTTGTTGGATTCTCTGGGGGTCCATATAGAACTGAAATATTCCATTCAGGGTAGCGGTAAACAGATCCACGTCCACCGCCATCCATAATATAGGACGTATATTGTTCGTCCGGTAGAATACTTTTTCCTAATTTTTTGGCATGAGATAACAGATCCTCGTCAATTGTTTTTGAATCAACATCAAATTCAGTTAATGGGTTTGCCAGATCTATAGCATCATCAATGCTGAGATTTTTAATATTTAAAAAAAGTTCAGGTTTGTTTGAACAGGGTGTATCACTGAAGGTGGCCACGCCATCATCTGATACACATTTATAGATATCAGCAAAAGATCTACCTGTGGACAAACTCGTTAGCAGCAAAAAAATTATTAAAAAAATTTTTATTTTAATATCGCCTCCCATCTGCCGCTTCCCATTCTCTTATAGGTTTTTACATTTGCCATGGAGGATGGATTGAAAGGCTTACCGTTCTTTTTGACACTAATCGAATTTAACCACACATATGTCCCATTACTCGTTGGGTTTCTGTTATATACTAAATCGACCTCAAATTCCTTTTTATTGCTTTCAGGCCCGAAGAACAAGCTGATTCTCCATCCAGGGACCGTGGGTGAAGACCTATTGATACATGTGTTGTTGTATTCGAAAGGCAATATGTACCTGCCTATTTTTTTTGCATGGGCCACAAAATCTTCACTATAAATTTTTGATGCCTCTACAGGTTGGTCATCGTAAGGACTGGCATTTCCTATGGCATCGTCAAAGTTAAGATTCTCTGTTTTAAAAGCAATTTGCGCTTTTTTCGCACAGGGTTCATCACTAAAAGTTGCCACGCCGTCTTCTGACACGCATTTGTATATATCAGCAAAAGATGTTGCAGCAAGCAGTACCATAAAAACCAAATAGTAAATTATTGATCTGTAACCCATTCTCCAGTCCTTTTTTTATTTATTTTTTTTACATCCTGCATGGCAGGTGGATTATAGGGTTTCCCCCATCGTGTAATTGAAATTGTTTTTAGCCACACAGAAGTATCATTATGTTTTTTAATTTTCTCATATTCCATTCTGATTTCCCATTCAGTGTAATTCTCTGGCGCGTACCACAAACGAACCTCCCAAAAAAACGGACGATCCTTTTCTATCCGAACATTGTGCCCGTAATACCGTTCGTGTGGCAATATACAGTCTCCAATCCGTCTGGAGAGAGCTAAAAGATCATTTTCAATCCTGTTTAAATCAATTATTGGCTGAGCATACGGGCTTACCAGCACGATCAGTTCATCAATTCCCAGTTGATGAAAGCTAACAGCAGCGTTTGTTCCGCAGGGTTCATCACTGAAAGTGGCCACCCCGTCCTCTGACACACACTTGTATATATCAGCAAATAACGGTTTGGCTGTCAGCAGAACAGCCATAAAACAAACTGCTATTATTCTATTTAGTATGTTGATTTCCAGAACCCAACCTTTATTTGATTAAATTTATTCACATCTTTCATTGAATCTGGCGTAAAAGGCAAACCATCTTTTTCAATTGCAATGGATCTTAACAATACAACAGATTTGCTGATACCATTGATATCCCTTCTGACTTTGCTGTCATATCTAAATTCAATGGACCATTTTCTAGGGTCGTTTGGGGGCCCATAATATAAAAGAATAACCCAACCGGGGATCGAACCATAAATTGACTTGGCCTTTTTCGGAATGCGTGAATCATTCAGTGAAGGGCCATGAACATGTGTCAACTTCGAATAATTGAACCATTGATCTGTCAAAATGACTCTTCCGACCCTCTTTGCCTGGTCCGTAATATATTCATCATGAGAATTATAGTGGGCCGGGGTAAGAAAGGGCTCAATTGGTACTCCTAAAGCTTCATCAATATCAGCAACAGGTTGATAAAAAGCAAGCTCTGCCTCTGTCCCACAGGGGGTATCAGAGAACATGACAATTCCATCCTCTGATGTACATTTATAAATATTGGCAAACGCCGTCACCCCAATTAATATTATGCAGATTGGAATATAGACAACCAACTGAAGTTTTAGATAAATTTCTGATCTCCTTTTTTTTAAATTTTGTTTTCTTGATTATTTTCAGATACAGCGCAGCCTTGTCATTTTGGTGGAAGATGAATTAAGTCCGTATGATATGCAAATAAATATAATCAAAGATAGTTGACGGGTATCAATATTCTTTTTCTGAATTTCCGGAATATCATCCTTCGACATTTTATAATGTTCTAAAATGGTCTGACTATCAATGGTTAAAGGAAACCCTCTTTCGCCTCCAATCGTCAAATTGTCTTTATAAACCAGTAGTAACAATAGATTTGTTTCAACCATTTATCTTAAACTCCAATATGATGATTTAATAAAACGGTTTTTCCGATGCAAAAACAATGTTTCTATTCGTTGGTTTTATTCTTTAATGCCACCCAACGACCTAAATCATCGGCTCGACCGTGTGTATTTTAATTGTTAGACGCTATGAACTATTTGATATAATCTTGTTGTACTATCTACAATTCGTCGTCAATTGACTGTTCTTTTTCGGATCGATTAACTCCAGTTTCAATTTTGGATATACCATGCCCATTTTGGGGGTTAGCGTGATGAAATATTCTTTGTCTTTTTCAATGTTAAGGTCCAAGCTGGAATTACCTTCGAATTTACCAATAGCAGAGATCGTGTGTGCTCCTATGCGAACAGAAGATTTGAGGCAATGGCCCATTTCTATACTTCCGGCAACCCTGGCATCCACTGTCGGGTTTATTTTGTTATTGCTTGCTGCTCCATAAAAGGTTTTAGGCCTTATAAAATAGAGTGTACCAGCGCCCGGCCCTGCAGCCTCAGTAACGTAGCTTTCATGGGCCACTGTCTTAAATCGGTCTAAGCCCCTGACAAGATCTTTGGCATCAGCCAGATTTAGTGTTTCGATCTGCAAACCTGGTGAAAGGGCTACAATCACTCCGATTTTTACCTTTGGATACATCTGGACGAAATAGAGTTGTCCAGCTTTGGCATTGATTGGAATGGATTCAGGGTCTTGCAGATTGCCGGCCGCTGAAACAGTATACTCTCCAGGGTCAATTTCGAGCATCATATAAGAACCTGAAGCCAGGGTTCCAGAGGCGTATCGATTAATAGTGGGAAAGAGTTCTACTCCTGCCCCACCAAATTTTGATGGTCGGATGATATAGATTTTGGATTTGGAAGGGGATGGTACAAATTGCTTGGCTTGACTGTCCAATTCACCGGAAGCCATGTCTGGGTGCTTAAACCCGCAGGACATAAGCATAACCATGAGAATCACTGCAACCAGATATTTGTATTTTTGCATCATATAATGTCTCCTTTTAACACGAAAATCACCGGCATCGCCCGGTGCATTTTATTTGTTGAGATATAAATTTTTTTAAGAAATCAGTTCTTAGGAGTTTTAATTCTTTTTTTGCACAACAAGTTCATTATCAATTTGATCAGAGTATCTTTTTGTTTCGGGTCTGATTCTGCAACCAAGAGTGTCAGAGCTGCCAGGCCTGTATCATTAATTACTGGTATCCCATTCTCAGACAACAGGCAGCCATTTCGGTGTAAGAAATCTACAAACAAAAATGCACCACTTCGTTTATTTCCGTCAGTGAAAGGATGATTTTTTACCACAAAATAAAGCAAATGTGCAGCTTTGCTTTCAATCGTGGGATATGCTGGTTCTCCAAACACACTTTGATCAAGGTTACCGAATATGCCTGCAAGACTATCGGCACGGGATGGATTAGCAAACAAATCAGACGCCTCCCCCTTTGCTTTTAATTGTTCTTTAAGCTCAATGAGGGAGTCCATGGCGTCTTCCGGTGTTGTCAATTTACCACCGAATTGTCCTTCCGGTTCTTTAAGCAACCCCTCATCATACTGTTGCAACCACAGAAAAGTCTGAGTATATCGACTGAGAATATCCACCAATCCCCGTCCCATATCTGTTGCCATAGCTGGAGATTGTGCTGATTTTCTAATTAATGCCATTGCCTGCTGAAGTTCAATTGCATTTTGTTTAAACCGCTGTTGATTTATACTATAACCCGTAACCAGGTATTCTTTCAGGCGCTGGGTAGCCCACATTCTAAATCGGGTCCCTTTCTTTGAATTAACCCTATAACCGACTGAAATAATAGCGTCCAGGTTATAAAATTTAATTTTTCGTTGGACCTGACGGTTGCCTTCCTGTCGAACTACCGAGGAATCCTCGGTAGTTGCCAATCTTTCTAACTCACCCGATTTATAAATATTTCTTAAATGCAAACCGATTGTATCAGAATCCTTATCAAACAACTCGGCCATCTGAGCCTGTGATAGCCATAGGGTGTCTTTTTCAAGGCGAATTTCAATTTGAGTTTGCCCATCGTCAGATTGATAAATTTCAATTTGTTTCTTTTCAGCCATTGCTATTTTTCCTAATCAGAAGTCACTATTCTAAATATTGTAATCGAATAACATAAAAAGACGGAAACCTACCACATAAAAATATAAATTGGTTTTGTGCCGCGACGAAAAATACCGGTATCACCCCGTTCATTTTCGTTGGGCATCGTTTGGGTTCGTGGCATCACCTATAACTTCAGTTACCTGATACCCTCGCACGAGATGCTTTTAATTGATCGAACCATCTTCTGTCTAATCAACTTCAATGTAATTGCCAGATACCAGTTTGAGTCTAACAACTACCTTCGTCCCAACATTTACAGACTCAAGCCAATCGGCTAATTGACGAGTTGCAATGATTCCTGGCGAATCCCCGAGAATTTGTGATTTTACTGGACGCTTGATTGCATCCCCAAGCGGTAAGTCAAGAGCTTCACAGACGTCGCTATCTACATTCTCAATATCACCTTTAATAGAGAAATCGACTGTAATTTCTCGTCCGGAGCAATTTTTAATTCTTTAATTCTTGCCCTTTAATGGGTGCCCCTTTTATCTCACAACCCCTTTACTCCTCATTTTTGGTTTTTTTGGGGGACTTTCGCTTTTTGTACCAGGGTTGGTTGCCATAGAGTGCATCCTGGCAGTTCGGACAGAGGCCGTGGCTAAACTGAATATCCGAACGCTGGCTGAGATAGATGTCTATCTGGTTCCAATATCCCTTATCATCCCGGATTTTCATACATTTAGCACAGATTGGTAAAAGTCCCTGGAGCTTTTTGATTTGGGTCAGAGCTTCTTCAAGCTCTGCTGCCAGCTTGGTCTTCTGCTGGTACGGGCCCTGATCCGAGCCCGGCTTTGATGAAGCATGAAGATAAAAAGCATGAGCAGGACGATGAAACCGGTAAGACCCAGAGGCAGCATGCATTGGGAAATAATTTCCCGGGTCCAGTCATCTGCTTCGGTGTCCATTCCTAAAATAGCTATCATTTTCCGGGTTCCGGGATAGTACAAGGGAACCAGGCTGGTGACCAAGGTCCCCCACCGGTCCGTGACTGGGCCTACTGTCTGCTGATGGCCGGTTTTAAAGGTAAGCAGGTATTCATCCGACACTTCGTCATAAATCAGTCCCGGTGGTGCATAATCAGTTGATGTTTCAGGCTGGGAATCAAGGAAGAAAAATATAGTCCCATCCTTTTTTTGCCCCATGAGATAAATAAAGCGGCAAGTACTGTGGGCTTTCCGGATCTGGAAGAGCTGTTGCTTGATCCGCTCGTAATCTTGAGTTCCCAGATCCTCAGAGCTTCCTTTCAGCCGGGCCAATCGTTTGGCATTGATTGATTCTGCCACCAGCCGGGCCTGCTCTAGGGCATTTTCAGACAGTTTTTCTGCTGTCAGGTGCCATGTGAACCAGGTCAGATAAAACCCGGGGATGAGAATAAAAAGAATCATCAGACTAATGACGTATTTTTTCTTTGAGTTTTCCTCTTCTTCCATAAAAGGGCATCTTATTTAATAAATTGTTTTAAAAGGGGAATCTTTGGGTAGTATTTATCTATTTGTAATAAATCCATTATCTTTTTCTAAGTGGCGTTATGTTTTTATTAAATTATTGAGTGATATTTTAACAAATTTTTTATGCATTAATTTGACTACTGAGAAATAATATTTCCCCATTGAGCCATTTAAAGTTACAACTGTTGAAACTTCAATATCATCAGTACAATTTTTATCTAATCTCATTGAAAATCTATAATCCATAAATCCCATAGATTCACCAAATACTATTTCATTATCATTTTTATTGAAAATTTTCCATGAACCAATATTTGAATCAATTTCTAAATTTGATTTCTTTAAACTATCTTCTATTTTTTGTTTTGAAATTGTATTCATACTGATTACTCTCAACCATGCCGGTTGAGAAATAAAATATTTTTTTGCAAAATCATTTATACTTTTGAATGTATTTTTTTTAAAAGAAATCAAAAATGCATCTCTATAATCAATTTTCTTAAAAGCATTATATACTAATGAATCTTGTTTGGGCTCAGTTTCATTTATGGAACATTTTTTCATATAATCTCACTTTGCTATTGAACCACAAACATCTGCGGCTCGTCCGTCAGCATGTTTGTGTTAGAATAAGTATTCTCTCTGGAATTCCATCAAGGCTGATATAAATATGATTGTACTCATTCTATGGTACCCGATGATATGTTCAAACATCTAAACCGGTTTTGCTGATGTCGCAAGCCCTGTCATGAGTTTGTCACAAGTTTATGTCATAAGATGTCGCAAGTTTAAATCTTTAAAAGGTAGCCCAACTGATTTGTTGCGCCCTCAGTAACTAGCAATTCTTTGTCAATCATGATTTTAAGGTCACGCTGTAAGCTACGTCGGTTGATATTTGGGCACAGCGTTTCGTAATTCTGGATAGTCAGTCTGTCATACTGTAGGAGGAATTCAATTGCTTTTGTCTGTCTTTCATTTAGGTTGTGTTTCTGTGTTAAAACATCCCGTCGAATTACCTGTTCACCGCGTTCTTTGACCTCAATCATCTGGGTTTCTAAGCCGGTGATAAAATAATCCAGCCATCCGGTCATATCCATGCCGTTTTCACGAACGCTTTGGATTTTTTTATAAAAAGTCGGTCTATCACGATCATAATATTCACTAATGGTGAACAGACGTTTGAAATCATATCCGGCTTTGTAAAGGCAGAGGGTTGACAATAACCTTGAAGTTCGCCCGTTTCCGTCAAGGAACGGATGAATATGAACCAGTTGAAATTGGGCAATCCCACTAATTAAAACCGGGTGAATCTCAAGATCCGAATTAAGCCATTTTACCATTTCAGACATCATGATGGGTATTTCAACCGCAGATGGAGGGGTATAAATCACCGCTCCTGTTTTAGAATTTGCTACATAATTTTGTATCCGTCGGTAAGCACCGGGGTCAGCTTTCCCCCCACGAACACCTTCTACCAGTTTTCGATGAATTTCGCGAATCATTCCTTGGGTAATGGGATCTCCGCTATCCAAACATTCGGATACAAATTCAAAGGCGGACCTGTAATTCAATAGTTCTCTGGTATCATCCGGATCGGCCTCAGGTACGGCTTCACCTTTCCATAAGCGTTCAGCCTGATCCAGGGTCAACCGCGTCCCTTCGATATGGGTGGTATGATGGGCCTCTTTAATAAGGGCTTGATTTCCCATATCCCTTACCCAGTCATCGGATAATCTTGCAGCTTCCAGAAAACCCCGTGCCCGCTCAATCTGAGTGATGGCAGAAGTCATCCGATTAGTTATGGTGAATTTTGGATTGAATGTTGTCATAAATTATTTCTATATCATATGCAGGTGAAAATATAAAATTGCTGAATATAATTATTCATTAAAGTTTATAGTTTTTAAAGTTTACTTGTGTAGCCGTTTATGGTTTTAAGTCTTTTTTTAATAGTGTTACTGAGCTTGAAACAGGCCTCCAACTTAATGACCGATAGAATTCTTCTGCCTCATGCCAGACATCCGCAATCACTAAATGACAACCTCTTAATTTTAACTCTTCTTCTACCTTTTTCACTAGTTTACCTGCAATACCCTGCCTTCTTGATTTCTTGGATATAATTAAGTCACTTATGTAGCCACGGAATCCAACATCATGCCCACAAATGAATCCTAAAATACTACCTTCATCCCATACATATGAAAGACCATCAGATGATTTTATTGCTCTTTCTAATACATTATCTGACCAAGAAGATTGCCACATTCCCTCTTGAGATTGGATTAGTTCAGAGATTATTTCAACATCATTTAGTGAAGCTTGACGTATCATATGCATTTTTTATTTTGAGCCATAAGTAAATAAGCAGCTTGCCTGCTTCATTTACTTTGTTTTAAAGTTGCCAATTTTTGTCAAATTATAATCAAGCACTATCGAAATTATCAATAATTTCAGGCAAGTCGGATTAATGTGAGGGACAAGTGTCAGATTAGCAAAATCACTGTTTTTGAAGTATGATAAACACAATGGCATCATGCCCACTGCTATTTGGATATAAAAAATTAGCAAATTTGTAATTTCCGATCGATTTACCACTTATGCTCACAGGGAAAATATGACTGGTATCCTGAGGTAGAATACCAATTCGATACATTTCAAGTGCTAAATTGGAAGGTATTATTAATCGCAACACACCCCTCTCAGACTGTTCAAAAGAAATTCTATTTTTAGGGTATCGCAGTGAAGCTACTGAATTGCTGTTTTTATATGGAACCAAAGGCATCATTAGTTCATGTAATTTTTTTCCGTTTATTGAAATACCTTTCATTTATTTCCTATCGCTTTTGATGTGCTAACCCTAATCACTTGCCGCCCAGGGATTTCACCCCTTAGGGCCGCATGCGTTCTTGCAGTCAAGTGTATTTATTGGTTCGACATTTTTTTTCGTTTGATTCCATGCCTTTAATCATCTGAGAGATTAACCCCTTCCACTTTAACGATAATCAGTGGGATATCAGTATCTTCTTTCTTTGCTATAAAACGAATATTGTTTTTTTCAGCTACCGCTGTGAATTTGTCGAAAGCTTCTTTTTCCATTGCATAGTCACCACAAGAACACCCAAAGTCATCCATGATTTGTTCAATTGTAACGGGAGCAATTTGATAACTAGCAACACGGGAAAAACTGTTTTTCATCAAATTTTCAGCCGATTTGGGGGTGTCAGCGATATAGCATGAGTTTTCAAAATACTCATAGCAATCTTCATAAGAATCGAACCCACTATACCCGATGATTTTTAATGACATTATTGTGCTCCTATTTGATTAGTCTAACCCTCAAACTCCGCAGTCCCCTCAAAAAAAGGATTTGTAAGGCTTTCCTATGTGGTTTTATTAATAATGATGAGCCATTATTAGACCTGTCTCATCAAGTTTATTCAATAATTCCCTGTTTTTCCTGGCCAAAAACTTTAATCGTCTCTTTTTGTGAGGCTTTATTTTAGCAATCTCCAAAACAATTTGTGCATGTGTAGCCACTTCTTCATTTGATGATTTTGCCAAAGTATGCAGTCTTGTAATATTTCCTTTTGAAATATTTGATTGTTGCAAAAAATTAAAAATTTCATTCATGTTTTCTTCTGCTTGGATCTCTTCCTTTGGTAATTTAGCACAGGCTTTACAAATGTGGTTTTTATGTCCTTTGCCCGAAAATTTTTCATTTGGTTTATGACATCCACATATTCTACAATAATGCCCCACTTTTTACCCTCTACTCAATTTTTAATAATAACTTCATTAAATAACACTTAATATTTAGGATATGCGGCAACCCTTGTTTTCCCGAGCAAATGTTTTACGGCCTTAACCTTAATCTTTCTATGACTGTTTTACAAGAGCCTGTATTTCTAATATAAATTTCAAATAAGTGGTTTATCCGTCTTCATTTGGCTTGTTTAAAAATTACAACACAGAGTTATTTGGTCATATTGTCTTAAAAGCTCCATTTCGGGGTCAAAATGGGGCCGCTAAGAGCTATTTTTCAGGGGTTTGAAAAAATTTCTCTTATTAACAGTGGCTTACAAAATTGTGCGACCATAGCTGCCATCTATCTGTCCACTGAATAGCTAACCGACCCTAACTTGTCTCATCTATATCCCTTCGTCATCCTATAGACTATCTGAATCAATACGATTTATAAAGCTTGATTTTCGGCTATGGTTTTCCCGAATGGCCATCAACTTCGATTTGAACAAACTGGTTGTATTATTCTTTTTGGCAAGATCCTTCAAATCAATCAGAAGTCTTACCGCTTCATCATATTCCTTGGGTTTTTTCGTCAAAATAAGGGCATCCACTTTCTTCCAGATTTCATTTTCCCTTCCGGCTAATCCGTTCAAATATTTTTCCCTTGCGATGGCCGCTTCCTTTTCTTTGCGTGCTTTTTCCTTTGCTTTATGTCCAGCGATCAGCCGATCCTTTTCTATAGTATATGCCTCCGCTTTTTGAAGCAGTTTCATTACAGTGCGTGATGCCTTTTCGTTATTTTTGGTACCTTTTATTGATAGTGTTTTTCGAAACCGCTGCAACAGTTCGTTCCCTATATGAGGATCGTTGTCATTGATTAGTCGAAAAATAATTGCATCCTTTTCACTATTGGACAGTTCACCTATCCAGTTTTTTAGCTTTTGATCGTTTTGAACCGATTTTTGTTCTGCAATACTGTTTTCAGCGGCTACCTGGATAAGATCCTTATCGAGCCGCATAAAATCTGCGAAACTTTCAAGGGAAGCATTTAAATTTCCAAGATTTGCAGGAACAGGCGGTTCTTCTTCATCGTCTTCGATCTCATCCATTTGCGCGCAAAAGAGCCAGGCAAGATACAAACATCGATAATCCCCCCGGATAAGATCGGAACGTAATGAAATCAATGGCGACAGATAGCCTTCACCTTCTTCCCAATCATAATCTTCGGTTTCAGATGTAAAGTCAAAGATGAGGTAATCTCCCTTTTCATAGATAGTCCAACTGTCTCCGATGCAATATTGACTTGCAAGATCCAAATCTATTAATTTTCGCGGAACCCTCAGCATAAGCTGATGAGTTCCCCAATTGGTGACATATAAAAAGGCATCAAAATATTTTTCCACCAGCTTCAATGGGTCACCTTTGAAGTTGCCATAGTTGTATTCATTGACAAAGCTTGTGGAGGTGATCTGCGCCCTGGAGGATATATCCCGAAGCACTTCTCGATCTTTTTCAGATAAAGGTTTGTCTATGGCCTGAAATTCATAATACTGGTATTCACTCATATTTGTTCCTTAAAAATCCTTTTCATGTCAAATATAACGCTAAGTTTGCCGAAGGCGCATCTACATAGGGATCTTATGACGATTGATACCGGCTTTTCCCTCTTACTTAAATTTTCGATATTCAACCTTAAGGCGCTCATACAGCTTTTTTAAAGCTATGTACCCTGAATCATTTTTATCTGGGTATTCCTTTGGGTTGTCTATCACATATTCGATAACAGATAGAAGGCAGTCAAAATCCCAACTGTATAGTCCAATTGGTCTTTTCCCTTTGTAATTTTCAATTCGTCTATCCAACCCAAAAGCTTCTGCCATATGCAACGAGTGGCGTTGCAATTCCGACAGTTCTTCTCCAGAAATCAGAACCGGCAATTTTATATCTCTTGATCCAGGTTTCATTTTATAATTCTCTCAACACTATATTGGCGGTAAAACGTTTGAGCTCACTGGAAAAAAGGGTGCGTAGCAAAATGTATAGAATTAGAGATAAACATGGTGCGTACCTAAAAGTAACCCAAACCCCTGACCCCTTTTTTTTTCCAGTGCAGTGACTTGTTAGCCGATTTTTATTGCGCCAAAAGCTGCAAAACAAGAATTTTTGTGTAAAATTTCAGTGTGTTTAAATCCAACCTTCCGTAGCAAATCCAGTTGATATGTAACTGGCCGCGGTGAATCTTCTTTGTCGATGTATTCAAATACTTTTGTCCTGTAATCAGCACCACCCATTAAGCAAAGATATTCTCCATACCGTTCCCACATGAGAGATTGAACTGCTTTGGACTCATGAGATATCAAATCCGTAATCCAGACGCTTCCGCCAGGGGCTGTTAAACTGTAAAGCTTGTTGAATGCTTTTTCCCAATCCTGGTCATCCCGTAAATGATGTAGGACAGCAGCAGCCAGAATGACGTCATATCCTTGATGTGGTAAATCGATCTTACGGAAATCGCCCTGAATAGTTTTGATTTTTCCTGAGTTTACTGATTCAATACGCTCACGTGCTTTTTCCAACATCGGTAAGCTCAGGTCAATAAGATCACAATCGAAAAGGGAGGCATACTGTAAAAGTTTAAGCGTATTATTTCCAGCTCCACAGCCGATATCCAAAACTCGTCGTATGTTGGTGGTTGATTTAACTGCCGCTTGTGTAATCAGTTCCATAGCTAATGGAGCATCGATAGTCGCAGACTGCCCAGTTTCAAGATTTGAAAAACGTGCGACATCATTATCGAATCGTTTTCTTATCTCTTCCGGTGATGATTTCTGTTCAAAGGGTGTCTTCATAATTCCTGCTTATCCGGCTAACACCAGAATCTACGGTGAAATCCGTAGCATTCTATTGTTGAGATAAATCTAAAATTGATTTCAGCTTTTCTGTTGCTGCAATTCTCTTTTGGGGTTCCATTCTTAATATATTTTCAACCTTCCACTTGATGGCTGGCAGGTTTTCAAGACCTGAAATTGAAAGTAAACTTAAATCAGGTATTCCCATTTTAACAGACAACAGAAATTTTCGTTCATTCCTTGAAAGTTTGGATAATACCTGAGATGGCAATTCTTTACGTATTTTCTCAAGCGCCTGATAGCTGACTTCTATTGATGACATACTTTTGAATTCAGTTTCATACGCCTGTCTAAAATCTTGAAAATTTGGAGAAAGCAACTCTGACATGGGTCGATTGTGACTGGCAAGGTATATGACAAACGCTTGACTTATTTCTTCATTCAGACCGCCTGCTTCAGAAAGGAGTTTGATATCAAATAAATCTCGAGGATGCTGACGATCCAAAGCGGCACATACCTTCCCTCCATAAAGATCTGCAAAAGAGAGCACTGGAATTTCCATTTCCATCTTGAAAATATCTCCGGCATTTTTGCATAATGGTTTTGAAATCGGGGGATAACAGCTCCCCCTCAATATCAAATTCGGCTCTATTTTAACCAAGCTGCCTTGGCTTCTAATAATAAGCTTGTATGTATAATCCGTATCTTTTATTTTTAATTTTTGAATCTGACAACGGGGAAATAATCGTTTAACTTTATCCGAAATCCTGCTTAGTGATTTTGTAATATCTTTTTAAAGTTTCATCCCTTGGCTTAACTGGAAGAAATGTTAAATCAATATCAACAGATAACCGCGGCAGATTCAAATAAAAAAAATTCAAAGCAGTCCCACCTTTTAGGGCAAATTCTTTTTCCTGCCCCACTATAGGAAGAATGGACAGCATTAATTTGGCCTGCTCAAAATATTTGTTCATTTTCATGGGATATCCGTTAAGCTGATACTATTTATTTCGTCTGGGACTGTTATTTGATATTTTTTATTTAGAATCCCATTGACTGCAACCTGCCGTTTCCCTTTTCCCAGATCAATATTTTTTATATTCAATTTCTGAAACCAGGGCATGTTATATGTGTCCGCAAAATAGAGGAATAATCGTTTTGCTTTTATTGAACTGCATGTTTCAAGAAGGGTTTGCACGTATTCACATCGCAAAGATAAAAGACTCTCCATAAAATGCCCCGCCTCTTCAAACGAATGATAGTTTGGAACCAGAGCACACAGCTCAAACATGGCTCGCTCGGGTGTAGACCCTTTTATTTCAAAATTGCCCGCATTAAAATGCATTAATCCAAAATCTGGTTGGGATTGAAAAATATTTAACCTTTTAAACAACAACTCATCTTCCCATGGATGTTTTATGAACCAGGTGGGCAATTGAATTTTTCCTGATGCAAAAAGATATATTTTTGCTGTTTGTCCCAATTGGAGATTATGTCCGAACCCAGATAATTCCAAAGCAGTTTTCCCACCAGCACACACACAAAGATTTAACTGATTCTGAACAGCATACAATCCCCCTCGCCAATCAACAGCATCTCCATATTGAATATATGTGCCACTCCCTATTTTAGTTACCCAGGGCGCTTTTTGGTAATAATCTAATAACTGCTGATATCCGCCATGTTGGCGAAACCATGCCAATGTGCCCACGGTTCCTTTGGGCCAATTCCGAAGGATACGGTTTAATATATTTCTATTTTCACCAGTCATGTTTGTGATTATAAGTCGAAATTAAACTAAATTCAAGCAAATAGTTTAATATTGTTGTGATTTAACAAGTTATCCTTGTGATTCCTTAATATATTCATCTGTATCAGTCCCCGGCTTTTTTAAATAAAGTTCGGGCAGGATAATTCTTATTTCCTTTTCTGAACCTTCCTTCTGCCAGTAGACGATGTAAAATTGTGGAGGCAGGTCTTGAATTATCACTTTTAAATTTTCAAAACCTATATTTCAAGACCTGACCCTATTTTTATTAAGGATATCATCACTATCTTTGCGCCTGATTATCTTGAGCGGTTCGGATCTCGTATCCCTGCCAATCATCTTAAAGTAATTAAGGCCATCAAGTCGTGTTGAACCCGTGACAGAGGTTGGACAGTCTATTCATGTAAAAAATGTGGCAGGAACCATAGGGTGTTCCGTTCCTGTGGTAACCGTCACTGCCCGACCTGTCAGAATCATAAAACCCGTGATTGGTTGAAATGTCAATGTGAACGACAGGTGCCGGGGCATTATTTTACGTGTGACCTTTAGGTTATGGTGACCTTTACCTTGCCGGATACACTGAGAGGCGTTACCAGAAGTCACCAGAGAATATCCTATGGCGCTATGTTCAAAGCATCCTCCCATGCGATTAAAAAACTAAGTCCTGATAAAAAATATATGGGTGGTGATCTGCCAGGCTTCTTTGGTGTTCTTCATACCTGGGGCAGACAACTCCAATATCATCCCCATATCCACTATATTGTTCCCGGCGGTGCCTTTTTCAAAAAAGATGGTCTTTGGCATAAGGGGGATTATATTCCGCCAAAAGCACTGGCAAAGATATTTAAAGCCAAGTTCTTAAAATTAATGAAAAAGAACGGTTTGCTCAACCAGGTACCTTTTGAAGCCAGACAAAAAGACTGGAACGTGAACTGTAAATCCGTAGGCACCGGTATTGAAAGTATAAAGTATTTAGCTCCCTATGTGTTTAAGGTTGCCATATCAAATACCCGGATTGTAAAAGTTGAAGATCGAATCGTCTATTACCGGTATAAAAAGAGTAAAGGTAATCGCTGGCGGACCGGACAGCTTGATGTGATTGAGTTTATCAGACGATTTTTGCAACAGGTATTACCTTCAGGATTCATGAAGGTGCGGTATTATGGTTTTTTACATCCGGGCTGTTCTATCAGTCTCGAACAAATCCGAATGGCAATTGAACTCAGCCTGGGAGAAAAGACGGTTACAGTGAAATTAACAATAACCAAATATGTACCAATCTGTCCTGACTGCGGAGGAGAACTTGCATATGTTTGTTCTGTTTTGCCCTATATGTTCGGGCCAAAAGGGCCTGGATAATATAGGCTCAGATTTTGTTTTAATTTATCGGCAACTCTTTGGAACCGGAAGGGATACCTGCGTTAAATCATTGAAAATGGCCAGGATTGCAGGTGTGAGTGCTCTCATAAATGACTAAAACCCAATGGATTTATCCTGGTTTTGTAATGATTAATTCTAAAACTCTTCTTTGATACCTTTTTTAACTCATACCCATTCTTTAGCAATACCCTATACATAAATTTTGATACCGGGCTTCTTGAACAAGAGATTGAGAACGACCGTCCCGGTCGTGTCAATCCTTAGGGTTATGTCCGACGTTGCTTTAATTCTTCGATTGTTCGATTTGGATTTCTTCGACAATCTAAAATGGCGTAGATTTTTATGATATCAGCATCTATTTGATAGTAGACTGCATATGGAAAAGTTTTTGATAGCAACCGGTGGTAGCCATTGAGTTGAATATGGACACCGGCGTAGAGAATTAAAGAATCAATATCAGAAAATATGGTATCGAGAAAATATGTTCCAAGACCTACATTTTGCCGCTCGTAAAATTGGGCTCCTTCGCGCAGGTCAGCTTGAGCTTCATCAAGGATTTGAATATTCATTTAAAATCTGAACGTAATTCAGATTTGACAGAGTCAAAGTCTTTAAAATGAGCTTCACCATTTTGAACTCGCTTAGCACGAGCAGACAAAACTTCTTTATGCCATTCCGGCGATGGAATATCATCTGGATTACGCATAAGGTCATCCCATATTTGATTCATTGCAACTATCTTTTCGGCGATGGTCATTTCGTTTAATGGCAGAGATGCTTGTTGCATTGTTACCTCTCTTATATAGTTTAAGTCTTATAATACATGTTCTCTTTGTATTTCGCAATATGAATGACCTTTTTGAAGCATCGGGTAGGTCAGGACCGGCATTGGGGCGCTGATGTGCTTGCGGATGAGTGTTCCCACCTTTTGTTTTAGGGCGAGGACTCCCTTGATTGATGGTGTGATGTGTAACCTTCGACCATGCTTTCTAAAGGTTTGCCCGAGGAACGTAAATCTTTTTGTGATATAGGTGACCACGGTCTTTTCTGGTGATAATTCAAGGCCGCGTTCTGTAAGGAACTCTTCCACCACTGGTTTGATGTTTTCCTCCAGTATCCGTTTGGATTTACCGGTAATGATGAAATCATCTGCATAGCGGACAAAGTTGATACGGGATCGGCGGGGTACTGCATTGTGCACAGCATTCTCCAAGCCATCCAGCACCATATTTGAATAGGTGGGACTGATAATTCCACCTTGGGGAGTTCCTTTCCTTGATGGGTATGTGATACCATCTTCCACATATCCGGCCTTTAACCATTTGGCAAGAATGATTTTATCCATAGGGATGTTTTCTATCATCCATTCATGGGAAATATTATCGAAACAGCCCTTGATGTCTCCTTCCAATATCCATGTTGCCGAATTTGGCTTGGACAGCGCGTTGAAGGCAGCCGCTACAGCATCAGCACAGGACCTACCCTCCCTGAAGCTGTATGAATTACGATCGGCCAGGGTTTCTGCTACCGGTGCAAGTGCCAGTTTATACAGTGCCTGTATGGCTCTGTCCTTCATTGTTGGAATTGAAAGTGGGCGTTTCTTGCCATTCTTCTTTGGGATGTAAATCCGTCTTAATGGTTGAGGTCTATATCCACGTCAGCGCAGGCTGAATACAGCCCGCCATTTGGCTCGGGCTCCCTGCCACAGGATACCGTCAATGCCAGGGGTCTTTTTCCCCTTGTTGGAAGTCACCCGTTTCACAGCCAATAGCTTGGCGTAGAACGAGCGGGTTAATATGTATTGCAGAACTCTAACTTTGTTCCACCTCTTATCCTTAACAGCCTTTGCGATAAGCATCTGCAGCCTTCTGACCTGTCGCCGTATGGGTTTGAAATCAATTGATTCCCATTTTTTAGCATCATCAATGAGTGCACCAGCTTCAAGAGCTATCTTTTGCTTTCTCATTTTCAAAGGTTCTCCAGATTCTCTCACAATAAAATACCTGTTGGACGTGGGCACATTGTTCACCAGGACTGATGTCAGCAGGTTTTAGTGTTGAGCCATGTTTCATGCCCTATCCACCGGCTTTCCCGATGGCATTTGCTTCTTCCAACTTCTTTGTTCTGTTCCTCCATCAGCACGCCTTACGGTAATGCCTTCCTGACGTTGCGCCAGGCGAAGTAACAGACTTATCCCGTTCTACATAATTGACCATAATGAAAGACTTAGGCAGGATCTGGACACCGGTGGCTTTATGAATCCCGTACAGGCACGTTATTAACCTGTAACCGCTCCACACATGCGAACACAAAGAGGCATGTCTGCGACCTGTTAACTCCGGTAGGTCTGTACTCACTGACGGTGCGTGCAATCCTTTGTATATTCTTGCCATATCTTTCTGACCTTAGCCCTTAACCGGACGGGGTTTCCGGAAGGGAGTCCACCTCACGGTTTCTTCCCGATTCGGTACATTGTCGGACGGGCTTCACACCCGATACACAGCGCGTATCACGCATGCCGCCCTAAGGTACTGGCGGGGATACGCCAAGTGTAATAAGTATCTGAAATAATTACCTTTACACATTCAATTATGCAACCTCGGGTCGCACAGAACGGTTTGAGCTCAGGGGCCGCCGAGGCGAAGCCGAAGGGAACTGGGGCTTTAAGGCCGAAGGCCTTCCCCAGCGGTCCGCTGCAATGATTGTTTAGTTTTATCAAAATTAATTTGCCCCTTTTCGAAATCTTTTGAAGTCACTAATGGATAACTGTTTTCACTCTCACTTATATAACTTGGAGTTTCATGGGTTCCATCCTTCACTCTAATCAGCCTATTAAGCCTTGTTGCCTGCCAGTGTACAGGGATCTCCCCCAGCCATTCAATACCACTGTCCTTTAGCTCGACATCAGGATTAATACCTTTGGTTACAGCCTGATTGATAATGGCTGTTTTTTCTTCTTCATACAGTTCAATCAATCGTTCTTTCTGAACGATGAGTTCATCAATCTGTGCTGTTTTTTGGTCAAGGTAGTTGGCAATTATTATTTGGATTTTTAGCATCGGAAATGGGTACCAGAACTCTACAAATACATTTTGGTATAAATGTTGAATTGTCGAACCATAAGATGTGTAGTCATTAAATTGATAAAATAAATTTGATTTTAAAACCCAGAACAAATATCTTGTTGAAAAGTCCTTATTTAGTGATCGAACAACAAAAATCCCACTATTTAAGCATGCTGGTTTTTCCAATCTGCTGACAACCGCAAGTTTTCCGATAGTCCCATCTTTTGTTATAAGCAAATCTTCATCTTTAAGCTGAATGTACGGGTCTTCATCATACCTTTCTTTGTCGATATGATAACAATCATTCCAGTCAATCTTGTCTTTTTTAAAGTCAATACCGGTAATCAGATATGAGTATCCATTTGTCAAGAATTCACTCGATTTTAAACCCTTCCACCCGACACGAGCTTTCACATAGCATTTATGCTTTATCTTCTTTATTTCCCATTCTCCAGGTATATCCCCAATCCACTCAACACCGCTGTCCTTATATTTTTCGTAGCGTTCCATTATTTGTTTTTCTCTATTTTCTGTTCCAGCTGGGTTAACTCTTCCATATCCTGATTGTCAGCCTGTTCGGCTTCATAGGCTTTACGGTGGGTGTCAAACAACTGATAAATTTGCTTTACTTTTTCTTTCATAGCAGTATTGCTGATTTTGCCTTTTCCGGTGAGCAGGGGTTGTTCGTTAAATTCCAAAATTCTGTCCACATTTTCATGCCAGAATTTCATGGATATATCGATCCTATTTTTGGCTCTCAGCTCTGCGGTTTCCAGAAAAATGACGACCAAACGGTTCAAGGTATCAATTTCATCGGCGTTCAGGTAATTTTTGGCAATAAAAACATCCTGTTTTCTAACCACACTGCCTTTCCATGATGTGAGCGCCATATTGGGTTTGTCTGCATCTGCCCGGTCCAATACAATTTCTGCGGCGGTTTGTCCGGTTACAGCAAACAACAATTTGTTCTGGGTTTCGGCAAAAAACATCTGGGTTGCCTTATCAGTTTTGTCATAATCACTGCTTAAGGCGAACAGGTCCCGCACTTTTTGGTAGAAGCGTTTTTCAGAGGCCCGGATTTCCCGGATACGTTCCAATAATTCATCAAAATAATCAGGCCTGCCGTCAGGATTTTTCAGGCGCTCATCATCCATGACAAAGCCCTTGATCATGTATTCTTTCAGGTTCTGATTTGCCCATATCCTGAACTGGGTTCCTCTTTTGCTGCGAACCCTGAATCCTATGGCCAGAATCATCTCTAAAGCATAAAAAGCCACATTATATTCTTTGCCATCAGAAGCAGTTGTAAAGTAATTCTTTACAACTGAATTTTCTTCTAATTCCCCTTCGTTCAGTATGTTAGAGATATGCTGACTAATGTTTTGCTTGGAGGTGTCAAAAAGTTGGGCGATTTGATTCTGGTTCATCCATACCATGCCGTCTTTGGCATACAGGGAGACAGAGGCTTTACCGTCTGGTGTATTATAGATAATAATATTTTGATGGTTATCATCCATGATCAATCCTCCAATACTGTTTTTTCCAATTCCAGAGAACTTTTTTCCAAAGCCAGAATATCCGCCTTTATCTGGGCCAGAGAACGAAGGGGTTTAAATTCGTAAAAATATTTGGTGAAGTTAATTTCAAAACCGGTTTTTGTTTTTTTCTCATCAAGCCATGCA
>JAHJLN010000162.1 GCA_018821715.1 Pseudomonadota bacterium | reverse complement strand
TGGATAATTGATGAAAAGAGCTGCTCTTGATTATCTAAAAAAATGGAAAGATAAAAAAACGCGAAAACCTCTCGTCATCCGGGGAGCCAGGCAAGTCGGCAAATCCTGTCTTGTCCGCTTGTTTGCCAAAGAACATGGGTTGGACCTCCTTGAAATAAACTTTGAATTTAATGAGGATTACATCCCATGCTTTAAGTCAAAAGATCCAAAACAGATCATCACCCTGCTTGAACTGAAATCCACACAAAAAGTAGTGCCCGGCAAAACCCTTCTTTTCCTGGATGAAATACAGGCAGCCCCGGAGGTATTGGCTGCTCTGCGTTATTTTTATGAAAGATTACCCCTTCTACATGTCATTGCCGCAGGATCTTTATTGGAATTTGTTCTTGAAGAGCACTCATTTTCAATGCCTGTCGGCAGAATTGAATATATGCACCTGGGACCGATGAGCTTCAAAGAATTCCTGAATGGCATCGGCAGACATCAACTCAGAGAATTTATTGAACAATATCAATACCCCAAAGAATTTCCTGTTGTTGTCCATGATGAATTAATGAAATTATTTAAACTTTACCTTGCCATAGGCGGCATGCCTGACGCGATTCAGGTATATAGCGATACAAATTCACTATTGGAAGTTGACACGGTAAAACAGTCCATCTTACTGACCTATCGAGATGATTTTGGCAAATATAAACAGCGGGTTAATCATGTCAGGCTGCAGACCGTTTTTCAAAAACTTCCTTTACAGATCGGCCAAAAATTAAAATATGTAAATCTGGATCAAAATGAAAAAAGTGCTGATTTAAAAAAAGCCTTACATCTTCTATCATTAGCCAGGGTTTACTATCCTGTTTATCATACAGCGGCAAACGGCATCCCGCTGAGGGCCCAAAGCAATGAAAAAAACCAGAAACCTTTATTTTTAGATGTAGGTTTGCTCACCAGAGCCTGCGGGGTCAGCTATGCTGATATTGAAATGGCTGATAAAGTGACATTAATCAATTCAGGACCTGTCTGTGAGCAATTTATCGGCCAACACCTTCTTTATGCCGGACCCTGCTATGAGGAGCCGGAGCTTTTTTACTGGTCCAGAGAAAAAAGGCAGGCATCTTCAGAAATTGATTATATCCTGTCCTATGGCCCCAGGATAATACCCGTGGAAGTAAAAGCAGGCAAAACCGGAACCCTTAAGTCTTTACATGTTTTTATCAAGGAAAAAAAACTTAATTATGGCGTTCGTTTTAATGCGGATATCCCTTCCTGCATTGACATCGCAACTTCACTGCCCGGAAAACCGGTTATGTTCAGGCTGCTTTCTCTTCCCCTGTACATGGTAGAAGAATTACAAAGGCTTGTAACCCTTACGCAAGCCTGACCCCGCAATCCTTAAACACCCCTTTTGGGCATCAAAAAAGGGCACTCTAAAACCTTTTTAGCCCCTGATTAAAGCAATATCATTTGTAAAAACAAAAACTTACCGAGGTCAGACCCTGCCAGCCATCTGTTGCTCTATATATCACCAGGGATGGAATTTCCGAAGGATCTCCAGGTCAAAACATTTCCATTTTTCCTCGGCTGATCAGTTTCCCCTGCGTAGACAACGGTAGGCTGAACAGCCTGATCTTTGGACAGCTCAACGTAAAATGTCAAGCCTTTGAAAAAATCCGATGAAACCGTTTTTCCGGATTTAATCTCAAGCGGAAGTAACCTGTCCCCTTTTTCTACGATACAGTCGATTTCATGACCCACATTGTCTCGCCAGAAGTATATGTTTTCTTTGAGTCCACGGTTCATTCTGCCTTTTAACAGCTCGGAAATCACCCATGTCTCAAAGATGTATCCCCTATGGCTGTGGGTGTTCAGGCTTACCGGTGAGGGAACCCCAAGGAGATATGAAAGAAGGCCTGAATCATAAAAATAGAGTTTTGGGCTTTTAATCAGCCTTTTGTTGAAGTTTTTAAAATGTGGCCTCAACAGGTACACGATATAGCCGGCCTGAAGAATGGAAAGCCATGCCTTGGCGGTATTGTGAGTGATACCGCAATCATTGCCCAGCGCTGAAAGATTCAGGATCTGACCAGATCGCGCGGCACACATCTTCAGAAAGTGTTGAAATGCTGATAAATCCGTTACATTTTTTATTTGTCGCACATCCCTTTCAAGATAGGTTGCCACGTAATTGGAATACCATCTTGACGGTTCAAGATTCATATCATAGATTCTCGGATAGGCACCGGTAAACATCAATTCTTCAATGGAACCCGGCATCCGGCCCGCCTGTTCCAATTCGGAAAAAGAGAAGGGAAGCAACTCCAGGATGGCGACTCTTCCGGCCAGCGACTGACTAATCCCTGCCAGCAGCCCGAAATTGGAAGAACCCGTCAGAACATAAATGCCTTGTTCACCCAGGTCATCCACGTGGGTCTGAATGTATGAAAAGAGATCAGGCGCCCTTTGTACTTCATCCAGGATATAATGCCTTGGATAAGCCGCTATAAATCCTCTGGGATCAATTGAAGCGAACTCGCGTATATCCGGTTCTTCCAGGGAGACATAGCCCCAGTCCGGGAAAATAGATTTGACCAGGGTCGTTTTACCGGACTGTCTGGGGCCGGTGACTGTCACAACAGGGTATTGTTCGGCCAGCAATTTTAGCTTTTGGGATAGGTTTCTTTTTATCATGCCTGGAAAATATAATGTACTTTACAAATTGTCAATTGGAATTACAATTTGTAAAAACATATCATCAAGATTCGTTTTTTTAACAGTTTCCGCTAAAGCGCAGCTATCGACCTGCCCCTGTCAGAACCGCCTTGGCCGTGAGCACCAGGATCTTGAAGTCATTAAACAAAGACCAGTTGTCAATATACTTTAAATCCAGTTTCATCCACTCTTCAAAACTCAAATCATTTCTTTGGGGCGCAATCTGCCACAGACACGTCATCCCGGGTTTCATGGATATCCGCCGCCTATGCCAGACCGAATATTCATCCACTTCCTTGGGTATAGGCGGCCGCGGCCCCACCAGGCTCATTTCCCCCTTGAGTACATTAAACAACTGGGGCAGCTCATCCAGGCTGGTTTTTCTCAAGAAAGATCCTACATGGGGAATAATCCTGGGATCATTCTTGATTTTAAACACAGGCCCATCCATCTCATTCATTTCTTCAAGCTCTTTTAACCGCTCATCCGCATCTTCCACCATGGTCCTGAATTTATAGACCATGAACCGTCGGCCATTCAACCCTAAGCGTTCCTGCTTATAGAAAACAGGGCCTTTAGAGAAATATTTAATGGCAAGGCCAATGGTGATAAAAAAAGGAAATGATAAAATAATCAAAAGAATCGCTGAAACTAAATCAAAAGCATTCTTGATCAACAGCGCCCCTTCATTCTGGGGCGTTGTCTGAAGGGTCATGTTGTAAACTCCTAAAAACTCTTCAAACTGTATGGTGGCAATACCAGGCCGATACATCAGATAATTGAGTTCCCAGTCCGGAATAATCCTGGCTTTAATCCCCATGTTTTCTGCCATGGTAATGTACCGGTCAGCCTTTTCGATTCTTTTTAATGGCATGGCAAAAATCAACTCATCCACAATATTATTTCTTAAGTAAGTTTCAAGGTCCTTTACAAGACCGATTACCTTGTGACCGTTGAGAACTGTTGTGCCAAGTCTTTCTTCTTCCGCTTCAAAGCACCCCACAACCCTGTAGCCGGTTGCCTTGTATTTTTCAACCGCTTCTATAACCTGCCGGGCACGGCTCTGACTTCCCACAATCAGAACATTCCGGGTATTGAATCCATCTGTCCGAACTTTTTCCAGGGCCTTGAAAATAATGAATTTGGACAAGGTCAGAAGACCAATATCCAACACCAGGAATGTCCCCATTAAAAGACGGCTGACCCCCGGAATATGCAGGAAATACATGGCAATACTGATAAGGATCATCCCCATGAAACAGGATTTTAAAATAACAATAAAAAACTGCCAGAAGGGTTCTTGCCGATAGGACATATACATGCCCATCCATTTAAAGGAAATATACCAGGCAATCACAATGAGAAGTAAAATAATATAATAGTTCGGATCTCTCGAAAGATTGCTCAAATTTCCCGGCAGCAGATGCCGCTTGATAAAATATGCTGCAATAAAAGAAAACCCTGTAATTGCAATATCAATTGCTTTTTGCATATCCAGAGTTAATGAACCGTGTTCCCTAAGCATGTTGTTTTACAAGTCCTTCTTTAATCAGCCGGTATGGCCTTAAAAAGCGGTAAAGGAAGAGTAAAGAATCCGGTAAAGGATATTTGTCCCACTCTCTGATGGTTGGTCGGAAAAAAAGACGCAGGAAGTATTTTACACCATCCCCGAAGCAGTCCCGGACATGGAAATGAATAGGAGAAAAGCGCCAGCTAAGCCTTTCAGAAAGAGCCACGTCCCTGTTTTTGATTTTACCCAGGACATAATCAGAAAGTTTTTCTATGCGGGGATCTCTATCAATGTCAGATCTGATAGCTGATGCCAGGTCAATATCAAAACAATTCCTGGCCAACTGCAATCCCAGAAGCACCATCCTTTTACATCTCAAGGCTTCTGATTTTTTTATGACATGTTCCCAATTGCCAATAAAGTCAGAGGCGGCAATCTTTGCCACAGAGCAGATGAGCTCAAGTTTGTCCCAGCAATGACTGGCACCATGAATGCAAAGGTGAATCAACATGTCTTCAGAATTGAGTGTCTTGATTTCTTTTCCAAGCAGCAGGGTTGGGGTGAGCGATTCTTCAGCAGGATAATACATTGGCTCAAGGTTATACCGGCCGCTTATCTCCCAGTGCAGATCGATGTTAATGTCCCCTGAGATATTTGCCAACTGAAAAAAGTTTTCATTTTCAAGATATTCCTTGTTTTGGGATTCCGGAATTTTAACACATGTTTTAAATCCTTGCTCAGACAAAAGGTTCATAGCCTTTACAGCATTTTCTTTTTTTACAAGAATATCAAGATCAGAAAAAGTTCTGATCCCGATATCGTGATAGATCAAATCAGATTGAACAGGGCCCTTGAAGGGGATGGCTTCAATATCGTTCTGTTTGAACAGGTGTAAAATTTTTATTAAACAGGAGCTTAATAAAAGATTCCTTGTGCTGTTCTGGAAATAAACGGATTTCAACTGGTTCAAGGCAGCCTCTGGCATGAGTTCCCTGCAATGCTGTGCGAGACTTGGATATAAAAAACCGGTCAATCCGTGTTTCCCTGCTAAGGCAAAAACCACAGGCCAGTCAATCCGGCCGGTTATATATTCTTTTAGGTTATTTTCAGGGGGGTTCACAGACAATTGCTTTGCACAACACAGAACAATTTCCCACTCTTTATCGGGCAAGGGTTTCTTCATAGACTTTGATGGTCTGGTCTGCAATTTTAGTCCAATTATATCTTTCTTCTATCCGGGATCTGAAAATTGATTTTTCATCCGGACTGATAGGATTAGCAAGATGATAGTCGATTTTTTCTTTAAGATCTGTGATATCCCCGCAGTTGAAATATCTTTCTTTTGCCAGGCCTACTTCAAGGTTGGCTTCAATATCTGATACAAGTACGGAAAGCCCGTAGCTCATGGCTTCAAGCAAAGCGATGGGCAGTCCTTCATGAAATGATGGAAGGACAAAAAGACCGGCATGGCTATAAAGCTGGTTTAATGGTTCCCCTGTAATGTATCCGGTTCTCATTATCCTGTCATCCGCATCAATCATCTGTTTAAGATTTTTACTGTAATTTGTTTCATGGTCTGCATCACCGGCAATCACCAGTTTGTATGGCGTGTAACCTAACTGAAGCGCTTTAATGAGAAGGTCAAGGCCTTTTTCAGGCACAAACCGGGAAACCGCAAGAACATAACGATCTGGTGTTACACCAATTCTGTCAAGAAATTCAGTGTTAGTGGAGGGTTCAGGCAGAGATACCCCATTATAAATAATGTATGCTTTTCTTTTACATCGTTTCAAAAGAATATCGTGAATGCTATCTGAGATTGCAATTACATTGTCTGAGAACCTTCCCCCAAGATACTCTCCACAGCTTAATATCAGCTTTGCCCATATACCCCATTTTTTTTTCTTATAATCCTGGCCATGGCTTGTAAAGACAACTTTAAGCCCTAAACATTTAGCGAAAGGAATTAGTATTGCAGGACCTATAGCATGAATATGAAGCAAATCAGCCTTCAATGATTTTGCCTTCAAAATTGAAAAAAAAGTGTGGACTATGGCTTCAGCATATAGATTCGGTAGTGTCCAAACAGGCAATATTTTTAAGCCTTTCCATTCACGCCGATTGGATTTTAAGTAGTTTTTCCGCCCGGAGATAGTTATTTTGTAACCCTTTTCAGCGATCAAGGGGTAGAGTTCCTGGCAATGGGTTTCTATTCCTCCAGGTATGTCAGGGATACCTCGAGTTCCTGTTACAAAAAGATTGATATTATTCATGGAACGTCAATTTCAAAAACATTAAAATGATTCCAATATGCAACCCTTGATCAATCAGATTAATGGATATCCATTTTTTCATATATTTTTCCATAAACGGAGCACATTCTGCATTTTTGTTACCCGTTATATATGAGATAAAATCTTTTCTTTTTAGTATGGCAAAATCTTTTTTGTTAAAAATAAAACTCTCAATATAAACTCTCGATACATCAATAATAAAATGAAGTATGCTGATAAACAAAGCAGCCTGTAATATAAAGATAAAATCGTAGCCGGCTATCCACAATATAAGGATAATTATTAATGAATGAAAAAAGCAATGTATTGTTACTGCTTTTAAGCGCAGCTTAAAACCTGTGACCCTTTTGGCAGAGGATAACCGGGGGGAGTACAATAAAAAATCACCACAGATATGAGCAGCTAAAAGCAGAAAAAAAAGTTGCATATTTATTCTTTTTTCAAGAAATTGCTGCTTTTTTCAAGAACTTTGACCACACCCAAGCCGTTATACCCATCGCTTAAAGGCTGTGTATCATTTTCAATGCAATCAACAAAATGACTCAGTTCTGTACGCAGCGGCTCCCCCCCGTCAATTTTGGGAATCAGGATATCCCCGTATTTGTATGAATAATGGAATTCAGCATATGTATCATAGTGTTTGGGCACTTCCACGGCCTTATCATAGATTTTGATTTTTTCAGTTGCCTGCACATCATCATATACCATCATTTTCCTACTTCCGACAATGGTCATTTTTCTTACCTTGTCAGGATCAAGCCAGCTGCACTGAACAAAGGCGATGACATTATTTTTATAGTGCAGGTGTACGGTGGCAACATCTTCAATGGCAGGATTAATATGTGAAGCGCCAACAGCACTGACCTCTGATGGTTCCATATCAAGAAGATAATTGATAATTGAAATATCGTGGGGAGCCAGGTCCCAGATAACATTGATATCCTTCTGAAAAAGCCCCAGGTTTAGTCTCTGGGAGTTAATATAGTATATTTCACCAAGTTCACCCGACTCTACGATTTTTTTCATCTTTCTCACAGCAGCAGTGTAAAGAAACGTATGCCCCACCATAAGTTTGCACCCATTCTCCCGGGCAAGACTTATCAGTTTTTCCGCTTCTTCAACAGAGGCGGTCATGGGTTTTTCAACGAACACATGTTTTCCGGCAGACAAAGCTTCAGATGCAAATTTAAAATGAGTATGCACAGGGGTTGCTACAGCAACAATATCTATTTTTTCATCATTTATAATATCCAGATAATCTGTTGTGGTATCAACACCGGAATAAAGGGTTTTCATATGATCAAGTCTCTTTGTCTCAAGATCTGAAATCGTGGTAACCCTGGTCCTGTTAAGTTGACTGAAATTTCTTATTAAGTTGGGTCCCCAGTATCCGCATCCAATAACGCCTACATTAAACATAACGCCTCCAATGAATTTTAAATTTAAAAACCGCCTTTTCCAAAGAAAATTACAGGAATAGTTTGCAATACAATCTTAAGATCAAGCCATAATAGTAAATTGAGATTACTGATATAATAAAGATCAAGAACAACCATTTCTTCAAAAGTAACTGAACTTCGTCCCAGCACCTGCCACAGACCCGTACATCCGGGAAGGATATTTAACCGGTTTTTATGCCATTCATCGTAACATTCCCATTCATAGGGAAGGCAGGGGCGGGGACCGATAAGACTCATATCCCCTTTAATAACATTGAACAGCTGGGGGAATTCATCAATGGATGTTTTCCTGATAAAATGACCAAAAGGAAATATCCTGGGGTCATCTTTTATTTTAAAAATTTTCATGCCATCGGGCTCAGAACAGGTATTCCCTTTGATAAAATCCTGCACATACTCCTTATGGTTAGTGTCGGAAGTATTCAAATGCATGGATCGGAACTTATAAAAATCAAAGGGTTTTCCATTTTTCCCGATTCTTGTCTGCTTAAAAATTACAGGTCCTTTTGAAGACAGCTTAATGCAGATAACAACAAACAAAAAAAAGGGAAATAACAGAACAACAGCAACACTCGCGGCAACAGCGTCAATAATGCGTTTTATTTTCCATAAACATGAATTTTGGGATTGATTTTGTAGCATCACCACAGGCAAACCCGCATAATATTCAACATTAATTTTTTTAGTGATTATTTCCAGAAAATTTGAATATATTCTCACAACAATACCTGTTTTAAGGCATTGGTCAGTAACCGCTATCAATCGGCTATAAGTAAGCCCATCAATGGCAATGAGCAGTTCATTGACATTGTTTAATTTAACAAGTGAATCAAGATCTTTTAATTTTCCAAGATTTTCATATTTACTGTTTATCTTTTCACCGATTTCTTTATAGTCATCAATAAACCCGACTATATTAAAATTAAAAACCGTATCTTTTCCAATAGTGTCCGCAACAAAGACCCCTGCTTTATCTCCCCCCACAATAAGGATATTGGTATTGAAGTAACCTTTTGCAGAAAGAAAATTCATTATTTTATGAACAAAAAGGACTCTTGCGATTATCAAAACAAAAATAGAAAAAATAAAATATTTAAACAGATAGAAGCGGCCGTTTTCAATAAAAAAACCATACTGTAGAATAGCCATGATGACAAGCGACACAAGGGAAGAAATAGCCATGGATTTTATTAAAAGAATCGTCTGTCTATACCGGGTGTAAACAATATTCCTTTTATATAAATCATTAAATAACAGCATCAAAAGAGATACGATCACGATATACAAAGGGGGAAAAACCCCTATCTCTTTTCCTGCAAGCACAATGGATACACTTATAATAAGTGTATCCAGTAATAATAAGTAATATTTAAATCCAGGTTGGTTACCAAACATAAATCACCCGCGCATCCGGATAACTCTGGCTGGATTCCCAACAACCACAGACCAGGCAGGCACATCTTTTGTAACAACCGCACCCGCTCCAACAAGCGCACCTTCACCAATGGTAATGCCGCACATGATGGTTGCGTTTGACCCGATGGATGCCCCTTTTTTAACCCAGGTGGGAATACATTCCCAGTCATCCTCTGACTGCAGGGAACCGTCTGCGTTAACAGCACCCGGCTCTTTGTCGTTGATAAACATCACACCATGGGCAATCATAACCTTGTCTTCAATGGTGACGCCCTCACAAATAAAGGTGTGACTCTGGATTTTACAGTCAGCGCCAATTGTCGCATTTTTTTGAATTTCAACAAACGCACCTATTTTTGTCCTGTCACCTATTTTACAGCCATACAGATTGACAAAATTAAAAATCTTTACATCCTTGCCAAGCTTGACATCAGAAGTAACAACATTGATCCCTTCCATTAGACCGCCTTATTTTTTTATAAAGTCTTTAATTTTTTCACAGACATATTCAATATTTTTTTCTGTCAGTTCAGGATACATGGGTAAAGACAAAATCCGTTGGGCCGCTTTTTCTGCAGCAGGAAAATCTCCTTTTTTATACCCCAGAAACTTATAGGCATCCTGAAGATGAAGCGGAACAGGGTAATGAAGCCCGCTTGCAACACCATTTTCCTGCAGGTATTTCTGGAGATCATCCCTGTTATCTGTCTGGACAACAAAAAGATGAAAAACAGAAGGACATCCTGTCCGTTCCTGGGGAAGGTCAATTCCCGGAACCGTATCAAGATATTTTTTATAGAGCCTGGCATTTTGCTGTCTTTTTTGTGTCCATTCAACAATGTATTTCATCTTTACGGAAAGAGCAGCCCCTTGAAACGCTGACATCCTGTAGTTGTGCCCCACAAGATTATGATGGTATCTTTCAATCTCACCGTGCTGCCGGAGTTGTTTGGCATGTAAATATAGTCGTTCATCATTGGTTATCAAGGCACCTGCTTCACCCCAGGCACCCAGATTTTTGCCTGGATAAAAACTGAAAGCCCCGAATTTCCCCATGGTTCCGATTTTTTTGCCTTTATACTCGCTAAGATGCGCCTGGCAGGCATCTTCTATAACATCCAGTCCATACTTGTCTGCAATTCTTAAAATTTCATCCATGTTTGATGACTGACCATAAAGATGAACAGGAGCGATTGCTTTTAATCGTTTTTTAAGACTCTCATCCATGCCTGCAATCAGGGCCTCTAATTTTTCAGTATCCATATTATAATATTTGTCACAATCAGCAAAAACAGGCTCAGCACCGCACAGAGAAACAGGTTCAGCCGTTGCAATAAAGGTGTTCACAGGCACGATAACCAGATCACCATGTCCGATTCCAAGGCTCATCATGGCAATATGGAGGGCGTCTGTACCGCTTGAAACACCAATGCAGTATCTGGCATCATGGAGGTCTGCAAATCCTTTTTCAAACTCATCCACATATTTACCAAGGATAAATCCTGTATTGGCCATGATATCTGCAAACCTGTCATCAATCTCATTGAAGATCTGATGATGTTGTGCTTTGAGATCCAGAAAGGGAACCTGGGATGTTTTATCAAAATCACCGGCATTGAATTTTTCAAGAAATAGAGAAGGGGTATATACCGGTATGCCTGGATTAACAAAATTATCGGGATTTGGGGTAATAATACAGTCCATGTTCATTTCCTGTGCATTGTGTAGCTGGATAGCATCTTTAAAGTCAGGCGTTGAATTGTCCAGAACCTTTGAAAAGGCAGAGTTCCTGAATGGAATGATCGAAAATTCATTTTTTATCATTTCAAGCAGATCTTTTGCTTTGGCACTGTTTTCCAGTTTTGAAACAATAGATTGAATTGAATAGATAGAAATTGCAGATATCCAGAGACTGTATTCTGAAGATTTTACAAGTTTGCTGAGCAGATCGAGACTGTCAGGAGATTCATTCGCTCCTGATGCAGCATCAATGAGTATTTTTTTATCAATAAAAATTTTCAAGTATTTTCTCCTTTTTTAATATAGTTTTTTGATTGTTATTTAAATCAGAACAAAGATTATTTCATTAAAGCTCTTTTATAGGCTTTCAATAAATTGGGAATCGAATATTTCCAGGCAAGTTTTTCTTCAACTCTTTTTCGCCCAAAATCACCCATGTTTTTTCTCAAATCAGGATTATCAACAAGCTCCAGTATTTTTTCAGCAAAATCTTTAAAACCCCCTGTTTTTGCATACAACGCTGCATCTTTTGCCGAATATTTTCCTTCTTTTAAATCGAACTGAACGATAGGTTTGCCAAGCGCCATATATTCCATAATTTTGATCATTGTTGACATATCATTCATTTCACTGGGTTTGTCAGGATTAACACAGACATCAGCAGTAGAAAGTATTTCAAGCAATTCTTTGTCAGGTATTCTACCGGTGAAATTGACGATATCATCAAGTCCCATATCATTTTTCATTTGAATAAGTTCATCTAACCCCGGGCCGCCCCCGATACAGGTAAAGTAGATATCATTTCTACCATTGGCCTTAATGTAATGGGCTGCCTCTAAAAGAATATCCAGGCCTTCTTGAACACTCATTGTCCCGACATACCCGACAAGGTAGTTTTTACCATATTTAAGTTCAGGGATGGGCGCGACAGGTTTGAATTTGTCAAGGTCCGGGCCATTCCTTACTACAAACACATCATCAGGGCTTATGTTACCCCTTTCAATGGCAATCTTCTTATAAGTCTGGTTCGTTGACATCACAACATCACTACATCTGAATGTCATTTTTTCAAGCCGGCACTGTACGTTATATAAAAAATCTTTTCTTTCAAATTTTGCATAATAAAGTTCCGGGTTTACATCATGGTGATCAAAAATATATTTCACTCCAAAAATTTTAAACAATAAACTTATTAAAAATATATTATCAGGTGGGTTGCACCCTTGTATGATACCAAACCCATGCTTTAGAAAGATCCCTGTTGAAAATATAAATTCCCAGAATAAAGCAGATGAATATTCAACAAGATACCCCAACGCCCCACGCCCCTCTTTGGGCATGGGGTGCCTGTAAATATGAACACCTTCCAGTAATTCATACCAGTTTTCAAACCCTTTGCCTTTTGGACACAAAACAATAACTTTATAGCCATTTTCCTTTAATGCATAGGCCTCTTTCCAAACTCGCGTGTCAAAGGGTACAGGTAAATTTTCTACAATAATTAATACACTTGGCTTTTTTTGTTTATTCATGATTGTTCAGTTCCAATAATAATCCACTCAAAGCACTCATCATAGTTGCTTGGCCCCAGTGCAAGGTAGGTGTTTTGTTAATGATACCGTATTTGTATTTTCTGTAATAAAAATATCCACTCTTATCCTGCATATTATCAATGGTCCAATTCGCTATTTTTTTTGCAAGTTGCAAAGAAGTGTTATCAAGGTTTGAAAAGAAGACTAAAGTATCAATTGCCTGGGAAGAGCACTGAATATCAATGGGATATATTTTATTGTCATAATATGCAGGGGTTCCATCTTCTAAAAAAAAAGTCTTTTTCCAAAATTGATATCCAGCTTCCAATTTGCTTGATAATTTATTATCCCCCGTACATTCAATATAGTATTTTATTGAATCCAGCACATATGCAGTATGAAAATTGTCAACCCAGTGAAGGTTGTCAGCTTCCCCATAATACCAGGAAAAATCACCTCTTTGATATTTAATAGTATAATTAATTGATTTCGAAGCAAGCTCACGATATTCTTCATTCTTTGAAAAAGAATAAACCCTTGAAAGCAGACTTGCCCCCAGAACATTGGCATTATGAACCTGTTTATTCTCTATTGGAATATAGCTTATGCAGATGTCATCGCCATCGTTATAGCGATCAAGGTCCTTTATAATATGTTCGCATGAGCTGATTGCAGTAT